>NZ_CP162100.1:1636222-1963466 GCF_040869035.1 Vibrio sp. NTOU-M3
AAGTCACCCTATGTAACATTCGCAAAGCGTAAGGAGTCCCGAAATGGCTAGAATGAAATTCCTTTGTGACACCAAACGCTGCATCGAATGTAATGGTTGTGTCACTGCATGTAAAAACGAAAACGACGATGCGCTTGAATGGGGCATTCAGCGCCGTCGCGTTGTAACACTCAACGATGGCGAGCCGGGTGAAAACTCAATCTCAGTAGCTTGTATGCACTGTACTGATGCTCCTTGTATGGCAGTGTGTCCTGCAGACTGTTTTGAACACACAGAAGATGGCATTGTGTTACACAATAAAGATCTTTGTATCGGTTGTGGATATTGCTTATTTGCGTGTCCATTTGGTGCGCCTCAGTTTCCTAAGCAAGCCGCTTTTGGTGAGCGTGGTAAGATGGACAAATGTACTTTTTGTGCTGGCGGTCCTGAGACAGAAGCTGGCTCTGAAGACGAGCGTAAAAAGTACGGCGCAAACCGTATTGCTGAAGGCAAACTACCGATGTGTGCGTCATTGTGTTCAACCAAAGCATTGCTTGCCGGTGATGCAGAAAAGGTCTCCGACATTTTCCGTCAACGTGTTGTAGAGCGTGGTGCGAAAGGGGCAGGTTGGACTGATGGTGAAGACCTGTCTTACGATGCGACGAAAAGTTAATCGTGGAGAAAGTCATGTTAAATGTGTTTAAACGTGCTTCTCTTGCAATGCTGTCCTTAGTGACAGCATTGCTTCTTGCGGTTTCGCTTCCAGCTTCCGCACAAGAGAATAGCTCCCAGTCCGCGCAGAAAGAAATGACTCAATTAGCTGGTGCGGATTTCTGGCGTCAGGTAAAAGAGGGGCAAGAAGGTTACACTACGTCTCAGTTTCCTGAGCATGGTGTGCTAATCAGTACTCCTGGAGAAACGTGGTACATACTAAAAGAAAAATGGATGTCGCCAGCAGGTGCCGTTGCTATTTTTGGCAGTATTACTATGGTGGCACTGGCATACATTTTTGTTGGCCCACTGATGCTAAGTAAGCCAAGAACGGGCAAAAAGCTGAAGCGTTGGTCTCGTATGGACAGGGCGCTTCACTGGAGCATGGCGTTTACCTTCCTAACGCTAGCTTTTAGCGGCTTAATGCTTGTTTACGGCAAACACTTCTTAAAGCCTTACGTACCAACTGAATTTTGGGGCTTTGTTGTGATGCTAGCGAAGCAATATCATAACTACATGGGCCCGCTGTTCTTTGTGTTGCTAATCCTTGTGCTGCTTAAGTGGTGGCGTAAGTCTATCCCGACAATGACTGATGTACGTTGGTTTATGAAAATGGGCGGCATGGTTGGTAAACATAAAGGAACACATCCTTCAGCAGGTTTCTCCAATGGTGGTGAAAAAGCGATCTACTGGCTGTTGATTGCTTTTGGCGCTGTTGCGGCTATTAGTGGCTTGGTTCTTGATTTCCCAATCTTTGGCCAAACGCGTCGAGATATGGAGCTATCGAACCTGCTACACATGCTGTCTGCACTGATCCTAATTTGTGGTTTCATTTTCCACATCTATATCGGTCTGTTCGGTATGGAAGGTGCACTTGAGGGGATGGTCACTGGTGAAGTCGATGAGACGTGGGCAAAAGAGCACCACGATCTTTGGTACGAAGAGATGAAAGCAAAAGGCCCAGAAACCGATAATCAAGCAGTCAAAGGAGCGCATACAAATGAACAAACCTCATAATGGGATTTGGGTAGCGTATATCTTAAGTTGCTTAACACCGTTTACGTTTCTGATTTCAGGTGTTATTGCCATCATCTATGCGGGCTATCGGTTGGATAAAGGTGAAGATGGAGACATTATTGACTCTCATTACTATGGGTTAATTCGTACCTTTTTCCTTTACTTAACGTTCTTTGTTGTGTTGATCGTAACAGTTGCAACATCAAATGGCGTGCTAGTTGGTGTGAGCGATTATTGGTTACATAGTTCTTTGATTGATACTGTTGCCTATGTGATTCCGTACATAGGTATGATATTTGCGGTTTTGGCCATTATCGTCTGGTTTATCCGTATGTTCCAAGGCATGCAGCAATTGAGAAATAACCAACCTCACAGTCCTTCAACCGGACCAAACTTATAAAGCACCAAGCCCCAGAAAACCTCTGGGGCTTTTTATTTATCCTACATACCTCTATGTAGCGTCGGAGAAGTTTTATAAGAACATTTGGTTTGTATAAGCTTGTTTTCTCCTCACCTTATGCGACCAACGTCTAAACCCATACTGCTACTGTTGTTATCTCCAAGATGCTAAACTTTGAAGATAAGCAAACCACAAGGACGTCGTATGAATTTCCCTTACCAAAATATTGTCATCTTAACCGGAGCGGGGATCTCTGCTGAGTCTGGCATTCAGACATTTCGAGCACAAGATGGTTTATGGGAGAACCACCGAATTGAAGATGTCGCAACACCAGAAGGTTTCAATCGTAACCCAGATCTTGTACAAGAATTTTACAACTTGAGAAGACAAAAACTACAGGAACAATCGATTAAACCAAATGCTGCTCATATCGCGCTTGGGAGGCTGGAACAAGAACTTGATGGGAAAGTGACCATCATTACTCAGAACATCGACAACCTTCATGAAAGAGGGGGCAGCAACAATGTCATCCACATGCATGGGGAACTACTAAAGTCTAGATGCAGTGAGTCCAACCAAGTTATTGAGGAAACGGGAGACATTAATACGGGTGACCTATGCCATTGTTGCCAAATACCCTCGCAAATGCGGCCTCATGTCGTTTGGTTTGGAGAAATGCCACTTCGTATGGGTGATATCTACGCAGCGTTAGAAGAAGCCGATTTATTTATCTCTATTGGCACCTCTGGCGTTGTATATCCTGCCGCAGGGTTTGTTCACGATGCGAAAATGCACGGTGCCCATACCATTGAGCTGAACCTTGAACCAAGTGCGGTAGAAAGTGAGTTTGAAGAAAAACGATACGGACGAGCAAGCATTGAGGTCCCAAAGTTGGTAGAAGATATTCTCGCACTCCAATCTCCTTCGCAAAAACAAGCCTAATTCATTACAACACTCTCAACGCTGACGTTGGGAGTGTTTCATTTCATACATCGCTTGGTCCGTTTTCTCAAGAGCAGCATTTAAGTTATCGCGCGTTGTACGTTCAATACCATAGCTAAACCGAATTTTTTCGCTGAAAAGCTCTTCTTGTATACTACAGATAAATTCAACAGAACGTCCCGGCTGAACGGTGATAGCAAACTCATCACCACCGAGGCGAAATGCTTGCTCTCGTCGGTTGATATTATTTGCCAGCACTTGCGCAAAACGAACGATCAACAAATCCCCAGCCAAATGCCCCTTAGTGTCATTTATATGCTTCAACCCATCTAAATCGATATAGATTAAGTCGAATTCATTGAGGGTGATTGCTCTGAGCTTCTTACGATTGTATAACCCCGTTAGTTCATCAATATTCGCGCGCTCTTGTATACGCTTAACCGTGTTAGTAATACCAAATGCAATCAGCAAAAATGAAAGCTGTAGCAACCCATCTTCCATGATGGAATCGATCATTGGGTAGTCATTTGCAATCAAGTTAAAGTAAGTAATTTCCGTAATGACTTCGTAGGCGCTGTTAATGATGAGCAACGTGACGCCAATACGTATTGTCCGATTATTTTTTAATGCCTCACGAGACACAAAGCTTAGATAACAAACCAGAAGTAGGGTATTGGTCTCAAACAACAGATCATATTGCGAATCTATGTCGACATAATGGCTGAGCAGTAGCATCGCAAACGATACTGCAATTAGAAGGGAAACGAATAAAAGGGTAAGTCTGTACATTCTATCCTAATCAACGTGAAAACAAATAAAGCGGCATAAGCCGCTTTATTAAGTGTAAATGGAATTACTTAGTTATCCACTTTCAATTTCTGGAAGTACTCGTCATAAAGCACGCTCGCTTCACCAACTTCATCTTGCCAAACACCACTGTCCATTACTTTCTGCGGAGGGAAGATCATCGGATCATTCGCAAACTCTTTAGGTAATAGGTCATGCGCAGTTTTCACTGGTGTTGGGTAGCCGATTTCTAACGCAATTTTTGCTGCGTTTTCAGGGCGAAGTAAGAAGTCGATCATTTTATGTGCCGCTTCAACATTTTTAGCACCAGAAGGGATTGCTAAGCTATCCATCCAAAATACCGTACCTTTTTCAGGCCAGATAATGTCAATTGATGCACCTTCTTGGCGTGCCATGTAAGCAGAGCCATTCCACAGCATACCCAATGAAACTTCACCGGCTAAATAAGGGTTGGCAGGGAAATCTGAATTGAACACTAATACGTTTGGCATTAGTTTTTTCAACTCTTCATAAGCCGCTTTAATTTCATCTGGGTTTGTTGTGTTTGGCGAGTAGCCTAGCTTAGTCAACGCAATGTGGAACACTTCACGTGAGTCATCCATCAACATAAGCTGACCTTCCCACTTACTGTCCCAAAAGTCATCCCATTTCGTGACCGATGACTTATCTAACATGTCAGCATTGATGCCAATGCCTGTCGCACCCCAGATATAAGGGATAGAGTAGTTGTTGTTCGGGTCAAAAGGTTTGTTTAAAAAATTAGGGTCTAAATCTGAGAAGTGAGATAGTTTCGCTTTGTCGATTTGCTGAAGCATGCCTTCTTTGCGCATCTTAGATACGAAGTAGGTAGACGGTACTACCAAATCATAGCCCGAACCCTGAGTCTTAAGCTTGGCATACATACTTTCATTAGACTCATACGTAGAGTAGCGAACTTTAATTCCTGTCTCTTTTGTAAAGTCTTCAAGAACTTCATTTGGAATATATTCAGACCAGTTGTAAAAATAGAGTTCTTGATCAGCAGCCATTGCAGGAGAAGCGATTAGGGTCGCTGCGCAAAGTGCGCTTGCGTAGATTTTACTTTTCATTACTTTTCCGTTTTATGTGTGCAGAGATTTCCTGACGTACATCCAAGTAACGCTCCGCAACCGTTATGAAAGTTTTATCGTGAAGATAAATGTAACAGCCGTTAATTATATCAGCCAATAAGAAAAATAGGCAGCAAAAGCTGCCTATTTTATCTGAGTTCGCTTGCTTACTGGCCTGCTTTTAACTTGAGGAAGTAATCTTCATATTTCACGGTTTTATCACCGACAGCGGCCTGCCATTCCACACGGTCTAGGTCTTCCTGCGAAGGGAACAGTGGAGCAACGTCTTTGAATTTCGCATTGGATTCTGCAACCGCGGTGAGGTAACCCGTGTCACGAGAAATCTGCTCAGCAATTTCTGGGCGCAGTAAGAAATCGATCATCTTATGGGCCGCTTCTACGTTTTTAGCGCCTGATGAAATGGCAAAGTTATCAACCCAACCGATGCCACCTTCTTTAGGGAAAACCAGTTTAATTGCTAGCCCTTCTTTTTGCGCTGCAGCAGCACTGCCATTCCAAAGCATACCAACACCGACTTCGCCAGACATGTAAGGTGCACCAGGGTTATCTGAGTTAAAGACCAGCACATTTGGCATCAGCTTACGTAGTTCTGCATAAGCTTCATCGATTTGTTTTTCATCCGTAGTGTTGCCTGAGTAACCCAACTTACGAAGAGCAATATGGAACACTTCACGAGTATCATCCATCAGCATGATTTGGCCTTCCAGCTCAGGCTTCCATAAGTCAGCCCAGCTTTGAAAATCTTCTGGATCATACATATCGGTATTGACGGCTAAGCCCGTGATCGCAACAACGTGTGGGATAGAGTAGTCATTGTTTGGATCGTAAGGTTTATCTAGATAGTTTTTATCTAGATTCTTAAAGTTGCTCAGTTTCGACTTGTCGATTTTCTGAAGCATGCCTTCATCACGCATCTTAGAGACGAAGTATGTGGATGGAACCACCAAATCATAACCTTGATTGTGTGTTTTTAGCTTTGCATACAAAGTTTCATTCGATTCATAGGTGGAATAAATAACTTTGATGCCAGTTTCCTTAGTAAATTGTTCCAGCAGGTCGCTGTTGATATACGGCCCCCAGTTCATAAATACCAGTTCTTTATTTTCGTCCGCTGCAACTGAACCTGAGAACAGTGAAAGCGCACATGCACTACCAGCTAATAAAGTAGCCCATTTTTTCATTTACGTTAGCTCCAAACCAAACGTCACCGCCTTAGTAATAGCGGCGCTAGATAGAAAAACAGAATGGCACTTTGCCATTCTGTTTCGTGGTAAACCTAAGCATGGATGCTTAGAGTTTAATAGTGAATTACTCCACTTTCTCCCTTGCCAGTAATTGTGAGGTCACAACAAGCACAAGAGAAACGATTAACATGACAGTTGCTAGGGCATTAACCTCCGGTGAAATTCCCACTTTTACCATCGAGTAAATCTTCAATGGAAGGATTTCATACGTTGGACCTGTCACGAACGAGCTAATGATGACGTCATCAAGCGACAACGTGAAGCTAAGTAGCCATCCCGCAGCAACTGCTGGTTTTGCTAATGGCAAGATGATTTGCTTCAAAATTA
Organism: Vibrio sp. NTOU-M3; assembly: GCF_040869035.1. Taxonomy (NCBI): domain Bacteria; kingdom Pseudomonadati; phylum Pseudomonadota; class Gammaproteobacteria; order Vibrionales; family Vibrionaceae; genus Vibrio; species Vibrio sp. NTOU-M3. The sequence goes on from NZ_CP162100.1 coordinate 1,642,759, forward strand.
CCCATTCACTTGCTCCGAGATCTTTTGCCGCTTCCAGCATTTTTACATCAAAGCCATTGAGTCGGCTGTATACCGTGACCACCACAAATGGCAAGCAAAACGTAATGTGAGCAATCAACAAGGTGAAAAAGCCCAGTTGCGCACCTAACACCAAAAACAGCGCCAACAGAGAAATCGCCATCACGATGTCTGGAGACATCATCACAACAAACAACATACCGTTGACAAGACCTTTTCCTTTAAATGAATAACGGAATAGGGCGACTGCCGTCAGGCTACCAATAATTGTTGCTGCCGTTGCGGAAAACACAGCTACATTCAGTGAGTGCCATGCCGCTTGCATTAAGCTGTCGTTATTGACCAGCGTCTCATACCATTTCGTTGTAAATCCGCCCCATTTCATACCAAATTTATTGGCATTAAAGGAGTTCACGATCAAGACGATGATAGGTAAATACAAGAATGCATATACCAACGTCATAAAGCTAAATCTAACTGTGCGTCCCATTAGTCTAGCTCCACTTTCTTATTCAATAATTTGCCAGCGCGATAGTAGGCATAGAGCATCACAGCCATCGCAATCGTCAGAGCTATACTGGTTGCAGCACCAAATGGCCAATCACGTGCATTCAGTACTTGGCTCTTAATAACGTTACCAATTAACAAGTTCTTGGCGCCGCCTAGTAAGTCAGCAATGTAGAACATCCCAAGAGCAGGGAGCAGTACCAATAAGCAGCCACCAATAATACCTGGCATGGTTAACGGCAAGACGACTTTTGTCAGTGTTTGTAGTTTATTCGCCCCTAAATCTCGAGCAGCTTCGATGTAAGTATCATCAAGCTTCTCAATCGCGGAATACAGCGGCAAAATCATAAACGGCAACAAAATGTAGACCAAGCCAATCATTACTGCTGTTTCGGTATACATTAGACGTAAGGGCTTATCGATAATATCTAGAGCTAACAAGCCTTTATTCAGAATACCTTGTGTTCCAAGTACAATTTTTAAGCCATAAGTACGAATAAGTGAGTTAGTCCAAAAAGGTACTATCACTAAAAACAGCATAATAGGACGCCACTTCGCAGGCATTTTCGCGACAATGTAAGCAAAAGGATAACCAATCACTAAACAAATTAGGGTCGCAATAATCGCCATGTAGAATGAATGCCACAATACTTTAACGTACAGCGGATCCATCAAACGCAAGTAGTTATCTAAGGTGAAGGTCATCTCAATGAGATTCGCTTCATCACGAGTTAAGAAACTAGTGCCAATGATCATCAAGTTAGGCACTAATACAAATAAACCTAACCAACCAACAATGAGGGCGATAATGGCATTTTGCAGATTAAGCTTTGTGCTCATCATTTAACACTACCTCCCAGCTCTCAACCCAAGTGATAGCGACTTTTTGACCAAGAGAGTGATCGACATCAGGATCATCTTCATTGAAAAACTCACTAACCATCACACGCATGCCGGATTCCAGTTCAATTACAGAATCCAGAGTCATGCCTTTGTAAGTGCGCTCGGTAACGTGTCCGACGATACCTTTTTCTTCAGACTCTTTGATCTCTTCAATGCGTAAATCTTCCGGGCGAAGCAGCACTTGCAATTTATCGCCAGCATGAGCCTGTTTATCATAATAAACAACCGACTCAACCCCTTCGATTTCAGCGCGAATGCGCTTTTCATCAATACGCTCAATCATCGTTGCATTAAACACGTTGATTTCACCGATAAAACGAGCGACAAACAGGTTTTTAGGCTCTTCGTAAATCTCACGAGGAGAGCCATCTTGCTCAATAACCCCTTCACGCATAACAATGATGCGGTCTGACATCGAGAGAGCTTCTTCTTGGTCGTGAGTAACGAATATGAAGGTAATGCCTAATTGACGTTGCAATTGCTTCAGTTCGATTTGCATCTGTTTACGCAGTTTATAATCCAGAGCAGAGAGCGACTCATCAAGCAACAACACTTTAGGTTTGTTCACAACAGCGCGAGCGATAGCGATACGTTGCTGCTGACCACCAGAAAGCTGATGCGGTTTGCGTTGTGCCATTTTTTCAAGGCGTACCATGCGTAATGCTTCCATCACTCGAGGTTCGATATCCTGAGCCGGAACTTTTTGCATGCGTAGACCAAATGCAACGTTTTCAAAAACGGTCATATGAGGGAATAGTGCATAGCTTTGAAAAACAGTATTGACGTGCCTTTGCTCTGCAGGTAGCTGAGTAACATTCTGACCATCTAAAAGGATCTGACCATTATCTGCGGTTTCAAAACCCGCGATCATCCTTAAAACCGTTGTCTTACCACAACCTGATGGACCCAAAATCGTTAAAAACTCACCATGATTAACATCAAGGTTAAAATTGCCGATGATCTCCTTACCATCGAAACTTTTGTTGATGCCAGTTAAGCGAATAACTGGTTGTCCTGCGTGTTGTTTAGCGTTCAACGTCTGTTTTTCTCCCACATGGGCCACTATCTCAGTCTTAAATAATGACCTGTAGTTACATAAATAGAGGCGCGCATCATAATCACCAAAACTGTGAATTCAAAGTATTTTCTTACCTTGAAACACAAAAAATTTTGCAGGTAAAAGTAAACATTTCTTACCATACTTATTTAAAGGCTCAATTGGTGCGGCAGGTGGTTAATTATCAACCAAAAAACCGAGAAAGCAAGCGCCTGATTGTATTGCGATTTTAAGTTGTTAGCTTTTAAGTATAATGCACGTAACTTTTAGTTAGTCTTTCTTATTCTAGGAATAGGATACCGGATTCAATAATGAACGATGATATCGAAAAAGATTTTAATTTAGGTGGAAGTATAGAGCAGGCTATCTCTGGGGACTATAAGCTCAAAGCCAGTGATGTTCTGAGAGAAGCATGGAATCATACAATGAAAAACTTCCTTTCATTCTCTCCTTCTATTGTCATTCTCCTCGCGGTACAACTTGCCATTTTTTATATTGCACTTAAGCTGCAGCTTGGCGATCCATCCGTTATTTTAAACGCGCTTCAAAATCCAGAAGCATTTGATGAACGTATTATTTCTGCTATCTTCGTCGCCAACTTTAGCTATGAAGTGGTCAGCGCTCCAATTTATGCCGGCATATGTTTGATGGCAATGAGCCATTCTGCTGGTTTGAAAACCAAACCAAAACATATCGGAAAAGGGCTCCAACATACTATTCCTGTCATTTTGGCAACATTGTTTAGCCTGACGTTACAAGGAATTGCAGGAATGCTCCTTCCATTCTTATCGATGTACCTGTCACTTGCGTTCAGTAATTCAATCCTGCTGATATGTGAGAAGCAAATTCCACCAATGCAATCACTGTTGTTGTCGCTACGTGCCGTGAATAAAAAGATAATACCACTTGCGGGTATCTACTTGATTGTCACCATGATGTTTATCATAGGAGCAATGTTTTACGGAATTGGTCTTATCTTTGTGTTGCCATTCTTCTTCCATGTGAAGGGCATCATCTATCGAAACATGTTCGGTATTAGGCTCAAGATTGTCGCTTCTGGTAAACCCAAAGATGGAGATGACGACTCACAGGTGTTTAATGCATAAATCTGAACGTCTTCTCATTGTTATTGCTGGCCTTATGGCCAGCTTTGCGTTTTACCGCTACGAGTTTACCCTCGAAGATAATTGGACAAGCTCAGACATACTTCGATCGACAGACTTGGTCGCTGCGAATGTCGGCAATGCGCCGGATTTCAAACAGTACTCAGGCTCAAAGCTCAAAAAGCAGGCCTTTTTCAATTATCTTCGTCCCGGCATTGCACTCGAGAATCAACGAATCTTAAAAGAACGAAGTCGATTAGAGCGAATAGAAGAACACTTTGACAAGATGACGCTCTCTAATGACGACATGTTATATGCCAAAAGGCTAGGACATTTATACCATATGCCACTGCCTGAAGACGGTATCGACCGAATATGGCTCAATCGAATGCTCCATCGTATCGATGTATTACCTGAGGCGCTCGTACTAATCCAAGCCGCTAATGAATCAGCTTGGGGCACTTCTAGGTTTGCTACAAAAGCAAACAACTATTTTGGTCAATGGTGTTATCAACGCGGTTGTGGCTTAATCCCACAACAACGAGCGGAAGGAAAAACACACGAGGTTGCTAAGTTTCATTCAGTACAAGAATCAATACATGGGTATTTTATGAATGTAAACCGCAACAATGCTTATTATGAGCTTCGCGAAATTCGTTATAAGCGGCATATGAATAAAAAGAGCCTCACAGACACTCAAGCTGCGATCGCTCTTACTAAAGGTTTATTAAAGTACTCAGAGCGAGGTGAGGCATACGTCAACGATTTACAAGCGATGATTCGGCATAATGAAGTGCTTTGGAATTAAAACAGTAGAATGCAAATAATGAAAAAAGTGACGTTAGCCTTACTGCTCACCTCGATGCTTGGTGCAATCGCGCCAGTTTCAGCTCAAGAATACATGTTTACCTACTCTAAGCTTTTCACTCAAATGAAAGCGAATTCAAAAGAAGGCCATGATGATATTAAAATTGGTTTTTTCTTTATTGACGCGAAAACAAAACAATTGTGTGATATCGAAAAAGCTTGGATGGAGAAAGAAGAGCACTATGAAGAGTTATCTATTTCTCCGGCTAAAGAACTATTAGTTCCCCTAGATAGCAACTTGCGTCAGGCTAATCCGTTAGTCTTTGTCCAAACACCTAAAGACAAGCGATGTGACTTCTCAATGGTTGTCATGACCAAAGTACCTTTTGACGGAAAAGTAACCTACGAAGAGGTTGAAAAACTGATGCCTCAAATGCAAACCATACTTGAAGATTTGGGTGGCATGTTTTCAAGTTGGTTCACCCCAGACGTTGAAGGCGTGACATTAGAATTTGCTAATCAGCTTAATTCTTACATTGATCTTTCTGGCGGTCAGCAAATAGAAATTCGATATGGTAAAGCTCAAGTAGCGCTCAAGGATATTGGAAAAGGTGGTTTTATGACTCTGCCTCAAGCCACAATTAGAGTACTCCCATATTTACCTAATGCAAAAAAGTAGAGTTCGGAAAATGAAAAAGGCGACCATATGGTCGCCTTTTTTATAGATTCGTTACATTTAACTGAAGACGTGGGTCAAACTCTTGAACTTGGTCTTCATCAACAACAGGTTGAGCTTGAATATCTTCTTTATCAAAGCCGATGTCACCACCGTTAATCACTCCGGAATCCTTATCGATTGATTTAAAATCAAATAAATCAAAATCAGCAAGGTGGCTAGGAACTACGTTTTGCATCGCTCGGAACATTGTCTCAATTCGACCCGGGAAACGCTTGTCCCAGTCGTTAAGCATTTGCTTGATGTTTTGACGTTGCAAGTTCGGTTGAGAGCCACATAGATTACATGGAATAATTGGGTACTCACGCATCTCGGAATACTTGATGATGTCTTTTTCGCGACAATATGCCAAAGGACGAATCACCACATGCTCACCATTATCAGACACTAGCTTAGGTGGCATCGCTTTCATTTTCCCACCGTGGAACATATTCAAGAATAGGGTTTCAAGAATGTCATCACGGTGATGGCCTAAAGCAATTTTTGTCGCTCCAAGCTCTTTCGCTGTACGGTACAAAATACCTCGGCGAAGGCGGGAACATAGGGAACAGGTTGTTTTTCCTTCCGGGATCTTATCCTGCACTATTGAATAGGTGTCTTCTTCGACAATCTTATATTCAACACCTAAAGACTCAAGATACTCAGGCAGAATATGGTTAGGGAACCCTGGCTGTTTTTGGTCAAGATTAACAGCAACTAATGAGAAAGAGATCGGTGCACTTTTTTGCAAACTCATCAAGATATCAAGCATAGTAAAGCTATCCTTACCGCCTGATAAGCAAACCATAATACGATCACCATCTTCGATCATATTAAAGTCTTGAATGGCTTGACCAGTATTACGACGAATACGTTTTTGAAGCTTATTAAAGTTGTATTGCTGAGCTTTAGTGCGCTCTTGAGTATGCTCTGTCATTACTTGCTGTCTTATAAATCATCAAAACAAAATGAAGTGCGTATGATACGGATAAATTGCCTATATGCCAGTTCTAATCACCACTAAATAAAAAATCCCCTCGAATGAGGGGATTTTGTCAGGGATGGTTACGCTAAATCGCAGTTTTTGGGTCCAAAGGACTGATATACCCCAAAGGTTTCAGTGCTAATACGTCACAATTAATCTTATCAATGACGTGCTCTGCTGTGTTTCCTATAAAGACTGCAGATAATCCTGTGCGCCCTGTGGTACCAATAATAACCATCGCAGCATTTAGCTTTTCGGCTACCTCGGGAATAATATCTTCAGGCAAACCTTGTTCTACTATGGTTTGTTCCTCGTCAAAACCATGTTTTTGTCGTAATGACTTCATGGCCGTTAAGTGGTGTCCTCTTACCGCGTCGGTATAGGTAGTTGGATCAAATTCAGGCAACTCAATCGTAATATTAGCCGGGGTTACAGGATAGGCGTTTACTAAATAAGGTTTTGCGCCAAGACGCCCTGAGATATTGGTTAATTGTTCGACCATGATATCGTTTAAGTCGATATGGGTGTCATTTTCTGATCCAACATGAACGGAAGCAAGTATGCTAGCGTTATCCGGCCATTCTTCGTTTTTAACCAGAAGAACAGGAGAAGGGCACTTCCTCAATAGATGCCAGTCTGTTGGAGTAAAGATAACCGCTTCCAAGATGTCATGTTTACGTGTTCCTTTGATCACGATGTCATGCTCACCAGCAAACACCTCAGCAATAATGGCTTCGTAAGGCCGATTATGCCAAACCACTACAATATTAAACTCGACTTCTTTATTCATGTAGGGCTTAGCGATGTTTCTCATCCACTGTTCCCTTTGGTGGATCACACCTCGACGCATCGCATCACGCTCGTCGATCGATAACATGGATGTCATATCATAAGAAAAGTCGTAAATAGAAAGGAAGAAAGTCACTCGACTAGGGGAACGACTTTTGGCAGCTAATTGCATTGCTCGGGCTAAAGCAGGTTGTTCGTCACGATTAACGTCTGCAACAACTAATATTTTATTATAAATGCTCATATGAACTCCTTACAGAGAGTTGAGTCATATGACTAATGTAGCCTAATTCAATTAAGAGTTTTAGAAAAAACGGAAGGATTTTAGGAGAAGTATGATGTAGCTCAGCTTAGAGCTACATCATTGACTTAATTACGATTCTTTGGATACGCCTGCAAGTTCCATAAGAGCATCGTGATCCAAAATAGTGATGTATTTGCCTTTAACACTTAGAATTTCAGATTTCTGGAAACGACCTAGTAGACGACTAATGGTTTCTACTGTTAAACCAAGGTAGTTACCAATATCGCCACGAGTCATTGTTAAACGAAATTCTCTCGGACTAAAGCCACGCTGAGAAAAGCGAGTAGAAAGGTTATACAAAAATGCGGCAAGTCGTTCTTCAGCATTTTTCTTTGAAAGTAAAAGGATCATTTCTTGATCACCTTTTATTTCATTACTCATTAAACGCATGATTTGCTGACGCAGTTTCGGCATCTTTCCTGATAAGTCATCTAGGATTTCATAGGGTATTTCACATACCATCGAGGTTTCTAAAGCCTGAGCGAAACTAGGGTGAGCATCACCGGTAATCGCATCAAAGCCCACTAAATCTCCGGCAAGATGAAAAGCTGTGATTTGTTCATCGCCTTGTTCCGTGATGGTGTAACTTTTTATTGTTCCAGAACGAATCGCATATAGAGATTTCAGCTCGTCACCAGCTTTAAAAAGCTCCTGACCTTTTTGTATCGGCTTTTTACGCTCAATGATCTGATCTAATTGATCGAGCTCAGACTCATTAAGTGTAAATGGGATACAAAGCTGACTAATACTGCAATCCTGACAATGGATAGCACAACCACCAGATTGAATGCGTTTGGTTGCAGGCTTTTCAGAAATCATAATAACCTTTCACTATTTGATATACATCAATATTTTAGCATCCATTACCTATAAAGGACAGCTAAAAAAGGTGCCCTAAAACAGATATCTATCAACTAAGTGCGAGTAATTTAACCGATCCATACGCTGTATGAATGCCGTAAATAAGAATAACCAGAGCACCAATATTTCTGAAATAGAGATTTTGTTGCAATTTGTGTAAATGCGAGGCTCCATAACTGACGAATAGCATCGCAGGTAGGGTGCCTAAGCCAAAACTGAGCATAACTAAGCTACCGCTAATTGAGCTACCTGAAACCGCCGCCCAAGTGAGCATAGAGTACACGAGCCCACATGGGAGCCATCCCCAAATGAAACCAAAGGGCAGCGCATAAAAAGGGCTTTTCAACGGAAGAAAAAACTTACCCGCAGGGGAAATGTACCGCCACAAATATTGCCCTAATTTTTCGATAGCGAGTAGTCCGTGCCACCAACGACCGATATACAAAGCCAATAAAATCATAAACAATGCAGTAAGTAGTCTTAACCAAGCCAGTACATTATTAATTTGGCTAAATTCTGCGACGGACGCGACAGCCCCCCCGATGATAAAACCAAATAGAGCGTAGCTAATAAGTCGCCCCAAATTATAAAACAGAGGAATTGTAGGGTGAGGCTTGGAAGAAGATAGCAAAGAGGCAATACCTCCACACATCCCCATACAATGGCCCGCACCGATCAAACCAACGAAAAACGCACCAATCCAATCAGGTGTCATGACTTATCGTTCTTTTCATCTTCATCAAACAAAATGTTGTGACCTTGGCGTTCTAGATCCTCAAACTGTTCACTTTTCACAGCCCATAAAAATACGGCTACCGCCACACAAACCAACGCAATAGCAATAGGGATCAATATATACAAACTTTCCATTAGCGGTCTTGTTCCTTTAGCAAACGTAGCGAGTTCGATATTACAATAATTGAGCTTGCAGACATACCAACAACTGCAATATAAGGAGCAACAAGCCCAGCAACAGCGAGAGGCAATATCAATAAATTATACCCAAGAGACCAAGCTAGGTTTTCACGAATAATTTTGCGAGTTCTCAGTGCCAAATATCGAGCTTTTAAGACACGATCAAGCTGGTCACCTAAAAGCACCATATCTGCTGACGCTTTTGCAACATCGGCGCCGCCCCCCATAGCAATAGATAAGTGAGCACCAGCCAGAGTTGGGGCATCGTTGATACCATCGCCAATCATCATCGTAATATCTGAGCTCTCAAGTGCCTTTAAATAAGCAAGTTTATCTTGCGGTTTTGCACCTGCAACTACATTTGAAATACCAATTTTAGTCGCAACTGCTTGAGCATTTTGCTCAATATCGCCAGTCAACAAAGTTACTTTCACACCTGATTTTTTAAACTGCTCAATAAACAGCTTTGCTTCTGTACGAATAGGGTCATGATAAGAAAACGTCGCAACATGTTTGCCACTAATTGACATGTAAACAGAGCTTGGATGTAAGTTGGTGGCGTCATTTAACACAAATTGAGCGCTACCAATCTTAACTGGCTCACCTTCGTAAATACCTTTTAAGCCAGATCCAATTACATTCTCTACATCCGTCACGTTGATGTTTTGATTCGAATACACTTTAAAAGCACGAGCTATAGGATGATTTGCATGTGCCTCTAATGACGCAGCAATAGCAAGTGCTTCTTCCTTGTTAACATCTCCAATAATCTCCACGTCGCTTATTTCAATATCACCATGAGTCAAGGTACCGGTTTTATCAACAATAAGGTGGTTTACTTTACACAAGGTTTCAAAAACGTGGCTTTTACGGAGCAAAATTCCAAAATTGCCCATACGAGACGTTGCACATGTTAGAGCCGTTGGAGTGGCAAGGGATAGGGCACACGGACAAGTAGCGACCAAAACCGAAAGCATGATCCAAAATGCATCTTCAGGTTTCGCGTCATGCCAGAAAAACCAGGTAGCAGCTGCGATAATCAAGATCGCGCCGACAAAATAACGGGCAACTATGTCCGCAACCTCAGCAATTTTAGGTTTGGACATCTGAGCTTCATCTTGTAAGCGTACAATATTAGAAATCATAGAGTCGGCTTTCGAAGAAGTGACTTCTAACTCGAAAGACTCTTCACCATTTAGTGTTCCTGCATACACGAAATCATCGGTTTGTTTTACAACAGGAATAGATTCGCCTGTCAGCATTGATTCATCAATATGAACACGCCCTTTGATGATTTTACCGTCGGCAGGAATGTGCTCACCAGGTAGAACACGGATTTTATCGCCTACTTTAAGTGATTTGACCGGGATCTGATCGCCATCAAGTGTCGTGGCAATTGCTGGGATAAGCTTTAATAGATTACCACTTGCTGCCGCAGCTTTACGGCGAGCTCGCATTTCAAGAAATCGCCCGACCAAAAGAAAGAAAGCGAACATGGAGATAGATTCGAAGAATACTTCACCTTGCTCCGTGACAGTGGCAACGAGACTGGCGCAATAAGCAAAAATCATCGCAATAGAAACCGGCACATCCATGCCTAATGTGCGGCTCCTCAAGCTACGCCATGCGTTAAGATAAAAAGGTAGAGCAGAGTAGAGCATCACGGGTGTAGCGAAGATCAAGCTAACCCAACGGAAATAGCTTTTAAATTCTGGTTCAAGATCACCAAATACCTCAAGGTACAATGCAACTGCAAGCATCATAACTTGCATAGTTGCTAAACCTGCGATGCCTAATCTGTAAAGGTATTGCTTCATCATTTGATGGTAAGAAGCTTCTTGTTTATCAGCTTCAAAAGGTGCGGCCTTATAGCCTAATCGATGAATGATACTAAGTAACTCACTCAGCCGGGCTTTAGATTTATCCCATGTAAGTAGAGCTCGGTTCGTCGTTGTATTAACACGAATTGAATAGACACCAAGCTCTTTAGTTAATTGCTTCTCAATCAACCATGCACAAGCAGCACAGGATACACCTTCAAGTGACAGTGTCACCTCGGATAGATTATCTCGATTTCGCACAAATTCAGATTGTACTTCTTCATTATCGTAATGAATCAAAGCTTGAAGTTGCTCGGGTACTAAGTCTGCTTTTTCAGCAGGCGCTGTTCGATATTGGTAATAGGAGACAAGCCCACTCTCGATAATGGTACGTGCTACGGACTCACATCCTGGGCAACACATATCGCGGACTTCACCTAATATTTCCACGTTGTAGTCCGTGTTGACTGGTACTTCTTCACCACAGTGATAACACGATTTGCACATATTACTTAATTCATTAGCTGGGTTGGAGATGACGATGGGAAGCCGACTCGTCCTTGAATAAGCCACTCGGAATTATGAGGGGTGAGCTCAATAAACCATGGGCCTTGAAGCTCTTGTTTTAGAGTGAAGCGATACATGCCTTTGGCATCAGAAGTGAGCAACTTACTGAAGTCACGATCAGGGAGAGTCCGATGAGCAAACATTGCAGTAATTGCAGGGTAATGCTCAAGTTCACCTTTATCAAAACGGATTACAATATCATTGCCATCTGAATAAACTGATGCACCCAGTTTTAATTCTTTCGCAATGTTTATTTTAGAAAGATCGATATTTATACCTTTACCTTTTTTATAGTAATCCTCAGTAACAAGAGACACTGAATTTTGTGAGAATACAATTACCGTGATAATCGTCCATACCACTACTGTCAGCGGTAGAATAATTAGAAACCACGGCCAGAATTGTTTATACCAAGGCTTTACCATAAAAAAGTTCTCAACTACTAAATGAAACAGGATAAATCTATAGGAAAGACAGCCCCTTAGAAAGGGGCTGTTATTGAAATGTTACTTATTGTCAGAATTGTTTAGGCTCCAAACATAAGCTGATACAAGCTGAACTTTATCTTCACCAAGAAGATCTTTCCATGCTGGCATCACACCAGAACGGCCATTCATGACTGTTTCAGTTACATCTGCACGTGAACCACCAAATAACCAATATTGGTCGGTCAAATCAGGTGCACCAACAGCAGGGTTACCCTTACCATCAGTACCATGACAAGCCGCACACACAACGAAGCGAGCTTTGCCAGCTTCTGCTTCACGAGCATTTACTGAGCGTCCAGATAGGCTAAGTGTATAGCTAACAACTTCCTTTACGCCGTCTTCACCAAGCGCATCTTTCCAACCTGGCATTTGGCCAATACGGCCTTGCATGATTGTTGTGACAATTGCTTGAGGCTCACCACCGTATAGCCATGCATTATCAGTCAGGTTAGGGAACCCTTTCTGACCACGGGCATCCGAACCATGACACTGAGAACAGTTTTGCAAGAACAAGCGTTGACCAACTTTAACGGCTTCCTCATTAGAAGCAATTTCATGAATTGGGCGTAAGCCGTTTTCATTGTAAGCAAGTTGTTTAAATGCTTCACCAAAGTAAGCATCAGCATCGTCTAACTCTTTTGCATATTGAACTAAACGCTTGTTTTCTTGAGCCGAACTAATAGAGGCTTTCGATTGCTCTAGGGAAGTTACGGTTTGATCCGAGCTTTGCCATCCTAGTACACCTTTAAAGTTACCCAGACCAGGGTAAAGTGTTAGATAGATAGCAGCGAATACAAACGTACCGACGAATAGGTAAGTCCACCACTTAGGCAGTGGGTTATTAAGCTCGCGAATACCATCGTACTCATGCCCCATGTCTTCGCCTTCTTCGACACCCATTTTATCTTTTAGGCACCAGACCAAAAGCGCAGCACAGCCAAGCAATGTACCAACGGTGATTACGATGATCCATAGACTCCAAAATGTAGTCATTACTTAGTCACTCCTTGTTCTTTTGAGGGGGTCTTCTCCTCATCAGCAAATACTAAGTTTGCAGCCTCATCAAAACGAGCTTTACGACTTTTGCCATAAGCCCACCAGACTACACCTAGAAAGCTAACAAAAAGAACTATGGTCCAAATACTGTGAATAGTACCGATATCCATAATTTTCCCCTTACTTCATTGCATGACCAAGAGACTGAAGGTAAGCAATGATGGCATCCATCTCTGTTTTCCCTTCGACATCTTTCGCTGCATTTGCAATTTGCTCATCCGTGTATGGCACACCAAACTGGTTGCGGAACACTTCTAGTTTCTTCTGCGTCAACTTTCCATCAAGCACATTGTCTGCAAGCCAAGGGAATGCAGGCATATTTGACTCAGGAACAAGTTCACGAGGGTCTAGTAAATGGACTCGGTGCCACTCATCTGAGTAACGACCACCAACACGAGCTAAGTCTGGACCAGTACGTTTTGAACCCCAAAGGAAAGGGTGTTCCCAAACACTTTCACCGGCAACAGAGTAGTGACCATAACGTTCTGTTTCTGAGCGGAATGGACGGATCATTTGGCTGTGACATACATTACAACCTTCTCGGATATAGACATCTCGACCTTCCATTTCAAGCGCAGTGTAAGGACGTAGATTGTCTACAGCTTCATTTGTTTGCTTTTGGAAAATCAACGGTGTGATTTCTACCAAAGCACCCAAACTGATAGCAAAAACAATTAAAATAGCCAGTAAGCCGACATTGCGTTCAACAACTTCATGGCGATTGTTAGAATTTGAGCTCATTCTTAAATCTCCTTAGACAGGTTGCTGTATAGCTTTCAGGCTATTTTTAGGTGCGTTAATTGTCTTATAGGCGTTGTATGCCATTAGGAACATTCCTGATAAGAAAATAAAACCACCAATAAAGCGAACAGTGTAGAACGGATAAGAGGCTTGTACAGACTCAACAAAGCTGTATGTCAACGTACCATCTGAGTTAACCGCACGCCACATCAGGCCTTGCATAACACCAGAGATCCACATTGCAACGATATACAGAACAGTACCGATTGTCGCTAACCAGAAGTGAGCATTGATCAAACCGACAGAGTACATACGCTCTTGTCCAAACAAACGAGGAATTAAGTGATAAACCGAACCGATGGAGACCATAGCGACCCAACCTAAAGCTCCTGAGTGAACATGACCAACAGTCCAGTCAGTGTAGTGAGAAAGCGCGTTTACGGTCTTAATTGACATCATCGGACCTTCGAAGGTCGACATGCCGTAGAATGATAAAGATACGATCAAGAATCGTAAAATTGGATCGTAGCGAAGCTTATGCCAAGCACCAGACAGTGTCATGATACCGTTAATCATACCACCCCATGAAGGAGCAAATAAGACCAAAGACATAACCATTCCCAAAGACTGAGTCCAGTCAGGTAACGCTGTATAGTGAAGGTGGTGAGGACCAGCCCAAATATAAAGAGAGACTAGAGCCCAAAAGTGAACAATTGATAAACGGTAAGAATAAACAGGGCGTTCAGCTTGCTTGGGTACAAAATAATACATCATACCTAGGAAACCGGCCGTAAGTAGGAAACCTACTGCATTATGACCGTACCACCATTGCACCATTGCATCTACTGCACCTGAATAGATCGAGTACGACTTTCCAAGCGCAACTGGAATAGCCATGCTATTCACGATATGTAGCACTGCTACAGTAATAATAAAGGCACCGAAGAACCAGTTTGCCACGTAGATGTGAGAAGTATTACGCTTAATGAGTGTTCCAAAGAACACTACAGCGTATGCTACCCATACAACTGCAATAGCAATGTCGATAGGCCATTCCAGCTCTGCATACTCTTTACCAGAGGTATAACCCAACGGTAGAGTGATTGCAGCAGCAAGGATTATTGCTTGCCATCCCCAGAATGTGAATGGGACAAGGGGGCCACCAAAGAGGCGAGTTTGACAAGTACGCTGCACAACATAGTAGGATGTTGCGAATAGGGCACTCGTACCAAACGCGAAAATAACCGCATTAGTATGCAGAGGACGTAAGCGACTGTACGTCAACCACGGCGTATCAAAGTTTAGCTGTGGCCAAACTAATTGAGCGGCAATCAAAACACCAACAGCCATACCGACAATACCCCATAAAATAGTAACAAGGGTAAATTGACGAACGACCGTATAGTTGTAGTTTTGTTCAAGCTGCTTTTCTTGGCTCATTTGCATGCTTCCAATTTCTAATTAACTACACTTTACTTCCAACACGACTCATGTCGTAATGCCACCCAAATCATTTAGAAAAAGAACCTATTTCAATAGGTTAATAAATCTGGCCGATTTTAAAAAAAAGTGGCATTTTCAAGCGATAACTATACTTCATTTAACAATTCAATGACAGAGTAGTAACCTTACAGTCGCTCTGGTTTTAGTCCTTTTATTTTAAAACTTTGAACTTTGTTACACGGAGAACACCCGAACATGGCGGCAGAGAAACTAACACGTGTGCGTTTTGCTCAAATAATCATCATGTTAACCATTTTAGTCATTGCCTTTTTCTGGCGTACGTGGAGCTATCAAGAAGTGCATAAATTCAATTGTGAAATTGATAACAAGTGTGAGTTTAATGTGACAACTAATCACTTTGTAATAGACAAAAAAGGTGAATTTGTCGTGATTTCTAGGCCAAATATGGAATGGGAAATATCACAGCTCAAGGACAATACAAAAAGTAGCAATACACGAGATTTTTGGAAGGTCAATATTGAAGATTTGGTACAAGAAAACAATCAAATCATGTTATTAAATGAGAAAGAAAGCTACACCATAGTGGTAAGCTTTAAATAATCAAAAATTTTGTCGTGATATCACACCTAATAATCAGATTATATCGTCAGATAATAACACTGATTATTAGGTATTTTATGGTAAATCTATTATGTTCAATTCACATACAGAAAATAAGAGAAGAGGAGTTATCTTTGATAGAGCCTTCAGGATCTAAACATATCATTTAACATAAGATAGATAATACGCACTTAAATATAGCTCATTGTAATAGCTTTTTGCTACTTAACTAACTCAATTTTCCCAGCACCAACAGCTCGGAGCTTTTTCAAAGATTCTGGTGGCATCAGTACGCTTGCAAACCAAAACGGCTTATGTTTTTCCACAAATGCGTTACTTCTGTCCATTGAGTCATACACTGAATACGCTAATGCTTGCGCCAATGCCTTACCATGATCACTGCGTTCTTTCACTGGCACATGATCTAAATCTTCAAGCAATGCATTTTTAAGTGGATATTAAATGGTGTCCATTCAATACTTTCAACTACCTTTCTCGTCAGGTTTTCTTCAAGTTTGATGATGACATTTGGTAGAACTTTTAACGTCGGCTTGATTTCCGCACAAGCGTAATATTGTTCACGTTGGTCTTTATTTCTAAAATCTTGCATCTTTTCGATCAACGCATCTTCAAAAAGCTGTGGAAATTGATTCACGATCGCGAAATAGCTAATTGTACGCAAAACACCTAGCGCAATGCCTTGCTCAGAGTTTTTTAATTCAGCGTCCTGTAGCCTTAACTTCGTCACGTTGGCGGTTAAAATCATGTGCTGCCATAGCTTAGGTGCGATGGCTTTCGTTACTTTTTCATGCCAACGCAACAATGGTTTGGCCATTAAGATTGGGAAAAGGACTTTGCAATTATCGATACCTAAAACCCCCAAAGGCACCTTAGGATCAGCTATTCCTCTAACTGACTTTCCAATTCTTGAACAGAATTTAGGATTGTTTACGAGCTCTACAACGTTGTTCTTTAATTGATTATCGTTAGTTATTAAAGTACTTAGTTTTGAGTACGTTAAAGATGGAGAATACGCCATCTCAAGAAAGTAAGAAAAATCAGGGAACTTACCGAATAGCCTTAATACATTAAGTTCCGACAACCTGTTGATCATTAATTCTTCTGTATAGCGTGTCACTTCATCAACTACAGATTGAAAAACCTTTTGACGATCGATCAAAGCTTTCTGCTTTTCTTCTACACGAGCACTCTCACACTCTAGTAATAACCGTTGGTTCTCTGTAACTCTTTCCGCCTCTTTTATAATTACAGTGTCACAAAATTCACTTTGTCTACTTAACACGCCATCAACATCAGACTGATCAACTATATACTTATGACTTATCAACCACTTAGAATATCTCTCTTTCGTCATTAAAGTGATTTTATCAGCCAACTCATTCGCTTCTTGATTATATGTTTTATTAGTTATTAGCAAGTGCGTTTACTCGGGAAAAAGCCATATTTTAAGGCTAGCACACCGTAGATGTATGGCTAACAATCAACTAGAAATATGTAGATGAATTATTTTTTCGGGATACTCATACTTATAACGTGTTCGCTTATCTATAAACTTCTTTACTTTGGCGCAATATCGACTACTCCCTGTACTAGTAACCTTCACTACATGACCATATTTGTGGCCATATTCCATCTCTACAAAGATGTCACAAAACCCATTTAAATCTTTATTCTGTAGTTTCTTAAGTGCTGCTGCTTTAAGTTTCTTAGCGACTTCGTTTCGTGTTGCGTCATCACCATTCGCAAGGCCAGCAACCGGGATCAGAAAAAATAAGATGAGTATAAGAAATGTTGGATGTTTCATAGCGCCTCCTATTGTGATTTAGGATAACAGCGCTTGTACAGCCTTTCTCTAGGAAGAGAGCCTTTTGAGAGCGGGTATATAAATGAATGGAAATGATAAGTTTGTTATCTTGTTTTTACTTTGCCCTGATCCTTTTTAAAACCCTGGTGGGGAAAGACATTTCGAATTCTTTGCTGAACCTTTTTAGGAACAATTTTGGAAAAAACCAATTTTGCGCCATTTCGAGTTTGATAAACTTTAAGTTCTCCATCAAAAGGAACAATTTCACCAATCTCTGTAACGTTGTGTTTGAATTTTGGAGGAAAGTGCCCTTTCACTTCTGTTATTGCACCACCTTTAAACTTAACTTTTAAAACTGGTCGATCTATAGCAACAAGCCAAAAAATAACACCTGCCGCTATCAAAATCACATATAACATACCATCCCCTTAGTCTGATAAAAGCTTAGACAGGTCTTCACGTAGACTACTAACCGTTTTACTCGCTTTTTCACTACGAGACGCTTCAGAAAGCAAGTATTCAATGGCATCAGACAATGTACAACCTAAGTCATTCGCACGTTGCGATAATTTTTCCCAAACACGATAGTCGAGATCAATCGACTTTTTCTTCGTATGAACCTGCTCTGCATTAAAATGGCGTTTACGCTTTGCCCGAATCGCTTGTTTAAGTTTATTATCAAGCTCCGGAGACATGTGATTATCTATCCACTCAAGAACCTTTGTTGGTTCATGTTCTAACTGCCTAAGCAATTGAACTGCAGAATCAATCTCACTCGTGTCTATATGACGAGTAATTTGCTCACCATCTTTCCATTTCTTTACCAGATAGTTCCATTTCCAGCCACATTCTAAGTTCTCGAGTTGTTGATATTTCATGTCTTAAGCAAACTCCATTCATTATGGTGACAGCGTAACCCAAATTGACAAGTGATACAATTATTAGGATCTTTAAAATCAGATGAAGATCAATACACTCGCCCTACTTTTGCTTTGACCATCTTATCTTATGTCTAATTTGCTTTTTGGGAGTGACTCAAAGGATTCCGGTGTTATTCGTATGACTTTGTATATATAATCTTGCACCTTTATACAAAACTCTACGTTGCTAATGATACAAGAAAGCTGGGAAGCCGTTACTCCGCAGTACACACACTTTAATGAAATAATAGAAGATGTCATTGGCATCACTCCCTCTTCCTTCATTAACGTTCAACCTCGCTTAAATGAAGCATTAAACTGTTTTGTATCATTACAAGGGTTTAACAAACTCCTAGTTGTAAATGGTCCAGATAATTCGGTTTATCGTCAACTAATTGCCAACACGATAACTCATAAAACGAAACTTAGTGCAATTGCTACTGATTCGATTGACGAAAAGGTGCTTTTAGGCAGCTACCGAGCCGACAGTAAGGGTGAAATTGAATTTTTCAATCCAGGGCTTCTGCAATTGGAAGAAAATAGTTATGTCGTTATTTCTGCAAATTTGTTACTCGCAAACCCCACTTGTTGGCTACAGCTCAAAAGTGCATTGCTTGGCCGAACAATCAGTCCATTAAATTTAGATCTGAAGAAACCAATAACAACTTCATTAGACTATCAGTTTAAAGGCAAAATCATTGTTCTTGGAGATCGCGATCAGCTGTCTGAACTAGAGTATTTAGAATCTGAGTTACACACTGGTTTGTCACTGTTTAGTGAAATAGAAACTGAAATTGCTCTAAATAATCGTACCATAAGTTCATACCTTGCCTTCTTAAACTGGTTAACCGAGTACTACAACTTACCTAGCCTATCTTCTGAAGCAATTCACCGTTTGATGATTGCTGGAGCTAGACACACCGAAGATCAAAACTATATGCCATTGGATATCCTTTGGTACCGAGCTCTTTTCGAAGAAGCCAGAATCGTCTGTAGTAGTGACACGTTGGATTTCCATACATTGGATAAAGCAATAGACCAGCGTTACTACAGAGAGTCCTACCTTCCAGAACGTGCTCTTTCTGATATTTTTGATGGTCAAGTTGTTATCGAAACTGAGGGGGAATGTGTTGGCCAAGTGAATGGGTTGACGGTTATAGATTTACCTGGGCACCCTCTTTCTTATGGTGAGCCAGCTCGTATCTCTTGTGTTATCCACTTTGGAGATGGCGATATCTCCGACGTTGAACGTAAAGCTGAATTAGGCGGAAACTTGCACGCCAAAGGTATGATGATCATGCAAGCTTTTGTAAGTTCTGCGCTTAATTTGGATGAACCTTTACCTTATTCAGCGTCCGTTGTTTTTGAACAATCCTACTGCGAAGTTGATGGAGACAGTGCGTCACTTGCAGAGCTTTGCTCTTTTGTAAGTGCACTATCTGAGTATCCAATTAATCAGCAAATTGCCGTTACTGGTGCTGTTGACCAATTTGGTCGAGTGCAGGCTGTTGGTGGGTTAAATGAAAAGATTGAAGGCTTTTATCACGTCTGTAAACACCAAGGCTTTACTGGCAATCAAGGAGTTATTCTTCCGAACTCAAACTTGAAGAACCTAGCATTGCATAAAGATGTTGCTGAAAGCATCAAAAAAGGCGAGTTTCATATCTGGTCAGTTTCAAATGTGGATGAAGCAATACCAATCATAATGGATAAACCTTTCCGTGGTGATGACGAGAGCAGCGTCATCGCTAAAATTGCACAACGTATTGAAAACTTTGCAGCTCATGAGCAACCGCAAGGAATTGTGGACCGTATCAAAAACTGGTTTGTTTAGTACTGATCGGAGTTGTTTAGCGTACACGTGTTCACTAACATGCTGCTATCAAAAATTGGAGTCATTGATAATGCAAAACAAACGTGAATCATATAACCGTGAAGATCTTCTAGCTTCAAGCCAAGGTGAGTTATTTGGCCCGGGTTATCCTCAATTACCAGCACCAAATATGCTGATGATGGATCGCATCTCTAAGATGTCTGAAACTGAAGGTGACTACGGTAAAGGTCTTATTCTTGCTGAGCTAGATATTACACCTGATTTATGGTTCTTTGACTGCCACTTCCCTGGTGACCCAGTAATGCCGGGTTGTTTAGGCCTTGATGCAATGTGGCAATTGGTTGGATTCTTCCTTGGTTGGGTTGGCGGCAAAGGCAAAGGTCGTGCGCTAGGTGTTGGTGAAGTGAAATTT
This sequence comes from Vibrio sp. NTOU-M3, assembly GCF_040869035.1. Lineage (NCBI taxonomy): Bacteria > Pseudomonadati > Pseudomonadota > Gammaproteobacteria > Vibrionales > Vibrionaceae > Vibrio > Vibrio sp. NTOU-M3. Next base: position 1,663,450 of record NZ_CP162100.1, read on the forward strand.
ACTGGCCAAATCCTACCAACAGCGAAAAAAGTTACCTATGAAATTCACATGAAACGTGTTGTTAACCGTAAGCTAGTAATGGGATTAGCTGATGGTCGTGTTCTAGTGGATGGTAAAGAGATTTACGTAGCAAAAGACCTAAAAGTTGGTCTGTTCCAAGACACTTCTGCGTTTTAATACAAGTTTTAATGATAAAGCGACTCAATAGAGTCGCTTTTTTGTATGCGATAGATTTAGTTATAGTGCATTAAGATTTAAAATGTGAGCCCCTTTCGGGGCTCGGTATTCCTTCTAGTGTATGTGGAGAGTGTCGTTTTATTTGTAGAGACCCATATGTTTGTCTTCTCTGGCATCACGCCAACCGCCTAGCCAATAGGATCGAGCATCCATCTGTTGATACGGGCAAGTTTCCATGGATCGGCCATTCAGACCTGCTTTGTATCCTTGAGATTGAGCTCTTTCCAAGCGGTCACGCTTTTGTCTCTTCATAGTGTCGTCCTCATACATATATTGTGTCTAACGTACTACTATTAAATTTTTATGGAGATTTAATGACTCCACCTTTAAGAATCGATCAAATGGCTCCCTTTCTCAAGGCATAAAAAAAGCGCAGACCCATTTTTGTGAGCCTGCGCCATAGAATGAAATTTAACCTATTTTCTACGGAACCCAATAAAACCAAGAACACTTAAGAGCAATAAACCAATGGTTCCGCCCTTACGTTCTACAGTTTCTTGAGTAATTCCACGAGGTTGAATATCGGAAGATGCAGTTCCTGTGATTGGGGTTAATTTCACAGCAACAACAGATTCTGTTCCCGCACAACGCGAGTCAATATTTGTTGTTTCATAACCACCAGCACATTTATATGCAGTACCTGAAATCACGCCAGCATCATTGATGTCTGTAGCATCAATAATACGGTACTGGTTGTTGGTTGATGAAGCAACGCCATCATTGGTCAAGTCATCTAAGTACCACGCACGTGACTGTAAGCGATTCATTCGAGAATCATCCGTGTTGCTAGCATTTAACGGTGCAATAAAGCCTCGGTGAGCTCGTGGTTTACCATTTACTTCACGGTGATCTTCGAAATCAATCTGTCCAACGACTTCATTGAAGTTGTTGATCGCTCCAGCCTTCCCATTTGCTCCCGTAAAGAAGATTGGGCCTGAAAATGAGCGATAAACTGGAGAAGTTAAGCTTGTAACGTAGAATAATCCATTCGCGTAAGCACCATTTTGCGCTTCTCTTAACTTAGCAGTACCAATTGCAACACTATTGTCGTTTACCGAGCTAAACACAGTATTTAAATACTTGTCGGTTTCGTATGGGTACCCTGTAACAAATGTATTGGTCCAAGTAGCCCCAGAGTCTGTAGATTTAAATACAGATGCAAAGAAACGCTCGTCACTATCCGTGTTGTAACCAACGGCATACACATTTGTACCATCAGACATTAAGTCTCGTGCACTGCCTTGTGGTCGAACAGAATCGCGAGCTTCTGCGCCTTGTTGCCACGGAATTTCCTTTGCGACTCCATCTACCCAAACTGTAGCTTTCGAGGTTACCTCAGTCTCAGAAGTCTCATGTTTACGAGAAACACTGCCTGCAATAAAAGATTTGCCTGAAACATCCAGTTCAGCCCATACATGAGAAGCTTCTGCACCCGATGGTAGCAATTCTGTCGCACTATAGGTTCCTTCAACAAAACCTACATTTCTATTAGTGTTATCACGGCGGTTACCGATCGCATTGCCCGCACTGTTTAATGCGTTCACTACTGTGTTTTCAGGGTAAATTTCACTTTGCGACGGGCTAACGAAAGCAAGAGAATTATTATAGTTACCACTTTTTTCATAAGAGTAACCGTCCCATTGCTTATCAGCCCAACTGTCACACAAAGAATCTGAATATCCTAAGAATGAACGACAGTAGTTTCTGAAGCCATCCCAGTTATCATCAAGATAATCGAAACCAAAAGGCATGAAGAAAGGCGCTTCATCGCGGTAGTTGTATCCTTCTTCTTTCTTTTTTGTTTCTGCAGCAATTTCATAATTACCACATGTGCCGTTCCAACAATCCTCAGAACCTGAAGACGCCTGAACTGCAACGCCATATGTGCTTACTGATGCGCCTTCTGGAGCAAAATCTTCAACTTGATAAATAGCAGCATTTGCACTTAATGCGGAGAAAACCGTTGCTGCGATTGTCGATACTTTAAATAATTGACTACTCATTTGTTCTTAACTTTCCTGTTGCATTGCTTCAAGCTCTTCCCAGCGCTCGAAAGCAATTTCAAGTTCCTGCTCTAGCGCAGTTAACTTATCTAAAACGGGTTGTGTGTGCTCAACAGATTGACTAAAGAAATCGGAACTGTTTACCTGCTCTTGCAGTGTTTCAATTTCTACTTCCAGCTGTTCTAATTTAGCTGGCAGGACCTCAAGTTCACGTTGTAGTTTATAAGACAACTTCTTAGGTTTTGTCTTCGGAGATACAGTTTTGGGAGTTTCCTCAACCACTTTCGTCTTTGAGACAACTTTTTCTGCCTCACGAGACTTGATCACTTGCTCACGTTGTTGCTGAGCATCATGGTACCCACCAACAAATTCCTCGACTTTGCCTTCACCTTCAAAAATCCAGCTTGTCATCACGGTATTATCGACAAACTGACGATCGTGGCTAACCAATAACAATGTGCCTTGGTAATTGGCAAGCAAATCCTCTAAAAGTTCCAATGTTTCGATGTCTAAATCATTGGTCGGTTCATCGAGAACTAACAAGTTGTTAGATTTTAAAAAGATCCGAGCAAGAAGAAGACGGTTTTTTTCACCGCCAGAAAGTGCTTTGACTGGTGTACGCGCACGCTTTGGTGCGAATAAGAAGTCTTGCAAGTAGCTCAAAGCATGACGCTGGCGCCCACCGACCATAACTTCTTGCTTACCATCAGCTAGGTTATCAATCACCGATTTTTCTGGATCTAGCACTTCACGATATTGGTCGAAATAAGAAACTTCTAGCTTTGTACCGCAATGTAACTTACCGGAATCCGGTTGTAGTTCTCCAAGCATTAGTCTTAGCAATGTGCTTTTACCACAACCATTGGCACCAATTAAGGCAATACGGTCGCCTCGCTGAACGTTAAACGAAAAATCTGAAATAATTGACTTACCGTCGATGGAATAACTCACGTTCTCAGCTTCAAAGACGATCTTGCCTGAACGGGCGGCATCATCAATTTGGATATTTGCTTTGCCCTGAACCTCACGACGGTTCTGGCGCTCTTCTCGAAGCTTTTTAAGAGCCCTAACACGACCTTCATTACGAGTGCGACGCGCTTTGATCCCTTGACGGATCCAAACTTCTTCTTGTGCTAACTTCTTATCGAACTCTGCATTTTGCATTTCTTCGACACGTAACATCTCTTCCTTTTCAACTAAGTAATTTTCATAGTTCCCTGGAAAAGATGCCAATTGCCCACGATCTAAATCCACAATACGTGTGGCCATTGATTTAATAAACGCACGGTCGTGAGAAATAAAGATAATCGAACCACGGAAATCTTTTAAAAAGCCTTCTAGCCACTCGATGGTTGTAACATCAAGGTGGTTCGTTGGTTCATCCAGTAATAAAACATCAGGGTCTCGTGCTAATGCTCGGGCTAAAGCCGCTTTTCTTTGCCATCCACCGGATAGATCGGTAAGTTTGGTGTGACCGTCCAGTTTCAATGCGGTTAAAACATTTTTGATCCGATCTTCAAATCGCCATGCACCAGAATGCTCAAGCTTTTCCTGAGTACGAGCAAGCTTGTTGATATTTTGTTCTGATGGCTCATTAGCAACTAAATCAAGCAGATCTTGGTAGATCTTCAGCTGTTCGCCTACTTCCGCAAGCCCACCTGCAACATAATCATAAACCGTTCCATCTTCATTTCGTGGAGGATCTTGCTCCAATCGAGACACAATTACGTCTTGGGTAACCGTCAATTTGCCATCATCTAACAAAACCTCGCCAGCTAACACTTTCATCAGTGTTGATTTGCCAGCGCCATTTCGTCCTACGAGACAAACACGTTCGTTCTCTTGCAGTGCAAAATCTGCATTGTCCAACAACGGATGATCACCGAACGCAAGTAATCCATTATTTATGGTAAGTAATGCCATTTTCTTCTAACCATTTCTGCAATTCTTCAAGGTCAAACGGCCAATTTAACTCAGAACCGTTAGTATTTAATACGGGAATCGTGACGCCGTAATGAGAAAACAATGTGTCATCATGTGCAATATCAACGATTTCAATAAGTTCAGCGATTCCTACTTGCTTCGTCAACTCATATGCGCTTTCACACAGATGGCACCCTTCAGTACTGTATAGCTTGATAGACACGTTAAATTTACCCTTCTATATGGCTCACTAACCAGCAATTGTGGATGTGTTTATTACGCGAAAAGTCTAATGGTAGCGTTTGACTGGAAATATTCTGGGCATGCAATCCCAACTGCTGAAGCTGTTCAAAATCCATCTTAAAATGACGTTTGTTGTTCGAAAAAACAATTGTCCCATTTGGACGCAACAAACGCTTTAGATTCGTCATAAGCTGGATATGATCTCTTTGAACATCAAAACTCTGCTCCATACGCTTTGAGTTAGAAAACGTTGGTGGATCGATGAAAATAAGATCGTAAGTTCCTTTTTCATTTTCAAGCCATTGTAAACAATCGGCCTGTACATACTGATGCTGACGACCAACTTGGCCATTGAGCTTCATGTTCTCTTTCGCCCAGTCTAAATAAGTCTTAGACATATCAACTGTAGTTGTTGATTTTGCACCGCCGCAAGCAGCATGTACTGTGGCAGATCCGGTATAAGCAAAGAGATTAAGAAAATCTTTTCCGTGTGCCATTTCACCAAGTTTACGACGTGTGATCTTGTGATCTAAAAACAGCCCCGTATCCAGATAGTCGTGCAAATTAACGGTAAGGTTTACACCATATTCATTCACAACTAGTGTTTCTGATTGTTGTGATAGCTTTTGGTATTGAGAGCGACCCTTTTGCTTCTCTCGAACTTTTAAAACCACTTTATTCGCTTCAGTGCCTGTCACTTGAATTGCAGCACGAATAATATCAGTTAGGCGTCTCTTCGCTTTTTCTTCAGGGATGTTTTTAGGTGCGGCATATTCCTGAATTACCAAATGGTCTTGATAGATATCTATCGCAACATTGTATTCAGGTAAGTCTGCGTCATAAATTCGGTAGCAATCGAGCTCTTCTTTGCGCGCCCATTTGCCAATCTTACCGATATTCTTTTTCAATCGATTAGAAAAGTCTGGTGCAATCACAGATTCGGTGACAACGTCACCTTTTGATTCTATTGATCGTTCAGAAATACTGTAGTTTTTTTGGTGACACGGTAACGCACCGTTATTTAATTTGAACTGCTTATCTGCCCTCATTCTTAAACAACTAAGCAATTCATCAGAACTTGAGAAGATCGACGCTTGGCAGCCCCCAAATTCAGCTTTTAATTGAGCGCCAAACGCTGTGTATAAAGCGATAAGCCCGGGATGTGTTCCTAAACGTTCGCCGTATGGAGGATTACATACGATAACTCCAGAGTTAAACTCTTTTGGCTTAGCCACTTTTGCTGCATCGCCAAGTTGAAATTCAATTAAGGATTCAACACCAGCTCTACGCGCATTATCTTTTGCTGTTTGCAAAACTCGTTCATCGTTATCAAAACCAAAGAATTTAGCGTCAACTTTTTTGACACCTTTTCGTGCCTGCACAGCAGCTTCAGATTTGATTTCAGCCCATGTTTCTGGCTCAAAATCTTCGAGAGCTTCAAAGCCCCATTTATTGCGATTAACGCCAGGAGCCATGTTTGCAGCCATCATAGCTGCTTCAATCAGTAATGTTCCTGAACCACACATTGGGTCGAGTAATGATTTACTAAAGTCCCAACCAGAACGCAAGATTATTGCTGCTGCAAGTGTTTCTCTAAGTGGTGCTTTGCCTGATGCGGGGCGGTAACCACGTTGATGTAAGCCTCCACCCACCATATCAATACCAAGCAGCGCTTTATCTTTATGTAGTCTGACGTGAATTCGAAGATCCGCATGATCTTTGCTGATCGTCGGCCTAGGTAGATTCTTTTTGTTATAACAATCAACTATTGCATCTTTTACTTTCATAGCCCCGTATTGGCTATTCCGAATCTCGCGGTTCGTTCCGTTGAAATCCACAACAAATTTCTTTGAGCTATGGAAGTGATTCACCCAGTTGACTGCTGATGTCGCCAAGTAAAGGTCCATGTCATCTTGACATGTAAATTCAGACAAGATTCGAACAAAACGAGACGCCAAACGACTCCATAAACAACAGCGATAAACCTGTTCATTTGTAGCTTTGAACTTCACCCCTGCCTGCACAGGTTTAGCATTTGAAATTCCCAACGAAGTGAGTTCTTCAACTAATAGATTTTCCAGACCGTTTGAAGTCACCGCAAGATATTGATGCATAGCGTTCTTATTTAGATAAAAAATGACCCCGCATTATACCTGACAAACATAAACATCGTTACCGAAAGTCTGAAAATCTCGAAAAACACTCATTCAACTGCTCATCAATTCAACAGCTTTTTGAAAACAACCAACAAAGTTCATTTTTTGGCCTTCAAGAGTAATCACAACCTTTTTCCTATATCTCTGGAGAAAGTGAATACTTATTTACCTTAAAATTGGTCTATACCAACAAGCCAATTTGGATGTAAATTAATTACAGAAACACCTAAATAGAGGAATTTTGGATAAATTAGAAGATAAAATGAACAACAAATGAAGCAAATGTTTCTGCTTTAGACTTTAGATAATTGAATCTATCTCACATATGAAACACTAGGTCTCCAGCGAATTGGTTTGATAAGTGAGTAAACAACTCCCCCAAGATGGAAAGTTTATAAAGCCAAAAAAAAGTCGGCGCTAAGGCCGACTGGGAAATGAAATGAAACAAAGGAACGATTGTTCATTTAAAGGGAACTGTTTACCCGACGAGAGCCATCGGGCTTGCTATAAAATCCTGATTTGCGATAACCATGCGATCATGCATGACTTTAATTGCTTCGCCAAAAACCAATTCTTTTGCGCTGCTGAGCACAAAAGTGTCCAAATTAATTGACGCACAAAGACTCGCACTCTCTCCTACTTCCAATACTAAGAAGTAGCCACCACCATAGGAATTGCTTAAATAAATGAAATCCCCTTCTTGTGGAACGGCACCGTCTGAAATGCAATCAAAAAACCAGCTCTTAGGTTGGACAGGCTTATGAAAGCGTTTAGCTGCGACACAATACAACGCCAACTCTGCCTGACGAGGCTCACTAATATCTAATAGAGCAATTTGCTCTTTGTATACTTCGAAAGCAGCTGCATCATCAACAGAGAATTCGTTAATGCCGATCGCACAATCGACTATTAATTTTCTGGAAAGGTTAGTTTTGAAGACCATGTCATTGCCTAGGTCCAGCATCAAGTGGCCTTCCCTGTCTTCGTAATACCATGTCCATCGATCACTGGGTTTAAGCATAATTCCAATATCCTGATTGTGCGTTATAAGGTTGAAACGCTTAATTACCTTTCCAAATGTACTGAAGATTCTATTGGTGAATTAATAAAAAAAAAGAGGAAATGATTACTCATTTCCTCTCGAAAATACTTAGATTTTAATAGTTACGTCAGTGTGACGGCGTCACCAATTTAATTTAGGTTTTTGACGATATCACGTACTAAACCAGGACCATGGTAAATAAAGCCAGAGTACACTTGCACAAGTTTTGCACCCGCAAGCAGTTTCTCTTTTGCAGACACAAATGAATCTACCCCACCTACACCGATGATAGGTAACTTATCACCCAACTCCTCATGAAGTTTACGCACAACTTCGGTACTGCGGGACTGTACTGGTCGTCCACTTAAACCACCAGCTTCTGAAGCATGCTTCATACCTTCGACCATTGTGCGATCTAATGTTGTATTTGTTGCGATCACACCATCAATGTTGTTTTTGATCAAAGACTCACAAATCTGACTAATTTCATCATCACTAAGATCCGGCGCGATCTTTAATGCAAGTGGAACATATTTATCGTGTTTCTCGGCTAATTCCGCTTGTTTCTCTTTTAGTGCAGATAGAAGTTCATCTAAAGCTTCACCATACTGCAGTGAACGTAATCCAGGAGTATTTGGTGAAGAAATATTCACTGCAATATAACCGGCATACTCGTACACTTTTTCCATGCAGATTAAATAATCTTCAGCGCCCTTTTCTATTGGAGTATCTTTATTCTTGCCAATGTTAATGCCAAGTACGCAATCAAACTTAGCTTTCTTAACATTCTCAATCAGGTTATCTACACCAAGGTTGTTAAAACCCATGCGATTAATAATTCCTTCCGCTTCAACAAGGCGGAACAAACGTGGTTTATCATTTCCTGATTGAGGACGTGGTGTTACTGTCCCGACTTCAACGAAGCCAAACCCCATCGCATCAAATGCTTCAATACATTCGCCGTTTTTATCCAAACCCGCAGCAAGCCCTACTGGGTTACGGAAAGTAATGCCCATACATTCGACTGGTCGATTTGGAAGTTGTTGACGGTAGAAAATATCAAGAGGTGTGCCGGTAAAGCGTTTGAAGTTTTGAATTGCTAGATCATGTGCCTTTTCGGCATCAAGTTGGAAAAAGCCAGTTCTGGCTAAGCGGTAAAGCATTGTGCCTCCGAAAGAAAAAAGCCCCGTATAAACGGGGCCTTATTATTTACTCATTTGAGGAACAATTCAAATTTAATAGCATTAATTCACGTAATGCGACTGAGAATTTTGCAAATTCATGGACGGAACCCACTTTAAATTCATTAAGAATATTTTCCCAACGATGAAGTGAGAGTTCGTTATTCGAGATCCATTGATCCAGTTCTTTCATCACATCAAGATCTTCTGCCGAGCAACTGCAGCTTAACACCTGACCTGTCAATTGACGCTGTTGCCAATCTAGATCTTCTCTAAAGGCCGCTCTTGCCAATGCCTGCCAATGGTTATCAACGGCTTGAGTATTGATTTGTTTTAAGAACCAATGCAGAGACAATCGATCACCAAGATTGTAGTAGAGTTTAGCACTCTGCTCGATGGATTTGCCTTTTTCACGAGACACTGTAGATATATCCAGTACTGAGTACAGACTTGATAGACGAGCCACATAACTCGCAATATCGGCACTAATACCTTTCTCTATCCATGCTTTAGCCATGTCATTGTGTTCTTCCACTTCAGCAGGAACTAACATGTCATCCAGTTTGTCAGTAATGGCATGAACATCAGATTGGTACAACTCAATTAACTCCCTAACACTTTGCTTACCAGTTCGGTTGCGCAACAACCAACGAGAAAGTCTTCTCAAAGTGCGTCTAACATAAAACATCATATCGTATTGCGCTGAGGTTTCCGCATCGTTATCTAATTCACGGACCTGCTCCAATATTCGCCCTAACCCATATATTTCACGGGATGCCGCATACGCATTGGCGATATCAACAACATTTGCTCCTGTCTCTTCTTGAAGCCGAGTAACAAAGTTGCAGCCCATTTCATTAACCATTTGGTTTGCTAGCGCAGTAGCAATGATCTCTGAACGCAATGGATGTTCTTGCATATGGACAGAATAGTTACGTCGTAACTCAGTTGGGAAGTAATTAATGAGTTGCTGACCATGATATTCATCATTTGCGATGTCATCGTGGACTAGCTCCTCTTTCAACACCATCTTACCGTATGCAACCAGTACGGAAAGCTCAGGTCTTGTTAAAGCAAAGCCTTGTTTTTCGCGTTCAAGAAGCGTTTCATCATCAGGAATATACTCCAATGCACGATCAAGATGCCCTGCTTTCTCCATTGTATGGATAAAGCGGATTTGTTCCTTAACTAAAGAAACCCCTTGCTGTTCAGTAACTGAAATTGACTCTGACTGGCAGTACGCATCATCTAGAACGATTTCACCCACTTCATCTTCCATTGATTCCAGTATCTGGTTACGCTGTTTAACGGTGAGATCACCATGCGCAACTAAGGTATTCAGGAAGATCTTAATATTCACTTCATTATCTGAGCAATCTACACCACCCACATTATCGACAAAGTCGGTATTTACTCGGCCACCAGTCAACGCGTATTCAATACGCCCAAGCTGAGTCATACCCAAGTTACCACCTTCGCCAACAACTTTGGCTTTTAGCTCTTTTCCGTCAATACGAAGGACATCGTTCGCACGATCCCCTACGTCGGTGTGAGTTTCAGTGGAAGCTTTAACGTATGTACCGATACCACCATTCCAAAGAAGATCGACCTCCATTTTTAAGATCATTTTAATAAGATCATTTGGAGCTAACGACGCCTTCTTCGTACCGATCATTTTCTGAATTTCTGGAGTCAAACTGATCGACTTCGCTCTACGAGAAAATACGCCACCACCTTTTGAAATCAGTTCTTGGTTGTAATCTTCCCAGCTCGAACGTGGCAAGTTAAACAAGCGGTTACGCTCTTCCCAGCCTTTAGCAGAATCTGGATTTGGATCGATGAAAATATGTAAATGGTTAAACGCAGCTTGCAATCGAATATGTTTCGACAACAGCATTCCGTTACCAAACACATCACCGGCCATGTCTCCGACACCTACCGCAGTAAAGTCCGTTGTTTGGCAGTTAATTCCCATTTCTCTGAAATGGCGTTTAACGGACTCCCAACCACCTTTTGCCGTGATGCCCATGGCTTTATGGTCATAACCATTTGAGCCACCAGAGGCAAATGCATCTCCTAGCCAGAAATTGTATTCTTCCGACACAGAGTTAGCGAGATCAGAAAACGTTGCGGTTCCTTTATCCGCCGCCACCACGAGGTATGGATCATCTTCATCATGACGAACAACATTTTTAGGAGGGATCACTTCGCCTTCAATGATGTTGTCTGACACATCAAGCAATGCTCGGATAAAGCGTTTGTAGCAGCGTTGTCCTTCAGCAAAAATCTCATCTCGGGATGTCAGCATGTGTTGGCGTTTGCAGACAAAGCCCCCTTTAGCGCCAACTGGGACAATAACCGTATTCTTAACTTGCTGTGCTTTTACCAGCCCGAGAATTTCTGTACGGAAATCTTCTTGGCGATCAGACCAACGCAAGCCACCACGAGCAACTTTACCACCACGTAAATGCACACCTTCAATATCTGGAGCATAAACGAAGATCTCAAATGCAGGCACTGGTTGAGGAATTTCAGGAATGTCACTTGGCTTCATTTTCAATGCCAACCAAGGCTTATTCTGTTTATTCGTATCGAGCTGATAATAGTTGGTACGTAATGTAGCCGTAATCATTTCCATGTAACGGCGAATGATCCGGTCATCATCAAGACTTTCTACATGATCAAGCTGTTCCATCATTTTCTTGATCAGGTCTTTTTGTCCTTTCTCACTTCCTTTGTGTTTCGGATCAAAACGTTTAACGAAAAGATCCACCAACCCTTTAGCAAGATCAGGATAATGACTTAGGGTTTCCTCGATATAATGTTGACTAAATGGGAAACCAACTTGGCGCATGTAGCGAGCATAAGCTCGAAGAATCGAGATCTCTCTTCCTGTGAGTGATGCACCTAGCACCAAGCGGTTAAATCCATCGCTTTCAAGCTCACCAGCCCAAATTGCAGCAAAAGCTTGTTGGAAACGATCGCGAGCTTCACGTAGATCAACACTCTTATCGCTCTTATGAAGCATAGAAAAATCTAGGATCCAATAAATCTGTCCATTCGCACTTCTTACTTCATAAGGTGATTCACCAATCACTCGAAGCCCCAAATTCTCCAACATCGGCATGACATCAGATAAATGGATAGGTTCGTCGCGATGATAGAGTTTCAATCGGACGGCTTTGGAATCACTACCCAACTCCTGCGGACGATAGAACAACATGCCCAACTTGTTATCATCGCTTAGTGACTCAAGTCGTTCAATGTCGGCAACCGCCGATCCCGGCATCACATCTTCTTTATACGATCGGGGGAAAGCACGCATATAATCTTTCGATAGCGGTAATCCTTTGCTTTCACCAAAGTTCGCAATGATCGCTTCTTTCAAACGATCATCCCATGTAGAAGATGCTTCCATTAAGTTTTGCTCAATTGTTTTTACGTCGATATCCATGTTGTTATTATCGACACGGACGATGTAATGCGTTCTAGCTAAAGGACTTTCAGAAAAATATGTTGTGAACTCAACTTCTTGTTCACAACCAAAATACTGCTGCAAAATACGCTGAGTCTGACGTCGTAATTCGGTGTTGTAACGATCTTTGGTGACATAAACCATGCAGCTAAAGAAACGACCAAACGGATCTTTTCGTACGAACAAACGAAGCAAATCACGATCCTGCATCTGAACGACACCCATGCCGACTTCTAGCAGCTCTTCTTCTTTTGCTTGCAGCAGTTCGTCCCTTGGGTAGTTTTCTAGAATATTGTGTAGCGCTTTATAAGAATATGAACCTTCACGATAACCACTCGCTTCAAGAATTCGCCCTACCTTTTCACGTATCAGCGGAATACCGGACACACTTTGGTTATATACCGCAGACGTATACAAACCAGTGAATCGATGTTCCCCAACCACTTTACCGTTCTTATCAAACTTTTTAATCCCGATATAATCGGTATACGCTGGACGATGAATGCGACTCGGTGTATTGCCTTTAGTCACAATAAGTAAGAATGGCTTTTTCGCTTCTAGTCTGGCTGAGTCAGGGAAGTTTGAAAGTTTAACGCTACGAACACGATGTTCATTCGCGAAAAGACCTAGCCCTTTCTCTTTGGTTGGGCGCAACTCGGTGTCACCATCAACCGTAACCAAGTCATATTCTTTGTAACCCATAAAGGTAAAGTTGTGATTCCCTAGCCAACGTAAAAACTGGATAGTTTCATCCCAACGATCTCGCTCAATATCAAACTTACCTTGTTTCGATTCAACTTGGTTCGTTACTTCTTCCAGTTTTTCAACCATCAGCAGCCAATCTTGAACGACAAGGCCCGTATCAAGCAAAATGGATAGCAGCTCTTCTTTCAGAGAAGCCATTTCTGATTTATCCGTTAAGCGGTCTACTTCTACGTGGAATAAGGACTGCATTACACCAGTACCATTATTCAGGTTGATGATCTCTCCCTGCTTTGAGCGCTCAACTTGTGTTGGACCATGCAACATTAAGTGAGAGTCTAATCCAAGGCGGCTTAATGCCATTTTGGTTGAGTCAACGAGAAACGGGCTGTCAGGTACGACGATTTCAACGATAGTATGAGTCGATTGCCAGCCTTGACGACTGACTGATGGGTTAAATACTCGAACGGAAATATCTTCCGGTTTTTTTTCATTTATATGATGCCAAAGACTAACAACGGCACCATACAAATCAGATTCATTTCTTTCCACAAGATCATCTTGAGAAATATTGCTGAAAAGATGCTGAGCAAGTTGAGTGACTAAAGGCTGATGAGCAAGCTCGAGTTTGTCTTGAATAAGCTTATATACTTTTTCAAGCAGAACCGGCATCAGTGTTTCACGCGCGGTCATAATCACACTCCACAATTAGAATTGTATGTTTTTGTTGGGGATGTTGTAAGCATAGTGCTTAACACGGGTAATGCAGGGTTATTGTAAAAGCTTTATTGACAAAAGGTTAATTATTTAAACCTTTAAGAAGATGAAATGTTTGAGAATGTGATTAAGGTTCTATTTAAAGCTCTATTAAATCAGTTGCTCACAGAACTTCTAACTTAATAAATTTGTTTTCTTGGTCAGTTGTCAGTCGAAAGCGCCCTTTAACTCCGATTTGGGTTAAAAAAGGCCGAAATCGTGTTGCAGGAAGCTGTAGCCGTAACCCATTGTCTGTAATCACTAATACTGAGCTTGCTGCCCCTGAATAATGAGAAAGGAAGGTTTGATATGAAATGTTCAGTGAGAAATAGTAATAGTTCATCGAGATAAAGAGCCGGTAACTGCCTTAGTTACCGGCTGTCATATTTTAAGATTCTAATGCTTTAGACACTTTTTCAAACAAGTCCTTAGCTAGGTTATCTAATGCTTTCAGTGATTCCAACTCAGCCTTGATGAGAACTTGACGCTCTTCATCATATTTGCGGAATTTCAACAATGGATCGATTAAACGTGACGCCACTTGTGGGTTGCTGCTGTTAAGTTCACGTAGAATTTCGCCCGCGAACTTATAACCTTCACCACTTTTCGCATGGAAACGAACAGGGTTCATATTCAAGAATGAGCCAATTAAACTTCTCGTACGATTTGGGTTTTTCAAACTGAATGCTTCATGGCCCATCGTTTGTTTAATAACATCCAAAACATCTTCTGAAGGGTTTGCACCTTGTAACGCAAACCATTTATCCATGACTAAACCATCATGTTTCCATTTTGCACTGTAATCTGCCATCAACGCTTCACGACATTCAAGCTGTGCGCTGTTCACTGCTGACATTGCGGCAATCGTATCTGTCATATTGTTTGCTTGCTCATATTGAGCTTTCGCTAACTGATTTCCTTGCTCGGTATACGCAAGATAAGAAAGTGCGGTGTTACGTAGCGAACGTTGACCAATTGCTGAGTGTTCTATCGAATAGTTCGCTTGTTTCAAGCTGTGGTAAATTGCACTGAACTCGTCTTCCAGCTCAGTTGCCAATTTAACTTTGATTGACTTTAGGACGGATGCTACAGCATCAACATCAACTTGCTTATACCAACCGAAAACTTCATTGTGACTTGGAAGCGATAACATTTCCGTGATGAACGCATGTTCGAGGTTTTCGTTTAATAGAACACCGCGGAATGCATCGATAACAGAGTCTGGCAAATCAAACTGTTCATCATTTTGAACGGCTTGTACATTACTGCGAATGTATTTTGCCAAGAGCATCTGCCCTGCATCCCATCGCGCAAATTCATTACGCGCGTGAACCATTAGGAAAGTCAGCTCTTCATCACTGTAATCATATTCCATAACGACTGGTGCTGAGAATTCTCTAAGCATTGATGGAATTGGTTTTTCATTCACGTTTTCAAAAACAAATGTTTGCTTGTCTTTAGTCACATTCAAAACATTGTTTACTAGAGAATTGTTACGGCGTAACTCAACTACATCACCATTTGCTTGATACAGTTCAATATCAAACGGAATATGTAATGCTTGTTTGTCATTTTGGTCTTGTGTCGCTTCCGTTGATTGCTCAACCGTCAGCGAATAAGTTTTATCCAGTTCATTGTATTCACTCGACACTTTTAGCTTTGGTGTACCCGATTGGCTATACCATAAACGGAATTGTTTTAAGTCCACACCAGAAGCATCTTCCATCGCAGAAACAAAGTCTTCACAAGTAGCCGCCGTACCATCGTGACGCTCGAAGTACAACTTCATGCCTTTCTGGAACCCTTCTTCACCAAGCAAAGTGTGCATCATTCGAATGACTTCGCTGCCTTTTTCGTACACGGTTAGCGTGTAGAAGTTGTTCATCTCAATCACTTTCTCAGGTCGAATTGGATGAGACATCGGGCTAGCATCCTCGGCAAACTGAGGACCACGAATAATGCGAACATTGTTAATTCGATTCACAGCCCTTGAACCGAGGTCAGAAGAAAACTCTTGGTCACGGAATACGGTTAAACCTTCTTTAAGGCTTAGCTGGAACCAATCTCGACATGTCACTCGGTTCCCTGTCCAGTTATGGAAATACTCATGGCCAATAACCGCTTCAATGCCTAAATAATCCGTATCTGTTGCCGTTTTATCATTTGCTAGGACAAATTTAGAGTTAAAGATGTTTAACCCTTTATTCTCCATTGCGCCCATGTTGAAGAAATCGACAGCAACAATCATATAGATGTCGAGATCGTACTCTAGGCCAAATCGTTCTTCGTCCCACTTCATCGAGTTAATCAGCGATGTCATTGCGTGTGGAGCACGGTCTAAATTCCCTTTATCAACGAAGATTTCAAGCTCAACATTACGACCAGATCGTGTGATGTATTTGTCACGTAATACATCAAAATCGCCAGCAACTAGGGCAAACAAATAAGCTGGTTTAGGGTGCGGATCTTGCCATTGAACCCAATGACGACCTTCTTCAAGTTCACCTTCTGCAATTCGGTTACCGTTACTTAATAGAAATGGATACTCAGCTTTATCAGCAATCACTTTCGTTGTGTACTTTGCTAGCACATCCGGACGGTCCATATAATAAGTGATACGGCGGAAGCCTTCGGCTTCACACTGAGTACAGAATGCGCCACCTGATTTATAGAGCCCTTCTAAAGCCGTGTTCGCTTCAGGGTTTATTTCAGTAATAATGGTTAAATTAAACTGCTCAGGTAACTGGTGTAACTCTAAACACCCTTCAGCCTCTTGGTAGTTCGTCCACTCTTCACCATCAACTTCTACGCGCTTTAATACAAGACCTTCACCGTCTAATTTCAGTGAGGTGTTATCTGATACTTGTTTGACGTTAGAAACTGCCGTGACGGTTGTTGCAGTATCATGCAAATCAAATGTTAGCTCGATATCGGTAATCGTGTGACTTGGTGATTGATAATCTTTACGATATTTGGCTTGTGGTGTTAGAGCCATGTCTAAATCCTTCTGAACACAAAGTATGTCAAAGAAGCTTACAACTCTAAATGCAAAAAAACGAGGTATAAACCTTAAATACCTCGTTATTTTGCTATCAAAACTCTATCAAACAATCATATTGACTATTTTTTAATCCATCTGTAGATAGTTAACGTATCCTATTTAGGACTGCGTACATACCGCCTTCCTCAATCTCTAGCGTTAAAGTATCACTGTTTAAAGTGTAGCGAGTATCATGCTCTCCATTTTCATACAGCAGTACCAAGTGATTACCTTCGGTGTAATAAACACCTCTATGTACCGCTTCATCACCGGATTGATTTCTCACTTTGAACATAAAAATAAAGTCTGGTTGCAACACTAAATCCATCCGATGTGCATCATGGATATCCTCGCCAGAAAGGTGCTTACTTGACCAGATCCCTGCTAATGAGTTGGATAACGCTTTAGTAAACGTTACACCATTCAGATTCAGCAAGTTGTGGTTAACTGAGTATTCATACAGTTGTGGTTCTGATGAATCCACTCCCAAGATAATTGTATTGTCGTTTGCAGTGTAGAGCCCTTCCCAATGATCCACACTATAATCTTTCTTCTGGATATCGATCTTGAAGTTATAGTTTGAGTCCAGTGTTAATTTGATCGCCAAAAAATTCTCAGAAGACTTTTCAGGTTCTGGATTTATCAAATACCAATCCCCAATCAAGAATGGCGAGTCAAATTGTGTTAAATCATTCTTTTTCTTTGTGTCGTTCGCTGAAAGCGAAAAGCTTAAGCAAGCTAAAACAATAATAATGAATCTCATAGCGCATCCCTCACTTACCTTTTAAGCGTAGGTTGCCGTTCTGAATAACGCTAAATTTTCGATCTAAATCACATTAATTATTGGCATAAAAAAAGCGAGCTATATAAGCTCGCTTTGTATTTCAATAAGTTAGAGATTAACGAATCATATCAACCATAATCGCAACTGACTCATCCAGATACGCATCTGGTGCTTCATAGTCTTTTGGCACATCATCAAGCGTTTTGAAGGCTTTCAGCCCCTGAGCTTTTTGACGCTGGTTAATGCGTTGTAAACGTTCATCATCCGCTTTATCACTCTCTTCTTTGCGCATTTTTTCATTTAAAGACAACATATTGTCGTCTTTTTCTGCTTTGTAGCGCTTGATATCCTCAGCAATAAATCGGAACTCTAAATCTTTAGCAATTCGCACCTGATGCTTAGCCGTCAGTTTACCAATAAGTGCTTCGTTACCTTGTAACTTAAGATACTTGGCATGATCAATACTGTCCCATGGTAATGCATTGTCTTCCACACTTTCACCAGTTTCACTTGGATCCACTGCTGTAGGGAATGCAATATCCGGAGCCACACCTTTGTTCTGTGTACTTCCACCATTAATGCGGTAGAACTTCTGAATCGTATACTGAACATAACCTAATTCGTTATCAAACAGGTCATAAATATGATTCAAAGAACGATGTTGCTGTACGGTTCCTTTACCAAATGAGTTCTCACCCAAAATAATGCCACGACCGTAATCTTGCATTGCTGCCGCAAAAATCTCAGAAGCCGAAGCACTATAACGGTTAACCAAGACCATTAGCGGTCCTGTGTAGCTGATTTTGCCATCGGTATCGCTGTTAACATTAACCCGGCCGTAACTATCACGGACTTGCACAACAGGACCACTCTCGATAAACAGTCCAGATAATGCAGTCGCTTCCGTTAATGCACCACCACCGTTATTTCGCAAATCAACAATAATGCCTTCAACACCATCTGATTTAAGCTGAGTGATCAGTTTATCTGTATCTTTTGCTAGTCCAACATAAAAGCTTGGTACCTCTAAGACACCCACCTTTTTGCCGTCCTTCTCAAAGACTTCAGATTTAACGGCGCGATCTTCCAGACGAATCTTGTCGCGAATCAGCGTAATCACTTCCGCTTTCGCATCTTTACCCTCAGGTAACACTTGCAAGTTAACTTTTGTGCCTTTAGGCCCTTTGATAAGCTGAACAACATCATCCAATCGCCAACCAATGACATCAACAAGCTCTTCGCCTTCTTGACCAACACCGATAATGCGATCGCCTTCAGCGAGCTGCTTGCTCTTAGAAGCAGGACCACCAGCAACTAATGAACGAATAACGGTATAATCATCCGTCATTTGCAATACAGCACCAATCCCTTCTAAAGATAGATTCATTTCTGTTTGGAATTGATCTGCGCTTCGAGGACTTAAGTAACTGGTATGAGGATCGACTTCACGCGCAAACGCATTCATGTAGAGCTGAAATACGTCTTCGTTATGCGTTTGGCTCAAGCGTTTTAATGCGTTGTTATAACGTTTGCCTAAAATCTCTTTGATTTCTTTCCAGTCTTTGCCAGTCAGTTTGAGATTCAACGCGTCATACTTCACCCGCTTACGCCACAACTCATCAAGCTCTGCTTTGTCTTTCGGCCAGTTCGCTTCACTACGGTCGAGCTGAATGGACTCATCGACATCAAACGACATTTCTTTGTCGAGTAACGATAACGCATATTTAAAGCGTTCATAACGACGCTTCATTGATAAATTGTACACATCAAATGCGATCTGGTTATCACCAGATTTCAATTGATCATCAATAGCAACCGCGTATTTATTAAACGAATTGACATCAGCTTGCGTAAACACATTTCGATTGTAATCCAACATTTCGATATAACGCTCGAAAATGGCTTGAGAAAACTTGTCGTCAAGGGAAAAGTGTTTGTAATGAGAACGGGTAAAGCGAGAAGTAACTCGTTTACTAGCAGTTTGGTGTTGAGCTTCAGGAACAAGAACCGGAAGGTCCTCTAGTTTGATTTTAGCATCAACGGCGTGAGCTGAAGACGCTGCTAGCCATAGGCTAGCAGCAATCAGCGACATTTTTGAACGGCATTTCATGCGTAGGAGTATCTCCTTTATGCGCGCAGGTGCTCCGCTTTAACAACCATTTGTAGGCCGTTAGTCAGTTGAACGCGCACATCTTCCTTATTAATTTCAACGATAGTCGCAGCCATATTTCCTTTGCCCATATTTACGTTCACTTCGTTACCAATGGTAATTTCATCAGCATTAAGTGCACGTGTTTCTACTGGCTGTTTGGCCTTTGGTGCTTTATTCGCTTGTGGGCGACGGTTTTGTGGCTTTTTAGCTGGTTTCGCTTTCGCCTTACCCTCTTCACGAGCCTTCTGTGCTTGCTCTTTACGACGAGCTTGCACCTTTGCTTTACTTTCAGCTAGTGCAGTTTGCGCGTGTTCAACATGTTCTGCTTCAAGTTCACCACATGGGTTACCATCTAGATCAACACGTACAGCACCCGGTTTAACACCGTGTAGGTAACGCCATGATGAAGTGTACTGTCTTAACGCTGCACGAAGCTGTGTCTTGCTTACTTTCGGGTCGTCGGTTAGACGCTCCGCAAGATCTTGAAAAATACCAATTTTAAGTGGTTTTGCTTCACCTTCCAAAGTAAAGCACTTAGGGAAACATTCAGCAATATATGCGATAACTTCTTTGCTGTTTTTTAACTTTTCAGTGTTTTCCATGAGGATTCCTGGTTATAGCGGCCTTTCCGCGAGCATTAAGATAAATATTTCAGGTATTATAGTGACCTGCAAGCGAAAAACCACAGGGAAAGGTTAATTTATGCCTTGATAGCGTGTGAATTAAGCAGGTTTTCTACTTCCTTCATCAAAAATGTCAGCCCTTCTTCATCAACTTGTGAGAATCGGCCAACTTTTGGGCTGTCTATATCGAGCACTCCTGCAACGGTGCCTTTTAATGAAAAAGGAATCACGATCTCAGAATTACTTTCAGCATCACAAGCAATGTGACCTTCAAACTCATGCACATCATAAACACGCTGCACCTGATTAAACGCGACAGCAGTACCACATACACCTCGACCTACAGGAATTCGTACACAAGCTGGCTTCCCCTGAAAAGGACCAAGAACAAGCTCATCTTCTTTCATCAGGTAAAAACCAACCCAATTGAGATCTTCGAGTTCCATATTTAGCAAAGCACTCAAGTTAGATAAATTAGCGATTAAGTCAGTTTCATCTTCCAGCAATGCTAAAGCCTGCTTGGTTAAGCGCTGGTAATGCTCTATTTTCATAATAACTTCCATTTGAAAACGAGAGACTTGCATGCCGGATGTGCGTACAATCCCTCGCAGACATTAAATACTAAGCATTCTCATTTAAGTAATGAATAAAAACGATAACACAATTAGCCGCTCTTGGCTGATTACACAAGTGAAATTACACAAGCGCAAACTGATTGGGGCGAATATCATCGCCATCATCGCGACGCTTATCAGTGTCCCGATCCCATTAATGATGCCATTAATGGTTGATGAAGTGCTACTAAACCAACCCGCTACTGGGTTAGAAATCATGAATGCTGTACTCCCAGCTTCATGGCACACACCAACCGGATATGTCTTTTTTACTCTTTTCCTCGTCATCTTAATGCGTAGCGCTAGCCAAGCATTAAATATTCTACAAAGCCGCCAGTTTACACTTGTTTCCAAAACCATTACCTGTCGTATGCGTCAGAAAATGATTGAGAAACTTGGTAAGATCAGTATTCGCCAATATGAAACGAGAGGAAGCGGCGGTATCAACGCCCACTTGGTTACAGACATCGAAACAATTGATCAGTTCATTGGCTCAACATTAAGCAAATTTCTGATCAGTCTGTTAACCGTTATTGGCACCGCTGCAGTGTTGCTTTGGCTTGAATGGCGACTAGGTCTGTTCATTTTGCTGGTCAACCCAATCGTCGTCTACTTCTCACGCAAACTTGGGAATAAGGTTAAGCACTTAAAAAAGAGAGAAAACCAGTCTTTCGAGCGTTTTCAAAATCGTTTAGTTGAAACGCTTGATGGTATCTATCAGCTGCGCGCTGCAAACAAAGAACGTGAATTTCTCAACCAATTAAATGCCCATGCAGACCAAATTCGCTCCGATGCGGACAAATATGCGTGGCAGTCTGAGGCTGCGGGACGGGTTTCATTTTTACTCTTTTTGCTAGGCTTCGAATTATTCCGAGCCGTCGCAATGCTGATGGTATTATTTAGCGACTTAACCATTGGCCAGATTTTTGCGGTCTTTGGATACCTTTGGTTTATGCTCGGTCCAGTTCAAGAAATCTTAAGTATCCAGTTTTCTTGGTATAGTGCAAAAGCTGCGTTAACGAGAATCAATACTCTGTTGGAGTTGGAAGAAGAGTACCGGCCTAATAGCAAAGTGAACCCGTTCTCTCCAGAGAAAGAGGTCGATGTTCGAGTAGAAAACGTAAATTTCTCCTACAACCAAGATCATAAAGTACTAAATGACCTCAGCCTAACTATTCCTGCAGGAAAGAAGGTGGCATTAGTCGGGGCAAGTGGTGGTGGTAAGTCCACGTTAATTCAACTACTTATTGGTGTTTATAGACCTGATTCAGGCTTAATTCGCTTCAACGGTGAAACAAGCGACGATATCACTTTTGATATTATTCGCGATAAAATAGCTGTCGTATTACAGCAACCTATACTATTTAACGATAGCCTGAGGCATAATCTGACCTTAGGTTCCGACTACAGCGATCTTGAATTGTGGCGAGCCTTAGAAGTTGCGCAAATGCAAGATGTAATCACTCAACTGAGTGATGGGCTTAATACACAAATAGGACGAAGCGGTATCCGTCTATCTGGTGGTCAACGACAACGTTTAGCGATCGCTCGAATGATTTTGAGCAATCCTCAGTTTGTTATTCTAGATGAAGCAACTTCCGCTTTGGACACTGCAACAGAAGCAGCCTTACACACAGCCCTATCGGAGTTTTTGAAAGGTAGAACCACATTGATTGTGGCGCACCGCCTTTCAGCGGTAAAACAAGCAGATTTAATTTATGTACTAGAAGACGGTCAAGTGAGTCAGGCTGGTACACATGGAGAGCTAGTTGAACAAGAAGGCTTATATCAAACCTTATACGGCAGTGCACAATCTCACGCTTAATTGTGACAATGTAACTATCCATTTAGGCGCTTCAGCATTATGAAGCGCTATAGTTCTCCTTTGGTTTCTCATGAAGCCACACCTACCTCCATTCGCCTTTGTCAGGGTTGCGAATTACCCGTTGATGTATTGGATGTAAAGCAAGGTAAAAGCGCTCATTGTCCACGATGCGGCACCCAACTCTATCGAGGTGGCAGCCCATCCTTGTCCGGTAACTTGGCAATATCCATCACCTGTCTTTTACTTTTATTCCCAGCGCACTTTTTTGACTTCATTAAAATTCGCTTATTTGGAGTGATGATACCGGCAACGCTCCCATCAGGTGTATTCACCCTACTTCAAGAAGGATTTTATTTCCTATCTCTACTTATTATTTTCTGCAGCTCTATTGCACCATTTTTGGTCTGCTCTTCGGTTGCCGGGGCTCACTTCGCACTTAAAATACGCTCTTTCAAGTTACTCAAATGGTCACTAAAAACAGTCCACCACCTCAAACACTGGGTAATGATTGATGTTTTCTTAGTGAGCGTAGCCATCAGCTGTTTTAAACTGCAAGATTATTCCGATATTTTTGTTGGGCCTGGGTTATACAGTTTATTATTACTGCAACTATTTACTGTATTGTTACTCAGTCGCGTCAGTGTGAGGCGATATTGGGAAGCTTGGGATCAAGAGAAAAACTACCAGTTCGAAAAGAAAGAAATCCATTGCCATAGCTGTCACCTGTCACAGCCTGAAGGGGAACAATGTATACGATGCCACAGCCCTCTTCACCACCGTAAGCCCCGTTCATTACAAAAAACATGGGCCTATTTAATCGCGGCTACCATTGCTATTTTTCCAGCTAACCTCATCGCCATATCTGTGTTGCTGACGAATGGACAAAGGCTGCAAGACACTATTTTTTCCGGTGTTGCCTCACTTGTAAAAAGTGGTATGACAGGCATCGCTATCATTATTTTTGTTGCAAGTATCGTTGTCCCTGTCGCTAAAATTTGTGGTTTGGCTTACATCTTACTCGCAATTAAATTCAAACGTTCGGTATACCACAGACAACGCATGGCCATCTATTTCCTTGTGAAATGGATAGGTAAATGGTCAATGATGGATCTGTTTGTGATCTCGATTATGATGACCCTGCTCGACAGAGGCCAAATACTCGACTTTACGCCGGGATACGGAGCCGTAGCCTTTGGCATGGTGGTCGTTCTTACAATGCTTGCTGCTGAAAGTATCGACCCAAGATTTATTTGGGATAACTATCCCCAACCGTCAGAAAAAGAAGAGACTTTGAATGAGTAACCAATCTTCTAACCAAAAATCCCATATGCCAGATATCAAACGAAATCGTGGCATATCTCCATTGTGGATTCTCCCGATATTAACGATGCTGCTGGCCGGCTGGCTCGTGGCAAAGGCCATTCATGACGCAGGTCAACGAGTTCAAATCTACTTCTCAGATGCGCAAGGGCTGGTGGCTGGTCGCACGACCATTCGCTATCAGGGTTTAGAAGTTGGGATGGTAAGAGAAATTAACCTGACTGAAGATCTGGAAAGCATCTACGTCGATGCCGATATCTACCCTGAAGCGACTAAATTGCTTTCAAAAGAAACTCGATTTTGGATGGTTAAGCCAACCGCAAGTTTGTCGGGTATCTCCGGCCTTGATACGCTTGTCTCGGGTAATTATATTGCCATTCAACCAAGCGATTCAGCCGAAGAGTCGGAGCCAGAAACGGTGTTCCATGCTCTTGAACGCGCTCCTTCAGACATTCTGACTAAAAATGGGCTCAACATTACGCTGAAAGCACGTGACCTTGGTGGAATATCCGTCGGCTCTCAGATTGTGTACAAAAAGATCCCTATCGGTGAAGTATACAACTATCAGCTTAATAACGATGCGAAGAGCGTTATTATTCAAGCGTCAATCAAAGATGAGTACCGCAAGATCATTACCGACGAAAGTCGATTTTGGAACGTCAGTGGCATCGGTGCGCAAATTGGGTTCGAAGGCGTTGACGTGCGCCTTGAAAGCCTAAGTGCTCTCATTGGTGGCTCTATCGCTGTTGACTCTCCTGATGATGGCCAACCAGTTGCGGACAATACTCAATTTCGCCTTTACCGAGATTTGAAAACGGCTGGGCGCGGTATTCCAATCAAAATCACCTTACCTGATGAAAACCAAATCAGTGCTTCAGGTGCACCAATCATGTATCGCGGCATTGAAATTGGCCAAGTGACTGATTTGCAACTCAGTGAAGGTCGCAAAGAAATCATCGCTTCAGCGGCAATCCAACCTGCATTTAACGATATGTTAAATAAAGGCAGCCGATTTATCCTCGAAGAAGCCAAAGTTTCTCTTTCTGGGGTAGAAAATTTATCCAATCTAGTTAAAGGTAACTTCCTAACACTCGTACCGGGTAAAGGTGACCGTTCAAGATACTTCACTGCCGTCCGCAAAAATGATTTCGCTAAGCAACAAGCTCGCTCAACAAGCGTTAGCTTGGTTTCTGATAACTCATTTGGTTTAGATGTTGGGGCAAATATTCTCTACCGAGGGATCACTGTCGGTTCAATCACTGAGGTTTCACTTGATGGTGATAAGGTTCGATTCGACACACTCATTGACAACCAGTACGCACATCTTATCAAGTCACAGAACCGATTCTTTGTTACAGGCAGTGCAAGCGCTGAGCTCACTGAATCTGGACTTAATATTACTGTTCCGCCAGCCAAACAGCTTTTAACTGGTTCAATTAGCTTTGTTAGTGAAGGCAGTAATAGCGCACTGGAAGAATACCGTCTATTCCAAAGTAAATCCCTAGCTGAGCTAGCCAAATATAACCTATCAGGATCAACAAAAATCACGCTGTTTGCTCATGAGCTTCCACCAATTTCGAAAGGCAGTCCTCTACTCTACCGAAACCTTCAAGTAGGTAATGTCGCTGACTTCCATTTGGTTGATGGCGGTGTCTACATCACTGCAAGTATCGAAAAGCAATACCAGCACTTAATTACAGCACAAACCGTGTTTTGGAACCGCTCCGGTGTGGAAGTGAACGCGAGCCTTGCTGGTGTAAGTGTCAAAGCCGCGCCATTAAAAACTATGATTCAAGGTGGGATTGCTTTCGACTCCCTACCGGGTGTGGAAAACAAGCAAAACGGCAAGTGGCTACTTTATGAAGATTTCAATACCGCAAGAAAATTTGGCCATCTGATTACATTAATGTCGAAGGGTGAAAATACCATCACTCAAGGCACCGCAATCAAATATAACGGTGTAAAAGTTGGTGAAGTCACGCTTGTCATTCCAAACTTTACAAATGATAAAGTGGAGATTAAAGCCCGAATTATGCCGGAGTACGCCGCCAAACTTGCAAAAGCAGGCTCCTATTTCTGGATTCCCAAGACAAAAGTTGGCTTAGATGGCGTGAAGAATTTGCAGAACTTGTTATCGCAATCAATTAATGTTCTTCCCGGCACTGGTGCTGCCCACAGTGAGTTTGAGCTCCATCATCAAGCTCAAATTACAAAAGGGGTTAAGTTTACCCTTCAAAGTGAAACCCGAGGCTCTGTCACCGTAGGTACGCCCGTGCTTTACCGTGAAATTGAAGTCGGAAAAGTTACGGATGTTAAATTAGGTGATTTCGCAGATCGCGTTATCTCTACCATTATTATTAAACCTGAATACGCATACCTTGTAAGACAAAACAGTGTATTCTGGAATACCTCTGGCGTTGATGTTTCGATCGGTTTGTCTGGAGCAAACATCAAAGCAGGAACATTAGACAGTATTGTACGAGGTGGAATAACCTTTGGAACACCGGAAAATGCACACCTGCAATCTCCTGCTCGTTCAGGTCATGCTTTCTACTTGTATCCAACACCGGAAGAAAGTTGGCCTAAATGGCGAACCGCAATTCCTAAGCCGTAAGCCACGCTTCATTGTTACTAAAAACGCAGCATATCCGCTGCGTTTTTTTATCCATTTCGCTATAATCCCACTCCTTTACACCTAATCGAGATTAACTCAGTGCACCAAAACGTTTATCTGCCAGACGACTTCCTCACCATGATCGAGTCCATCCTGCCATCACAGCTAAATATGGAGGACTTTATTCAGGCATGTCAGCGCCCATTACGTAAAAGTATTCGCGTGAACACCTTAAAAATATCGGTCGAGGAATTTTGTCAACGCGCAGAATTAAAAGGTTGGCAGTTGTCCCCAGTTCCTTGGTGTAAAGAAGGTTTCTGGATTGAAGCAGATGAATCAAAAGTACCTCTGGGTAATACCGCAGAACATATGGCAGGCCTTTTTTATATCCAGGAAGCCAGCTCGATGATGCCCGTCTCGGCACTTTTTAACTCAGATGATGCACATTTTACCGCGGTGTTGGATATGGCAGCCGCACCCGGTTCCAAAACAACGCAAATAGCAGCTTTGATGGAAAACAACGGCATTTTAGTTGCGAACGAGTTTTCATCAAGCCGTGTCAAAGTTCTCCACGCGAATATCGAACGCTGCGGTATCCGCAATGCCGCGCTGACGAACTTTGATGGAAGAGTCTTTGGCGGGTGGCTACCTGAACAATTTGATGCCGTACTTATCGATGCACCTTGCTCTGGTGAAGGTACTGTGCGTAAAGACGCAGACGCCATGAAAAATTGGAGTAAAGCATCCGTTCTTTCGATCTCAGACACTCAAAAAGCGTTGATAGAAAGTGCATTTCACGCGTTAAAACCCGGTGGTAGCCTTGTATATTCAACCTGTACGTTGAGCGTAGAAGAGAACCAACAAGTTTGTAATCACTTAAAAGAAACGTTTGGAGAAGCGGTTGATTTTGAACCTCTAACAGGCTTATTCCCACAAGCAGAAAAAGCGTTAACAGATGAAGGGTTTTTGCACATATTCCCTCAGGTGTACGACTGTGAAGGATTTTTCGTCGCTAAAATCAATAAAAAACAATCCGTGACACCTCCCGCAGTAAAAAAGCGTTTAGGTAAATTCCCATTTGAAAAAGCGTCAAAAAAAATCCATTCAGAGATCGCGACACAGCTGGAGCAAACACTAGGTATTGCTTTACCAGCAAATAGCTCAGTCTGGTTAAGAGACAATGATGTTTGGCTGTTTCCTGAAAATTTAGAACCTATGCTTGGCGAACTGCGTTTCTCACGGATGGGGATAAAAATCGCAGAAGCACATAAGAAAGGTTACCGTTGGCAGCACCAAGTAGCCACAACGTTAGCAACCGGAAATGAGCCTTGTGCTATAGCACTTTCAGTTGATGAAGCCAGAGAATGGTATATGGGACGAGATGTTCGACCAGAACAACAATCAGGTAAAGGGGAAGTGATTGTTAAACTCGGTAACGATGTGATTGGTTTAGGTAAATGGGTAGGAAATCGTGTAAAAAACGGTCTACCAAGAGAGCTAGTTAGAGATAAAAATCTTTTCTAATCGATAAACGTTAGTATGAAATTCTTACATAAGCCAGCATACGCTATATGATGTACTACAATTAAATCATGGTTACATGAAGTATATCAAAAAGTTAGCGCAGGCTCTGTAGGAGCCCTTCCCCTAGACCCAGAACAAAGACGTTTTGGGTCTTTTTTTAACAATAAAAAAGGCGCTAAATGCGCCCTTTCAACTCAATCAATTCTAAACAAGGCGAATGCCATCTTTCTCGATGATAATTTTACCTTGTTTGTACAGACCACCGATTGTTTTCTTGAATGTTCCCTTGCTGGTACGAAATGCAGAGAAGATCGCTTCCGGTGTAGATTTATCATTAAGTGGTAAGAAGCCACCTTTCTTTTCTAATAACTCTACAATTTTGCTGCTTAGATCATCCATTTTGTCGACACCGACTTTCTGCAACGCTAAATCGATTTTACCGTCTTCACGAACTTGCTTGATATAACCCTTCACCTTTTTACCAATGAACAGCTTACCAAAGACATCCGATTTGAAAATCACGCCCCAATGCTGACCATTGATGATTGCTTTATAACCAAGGTCACTTCGTTCAGCAATAAGTAAATCAACCTGCTGGTTTTGTTGGTAATTTGCAGGGGTTTTATCCAACAGTTTGTTGAATTTTGTTGTACCAACAATACGCCCCGAAGCCTTATCCGTATAGACATACACAAGAATGTTCTGGCCCGCACTCAACCGACCACGTTGTTCACTAAAAGGCACTAATAGGTCTTTACCCTTAATTCCCCAATTCACGAACGCACCGGTACTATTAACCCCTTCAATTTTCATCAGCCCCCACTCCCCAACTTGGGCAATAGGTGTTTCAGTGGTTGCAACCAACTGATTGTCAGAGTCAAAATACAAGAAAGCATCAAGTGATTGGCCGACTTCGGTCCCTTCAGGCACAAATCGGTTTGGTAGCAGCGTCATCCCATAGTCGCCAGCTTCTAGAAACACGCCAAAATCAGCACGTTTCACAACTTCCAGATGATTTATCTGACCTACTTTAATCATTTCAATTTATCTCTTTTTTTGTCCGTAGCATTGCTACCAACAAGGTAATTCTCAAAAAGCTCTATCGCAGCTCTTACATTGACTATAGCGTTCTACCCATTTATTCCACCGATCCAGTCTGTCGATGCATGATCATTCAAATATTAAAAAGTGCTTAGAAGGCGGAAGGTTATACGCTACAAATTTGCGGTGATTATACCTAAAGTCTGATATGCTTTCGAAAGATAATTCTATATTTTCTGGAGCTTTCATTGATCACCGTTGACAAGCATGACGGCATAACACTAAAAATCGCTCATGCCATGGCTTCGACCAAGGAGTCCGACCTCGATCTCTACTTTTTTATTCCAGGCGAACTTGGACTTTCACCAGAAGTTCTCAAGGAAAGCGATTTCTACTACAGCTCAATAACCCAAAAACGAGCATATTACAGTGACAAAACACTACTTCCCTTAGTACACAGCCGATTAGCGAAACGTGGCCAGCTATCATCCACTCAATACCGAGTCAGTTTGAGTTTGTTCGCCTATCAATATGTGATTGCGCTAGACAAAGCGGTTAATGAACTTAATAAACACAATAAGGATAGTGTCACCACCGAAGAAGTCGACGAAGTCATAGAGCTTGCTCTCGATATTCTTAAACGTTTAAGACGTAGTATTCCCTACGAAGAGAGTCTTAAACGCTACTATGCCAATATTGACAATTACCTCTCTTGGTATACAGAGCAGCGTTTTATGTCGCTTGTTGCTCATATGCCGCGTGAAGGTGACTATAAAACGGTAAAAGAGCGTCTCATCACTATTGTGGAGCGTGAGAAAGCGCATCGTAAACTCAATAACTATAATTCTCAAAGTGTACGTGACGACGTAACGCGAATGAGCAATAAAATGCGACTCCTTAGACGCTTAATTGAGCACCCTATCGTTTTGAAGGAGAAAACGATTTCTCTTGGCAATAACATGAAGCGGATGGTGAAAGGTTTAGCAACTGGATTCGTGATGTTATTTGTCACCATTACAGTGATTCTCGCCCGAGATTACTGGGGGGAAATTACTGCTTCTTTCATTGTTGCTATGTCATTTGTTTACGCGCTGAGAGAAATATTCAAAGATGATCTGCGCGATGTTCTTTGGCGCGTTATTCGAAAAGGAAAACCTAAATGGCGCAAGCGGTATAAAGATCCAACAACCAATAAAGCCGTTGGGCAGAAACTGGAGTGGCTAGAGTATACCTCGCTGTCAAAACTGCCTGATAGAATCAAAACCATTCGTAAGAAACGAGTCGTTCAACGAGAAGAGCAAATCCTGCATTACCGATCTGAAGCTGAAATGTCGACCTCTAAGTTTTTGAGTGGTTATGAAGAAACACGCGAATCATTAATGGTCAGCATGCGCCCATTGACTCGCCTGATGGATAAGGGTTCAAGCAAGATTTATACATTGAATAATGGGCAAGTAACCAAAGAATCTGTAGAAAAACGCCATCTGATTAACCTAATTGCCAAAGAAGACAACCATGACGGTAAACCAAAATTTTATCGTTGGAAAATCGTACTTAACCGAAGCAAGATTGTCGCTATCGAGCAGATGGAGGTTGAAGACCCATTTAATCCATTCGCTTCAGTGACAAAGTAAGATCAAACTCGGCCATTGGTTCCATACCATGTAGTGTGGGGCAAATGGCCGTAATTTTTACCACTTCGTTTACCCTTTCTCCTGAGCTTATCGTTTGATCCAACATGTCGTCGATAAGTGCGCCATCGTTACAAATAAAATGAACATCAGCTTCAGGTCGTTTCAAAAAGTGTCCTTCCACAGCCTTAAATGCAAGTGAAACCTTGTTCCCTCTAGACTGTGCTTTGCTCATCGCCATAAAACCACCGGCAACATCTGCACCAACCGCCAATACACCAAAATACATGCTATTCAGATGATTTTTAGTCCGGCGACGTAGAGGAATTTTCACTTCAACAGATTGCGAATTTAATTTAATAATCTTTGGCCGGCATAGCCAAATAAGAGGAACTTTAAAGAATCCAAAACACTTGAGATATAAGTTGGCTTTATTCAACGGTGAAAGCATAAACTGGTCCGATGTCGTGTAACAATAAGACCAGTTCAATGCTTTTGGTTTATTAGATCAACATATTCTTAACATAACTTTGAAGCTGCGCACTAAGTTACATTGTAACAACAACTTGAATGTTGTTATATTCTAAAGCGAGTTCTTGTACTTTAGGATACTCAGCGAGGTTAGTACTGAGCAAAATCGCTGGTTTATTATTACTGCTTGACGTTTTAAATACTTGTTCAAGCAATGAGAGCACAGCCTCATTTTGTGGATCAAACAGGTACTGAAGATTTTCTGAGTGCCTATCTACACCCAATGCATATTGCGTAAGGTTCTCTAAATTGATCACTACACCATCAAAGTAATGCAATAATCGTTCGGTTAATAAAGCCGCTGCTGGAACTTCTGCAACATAAAGTACTTTCAGACCATTCAACCCTCTAGGTAGCCCCTGCTCTGCAAGTAAATCAATCACCTTTGCCGCATCGGATAGTGTTCGAACAAAAGGGACAACAATTTCAATCTGATGGCCAAGGGATTGAAGCTGTTTGATAACATCACATTCCAATGCAAAAATTTTGTTGTATGAAAGAGATGCATAGCGAGAAACGCCACGAACCCCAAGAGCTGGGTTGTCTTCTGTTTCTTCGACACCGCCACCAAGTAATGACCGCATGGCAAGACTATCCGCATTATTTAAACTAACTCGAATCGCTTGATAAGCATCAGATATCTGACTAGAAACGCTGGTAACTAAAGTACTGACAAAATGTTCTGATGTTGACTGTGAGCCAAGTATTGCGTCAATTGATGAACGCTCAATGTCAGTCAAAGAGGCATGATCATAAGCTGGGTGATAAAAAATATACTCCATAATCAAGTCTGCAATCGAAACGTATAGGTGCTTACCAGTACTCGTTGTTTCAGTCGAAGGCAATGCTTGGCCTAACACTAAATCCGGATGCAAACCGCCATGATTCTCGTAACTCATTATTGCTCCATTGATATTATTATTGAGATCCTCACTCGAACATACCGATTGAGATAACTGAACACAAGAGAAAATCGCATTATTACAACGGATTAGTGCATAAATTTTCACTTTTACAGCTGCAAGAAAAGAAGTTTATAGATAAGTAGTTTATTCCTTTAGCCGTTTCCGCTATCTTTACCGCTTCGCAATAAAAAGAACAGGCTATGGTATGCCACTTAAAACCGATGAATTAAGAACCCAACCTTTGGGTCCGATGCCTACTCCGGCAGAGCTAGGAAGCGCACATCCAATCACGGAAGATGTAGCAGAACGCATAGCTCAATCTCGTAAACAAATCGAAAAAATTCTTATCGGGCAAGATGAACGTCTACTGGTTATCGTAGGCCCTTGTTCCGTTCACGATCCAGATGCCGCACTCGACTACGCAGCGCGTTTAGCTGCAATCCAAGATCAGTATAAAGATGAACTTTTCATCGTTATGCGTACGTACTTTGAAAAACCTCGTACTGTAGTTGGTTGGAAAGGTCTCATTACAGACCCTAATCTCGATGGTTCTTATGCTCTGGAAGCTGGTTTACACAAAGCACGTAAACTGCTACTTGATATCAACAAACTTGGCTTAGCTACTGCGACTGAGTTTCTAGATATGATCACTGGCCAATATATCGCAGACCTTATTACTTGGGGCGCAATTGGCGCTCGTACTACAGAGTCTCAAATTCACCGTGAAATGGCTTCTGCGCTTTCTTGCCCTGTTGGTTTTAAGAATGGCACAAACGGTAATATCAAAATAGCAATCGATGCTATCCGTGCATCTAAAGCTTCGCATTACTTCTATTCTCCTGATAAGAATGGCCGAATGACGGTCTATCGCACTAGTGGTAACCCTTATGGTCATGTGATCCTCCGAGGTGGTGATAAAGGGCCAAACTTTGATGCAGAATCTGTAGAATTAGCGTGTAAGCAACTTGCAGAGTTTGATCTGCCACAGAAGCTCATTGTTGATTTCAGCCACGCCAATTGCCAAAAGCAACATCGAAAGCAGCTGGACGTTGCAAAAGATATTTGTGAGCAGCTTAAATCCGGCAAAAGCTACATCGCTGGCATCATGGCCGAAAGCTTTATTGAAGAAGGCAACCAGCCGATGGATGACATCGACGCATTAAAGTATGGCCAGTCTATTACCGATCCATGTCTTAGTTGGAAAGATACCGAGATTATGCTTGAGTTGCTAGCAGACGCTGTAAAAGCTAGCCGTTAATTTGTAGAGGAACTAACCAATGCCATCATTTGACATTATTTCTGAAATCGATGCTGTCGAACTACGCAATGCAGTAGACAATGCAGCACGTGAACTATCTACTCGTTTTGACTTCCGCAATGTGGAAGCAAGCTTCGAGCTACAAAAAGACGACTCAGTTAAAATGAGCGCTGAGGGTGACTTTCAGCTCCAGCAAATGCGAGATATTCTTCGTTCAAACCTGACTAAACGTGGTGTCGATGTAAACGCGATGGAATCTAAAGATGCAGAAGCAACAGGTAAAAACTGGCATCAAATCGTCGTTTTCAAGCAAGGCATTGATGCACCAACAGCGAAGAAAGTAGTGAAACTCATCAAGGATGCCAAGCTTAAAGTCCAAGCTTCCATCCAAGGCGAGAAAGTTCGCGTTACTGGAAAGAAACGTGATGACTTACAATCTGTCATTGCTCTAATGCGAGATGCAGAACTGGGGCAACCTTTCCAGTTCGAAAACTTCCGCGACTAATGGCAAAAAAACCGCTCAATGAGCGGTTTTTTTTATTTTGCCAGTTGTAAGTAGAGGTCGTCTCCTTGCAACAGACGATATCTCGATACTGAAGCGGGTATAAATATACAAACCCTTAATTGCTCTTCTCTAGCCAAAGACAACTTAGATGAGAGTTCACCTTCATCACTAAAACTCTCACGTTCAGCATCCCTTCGAACAAGATCGACAAATTCAAACGGACAATCTTTTTCATAAAAGACCAGTTCAGCCTGCTGCATCAATCGCAGTGCCTTTAACGAGAGAAGTTCCACGTCACTCCCATACTCCAACCAAGTAACAAAATGGCTGTGCACCTGCTTTCCTGCTAACTGAGCTTGATAAACCACCTCCAATGACTCTCGATTCGTCGCATGCTCAACTTCTGAAGTCGCAAAAAATACTTCCCAAAACTTACGCCGCGTATCAACATCAGGTAAAGACTGTTTTATATCATTTCTTTTAGACGCGCCAAACTCAGCGAGTAATGACAAATTTTGTGGTAAAACACTTTCCAACTGCTGTCTGATGTTTCTCACTAAAATAGGAGACGCTCCCCCACTTGAAATTGCCAGTTGAATTCGACCGCGGTTAATCATTGAAGGAGTAATAAAATCACAATAAGGTTGATCATCAACCACGTTAACCAAAATGCCTAACGCTTTCGCATCATGATATACCTGATGATTTAAATCTGGATTATCAGTCGTCGCCCAAACTTGAATATATCGAAAGTTAAGCAGCTCCTTTGAATAAAAATTCTGCACCCATTCTATCTCGCCATGTTCCGACAGAGACCGTAAATGTGATTCTACTTTCGGTGAGATTAGTGTAACTCTTGCTCCTGCCCTTACTAAACTGTCTACTTTTCTGCAGGCAACTTCCCCACCACCAACAACCAAAACAGGCTTATTATTCAGATCTAAAAAAAGTGGAAAATACTGCATTTCTATCCCTGTTAAAGAAAAATAACTATTCACGCTAGCTTAACAAAGCTAGGACATCATTCTCACTAACTTTTTGCCCAACAAGCAATATAACACCAAATTTACACTTCATTACGAAACATTATTTTGTAAAGGTAGTAAAAAACCCTTAATAACAACTAACACAATACCATGATTATACCCTTCTATTCTAATTGAAGCTGGGCATTACCTCATTGCTATTTACATTTACATAACATTTCGTCATCCTAACTACTGTGCGGTTTGTGAGTTTAGTCAAAAATCTTTTTAAATTATACATTTGAGAAAACTCAAAACCTTACCTACGCTTATAAATGTTTGATTTAACGGGTGTGTAATGCACTGATTTGAATCAAGCAACAACAAAACACAACATATTTTATACGTTGTATCAGGTGTCACCTGGTTTAACACGGATTATACAGGAAGGATACAAATGACAAACAAACTAACACTTCTAGCTTCGGTTGTAGCTGCATCTACTGCTCTGATGTCTACAAATGCAGCGGCTGCAGACAGCACTCTGGATAAAGTAACCAAACAAGGCTTTATAACTTGTGGTGTCAGTACCGGCCTACCAGGGTTTTCTAACCCAAATTCAAAAGGTGAATGGGAAGGAATTGATGTTGAGTATTGTCAGGCGTTAGCTGCCGCTGTGCTTGGTGACAAATCAAAAGTAAAATATGTACCACTAACAGCAAAAGAGCGTTTCACTGCACTTCAATCGGGTGAGATTGATGTTTTGTCACGCAACACCACGTGGACATTACACCGTGATACTGCTCTTGGACTCAACTTTGTCGGCGTAAACTATTATGACGGCCAAGGTTTCATGGTTAAGAAAGATCTAGGCATCTCAAGTGCGAAAGAGCTTGATGGTGCATCCGTTTGTGTTCAATCCGGAACAACGACTGAATTAAACCTTGCGGACTACTTCCGTAATAGCGGTATGACCTATAAACCAGTGGTATTTGATACCGCAGCTCAAACCTCTAAAGGTTTTGATGCGGGCCGTTGTGATGTTCTCACCACTGACCAGTCAGGCCTCTATGCCCTGCGCCTAAACCTTCAAGATCCAAAGTCTGCTGCAGTTCTTCCTGAAATCATTTCTAAAGAACCTCTTGGTCCTGTTGTACGCCAAGGTGATGACCAATGGTTCAACATTGCAAAATGGACATTAAATGCAATGGTGAATGCTGAAGAATATGGCATCAATTCAAAAAATGCAGATGAGATGCTGAAGTCAAAAGATCCAAACATTAAGCGTATCCTTGGTGTTGATGGTCCAAAAGGACAAGGCTTAGGTATTCGCGATGACTGGGGTTATCAGATCGTCAAACAAGTAGGTAACTATGGCGAGAGCTTTGAGCGTACAGTCGGTAAAGGCTCACCACTACAAATTTCTCGCGGTGTAAATGCGCTATGGAATGCGGGTGGCTTCATGTACGCGCCACCAATTCGCTAATAAAACTATTATCAGAAAATGGGCGGTATTAGCCGCCCTTTTTTACACAAATGGATTTGAGGTTATAGCTGTATGAAACCTGCTGATAAAGTTGCGTCTACGCCGGAAAGCAAACCGGTGAAAAACGCTAGCCTTATTTATAATCCCACCTTTCGTTCGGTTGTATTTCAGATTGTTGCCATCGCGGCATTAGTCTTTTTCTTCTATACAATCGTCAACAACGCCCTTACTAACTTAGAATCTCGCGGCATCGCTACGGGGTTTGGTTTCCTCCAACAAGAAGCAGGCTTTGGGATTGGCCTAACTCTAATTGAATACGATGAAACATTTTCTTATGGCCGCACGTTTGTCGTCGGATTACTGAATACCGCTCTCGTGTCAGTATTGGGGATCATATTTGCCACAATACTCGGCTTCATTATGGGTATTGCAAGATTATCGTCGAACTGGTTAGTGAGCCGATTTGCTGCAATCTATATCGAGACATTCCGAAACATACCGCTACTCTTACAGATATTCTTTTGGTATTTCGCTGTCTTACAAGCGCTCCCTTCCCCGCGTCAAAGTATGAGTTTGGGTGAAGCCATCTTCCTTAATGTACGTGGCTTATACTTCCCTGCTCCTGTATTCGAGCAAGGTTCAGTATACGTACTGACCGCGTTTATTATTGGAGTAATTGCTTCGATCCTTATTGGAATTTGGGCCAAGAACAAACAACGGCTGACCGGGCAACAAACTCCGATGGGGCGAATAATCTTCGGATTATGCTTCGCATTACCTGCCGTCGTGTACTTCTTATCAGGATCTCCAATTAGCGCTGAGTACCCTGTTTTAAAAGGGTTTAACTTCCGTGGAGGCATAAGCATCATTCCTGAGCTTGCTGCCTTATTCATCGCTCTAAGCATTTATACAGCATCATTCATTGCTGAAATTGTGCGATCAGGTATCAATGCGGTGAGCCATGGACAAACAGAAGCAGCGATGTCGCTGGGCCTGCCACGCTCACGTACTTTGAAGCTTGTTGTCATTCCACAAGCCCTCCGGATTATCATTCCTCCGCTAACCAGTCAGTATCTTAATTTGACAAAAAATTCCTCACTCGCCATGGCTATCGGTTACCCCGATTTGGTCTCGGTGTTTGCAGGAACAACACTCAACCAAACGGGTCAAGCAATAGAGATCATTGCAATGACAATGGGTGTTTATTTGACGTTAAGCCTGCTTACATCTGCCCTGATGAATATCTATAACCGTAAAGTCGCACTGGTGGAGAGGTAATATGAACGTACATCAATTTCAACCTGATTTACCACCTCCATCAAATACAGTTGGACTTGTTGGGTGGTTGCGTAAGAATCTTTTTAATGGACCCGTTAACTCCGTTTTGACCGTCATTATTGCTTATTTTGCCTTCATGGGAATTTGGGCAATTATTGATTGGGCATTTTTAAAAGCTGACTGGATTGGCACGACACGAGATGCTTGTAGTCGTGAAGGCGCGTGTTGGGTATTTATTAGCGTCCGATGGGAACAGTTCATGTATGGGTTCTACCCACAAGAAGAACTGTGGCGCCCTCGTTTGTTCTATATCACACTTGCCATATTTACCGTACTGCTAGCCTATAAAAAAACGCCAAAACGCATGTGGATATGGTTATTCTTCGTCAATATCTACCCCTTTATCATTGGCGCACTTTTGTATGGCGGCGTCTTCGGATTAGAAGTAGTCGATACACATAAATGGGGTGGATTACTAGTCACACTTATTATCGCCCTTGTTGGTATTGTGGTATCACTCCCCATCGGCGTCGCTCTGGCATTAGGTCGACGCTCAGAAATGCCTATCATACGCAGCATTTGTACGGTCTATATTGAGATCTGGCGGGGTGTTCCGTTGATCACAGTTCTGTTTATGGCGTCAGTGATGTTGCCACTATTCCTCGCAGAAGGTTCTGAGACCGATAAGCTGATTCGTGCGCTAATTGGTGTCGTTATGTTCAGCGCAGCGTATATGGCAGAAGTTGTACGTGGTGGCCTTCAGGCGATTCCAAAAGGACAATATGAAGCGGCAGATGCCCTTGGATTGAGTTATTGGAAAAAGA
This sequence comes from Vibrio sp. NTOU-M3, assembly GCF_040869035.1. Taxonomy (NCBI): domain Bacteria; kingdom Pseudomonadati; phylum Pseudomonadota; class Gammaproteobacteria; order Vibrionales; family Vibrionaceae; genus Vibrio; species Vibrio sp. NTOU-M3. The sequence goes on from NZ_CP162100.1 coordinate 1,702,088, forward strand.
TGGGACTTATTATTTTGCCACAAGCGCTTAAAATCACGATTCCATCGATTGTAAATACTTTTATCGGACTCTTTAAAGATACAAGCCTTGTCCTTATTATCGGTATGTTTGATGTACTGGGTATTGGACAAGCCGCGAATACCGATCCCGAATGGCTTGGTTTTGCTACTGAAAGTTACATATTTGTCGCGTTAGTGTTCTGGGTATTTTGTTTCGGCATGTCGAGATACTCGATATGGCTAGAGAACAAACTTCATACCGGTCACAAACGATAATCATAAAGCTCAAGGACGTATTATGACGCAACAACAAGAACACATGATCCAAATTAAAGACATGAATAAGTGGTATGGAGAGTTCCATGTCCTTAAAAACATTAATCTCGACGTAAAGAAAGGCGAAAAAATAGTTATCTGCGGCCCTTCTGGTTCTGGCAAATCAACAATGATTCGCTGTATCAACCGTTTAGAAGAACATCAAAAAGGGCAAATAATTGTCTCAGGTAATGAGCTTACTGACGATCTCAAAAACATCGAAGCAGTTCGCCGTGAAGTCGGCATGTGTTTCCAACACTTTAACCTCTTCCCTCACCTTACGGTGCTTGAGAACTGCACTCTAGCACCAATCTGGGTTAAGAAGATGCCTAAAGACGAAGCTGAAGCCATTGCGATGAAGTATTTGGAACGTGTAAAAATTCCTGAGCAAGCAGACAAATACCCAGGTCAACTCTCTGGTGGTCAGCAACAACGCGTGGCGATTGCACGTTCACTGTGTATGAACCCACAAGTCATGCTGTTTGACGAACCCACTTCAGCACTCGATCCTGAAATGGTACGTGAAGTACTAGATGTTATGGTAGAGCTTGCAGAAGAAGGCATGACTATGTTGTGTGTGACACACGAAATGGGATTTGCAAAGGAAGTCGCTGATCGGGTTATTTTTATGGATGCCGGTGAGATTATTGAAGAGAACAACCCGGTTGATTTCTTTGAGAACCCTCAATCCGACCGCACTCAAAACTTCTTGGCACAAATCTTACATCACTAATATTGAATTTGCTCTCAAGGGGTGACTTATGTCGCCCCTTTTGCATTGTTATATTGTGTTACATCTTTCAAAATACTTAAGTTTTTATTTCTATTATTATTTTATCTACAGCTACACCAATTGGGGCTTGATTTTTTTGCCTTTCGACCTCATAAATGTAGATATAAACATAAAACCCTTACGAGGAAGATTATGAACAGTCCTATGTTTACCCGCACTTCTACTCAAGAAAGTGCACTGCAAACAAATAAAGTATTGCGTAACACTTATGCACTACTTTCTATGACATTACTTTGGTCAGCCATCGTTGCTGGTGTCGCTATGGTGATGAACCTTCCTCACCCTGGCCTAATTATTACTTTAGTTGGCTTTTATGGCCTACTTTTCCTAACAGAGAAAAACCGCAATAACGGAATGGGCTTAGTGTTCACATTCCTTCTCACAGGTTTTATGGGTTACACTCTAGGTCCAATTCTGAACGCATACGTTGGCGCTGGAATGGGTGATTTGATTGTTACCGCATTAGGTGGTACTGCATTATCATTCTTGGCAGCCTCTGCTTATGCACTGACAACTAAGCGTGATCTGTCTATGATGGGTGGCCTGATGCTGTCTCTATTTGTGGTACTGGTTGTGGGTATGATCGCAAGCTTCTTCATCCAATCCACTGTACTTCATCTAGCTCTGAGCAGCCTATTCATTGTTTTCTCAACAATGGCAATCCTGATGACAACGCAAAGCATTGTACGTGGTGGCGAAACTAACTACATTTCTGCAACCGTGACGCTTTACGTATCTATTTACAACATCTTCATTAGCCTACTTCAAATCTTAGGCATTATGAATGATGACTAATTAACGTCTTACTGATTAAACAAAGCCCGAAAGAATACTCTTTCGGGCTTTTTCTTTATTTGTATATTGTGAAATTGGTCTTGGCTAAGCTACCCTATTCCATATCGTTGATTTTAGGTTTAAGAAGATGTTCGAATACAACGGCAAACAAATCGAAACGGATGCTCAAGGCTATTTACTTGACTATACGCAATGGGAAGAAGGCATGATCAAGGTGCTGGCTCAAGAAGAAGGTATTGAGTTAACAGAAGCGCATCTTGAAGTTATTCATTTTGTGCGTGACTTCTATGAAGAATTTAATACATCACCTGCTGTTCGAATGCTGGTCAAAGCAATGGAAAAAGCACATGGTCCAGAGAAAGGCAACAGCAAATACTTATTCAAGCTGTTTAAGCAAGGACCAGCTAAACAAGCAACAAAACTTGCAGGTCTGCCAAAACCAGCGAAGTGTTTATAATATGGTCCTGTAGCTTTTGGTAGCTACAGGATTTCAAACCCTTTGAATATCATAAAATCTATTGATTCTCTTGTAACCGTATCAACCCTTGCGGTTCGTGGTCCAACCTCTAACCACTTTGCCATTTGCTCTATCGCCCCCGAATCACCATTCACGATAACTTCTACATCACCATTATTTAGATTCTTTGCGTAACCTACTAAACCAAGGCGCATTCCCTCATACGACGTGTGATAACGAAACCCCACCCCTTGAACTAGACCTGACACGATAAATTTTTCACACTTTTGAACCATTCCGTATACCTCTCTGAATAAGTCTTTGATATATTTGCTTCGTTTATCAATACCCGCGAAGGAAAGCGGGCCTCTCCTGGAAGTAAATATTATGAAAGAAATATCGTTTCGTTGGATCGACAAATACCTCATTCATCTTAAAATACAAGAAAAGTTTTATTTGCTCTTCTTGCTCCCTGTATTGGCGCTCATCATATTAACTGCCGTACTAAACAATGCCACAAACGGCCTCATTGATTACCTGTATAAAGGTGAACTCATATTGATGCGCGATCTCATTGAAGCTGGCGATCTGACAAAACAACAAGTTGTAAACATCTTAGCCACTTCAGATACGATTTCTCTTGGTAGTGGTTCCGGTGCAATTTCAGTTTCCAATGGTGCTTTTAGTATAGTTGCCAGTCATAAACAAAGTTTATGGGGTGCACTGAATACCACGCATATCACTATAATTCTCGTTACACTAAGTATCATCGCAATGGGTGTTTACTACATCATGACATTCATTGGTGGAGCAATGTTTGCGATGAACAAAGCTCTCAACACATTGGCTGAAGGTGATCTTACCAACCGCATGAACTATTTTGCTGTCAGAGATGAATTCAGCACCATCGCTATTACCATTGATAAAGTAGCAGACCGCGAACAGAACTTAGTCCGTTCAATTCAAGAATCCATTGCATTGATGCAAAAAATTAGTTCAGATTTAAATGTATCAACACAACAAAGTTCCGAGGTATCAAACCATCAGCAGGAACATCTCAATTCACTAGCAAGTGCAACGGAGCAAATGGCTTCAACCATACGAGAAGTGGCTAACTTAGCCCATGATTCAAGCTCTCAAACGGATGATGCTCGCCGTGTCGCAGAGCAAGGCCAAGAAAAAGTCGGCCACACTTTAGGGTCCATTTCAGAACTGTCTCGCGAAATACAATCAGCCTCAGAAGCAGTCGCAGAGCTTGATGCAAATGCAGCCCAAATAGATGAAGTCATCACAGCAATTAATGGTATTTCAGAACAAACTAACCTTCTGGCTCTTAATGCCGCAATAGAAGCAGCACGAGCAGGTGAACAAGGGCGCGGATTTGCAGTCGTTGCAGACGAAGTTCGCGCGCTTGCAGGTAGAACTCAACAGTCAACGGTTGAAATCCAATCGATGATCGAGGCGCTCCAGCGTAACAGTCAGTCACTGACACGTTTAATGGAAACAACTGTCACAAGTGCTAATAGTGGCCAAAAATTAATGAGTGAAGTTAACACTGAAATAGGTTCACTAGCAGATAAAAACCAAAGTATTTCTGATAGCAGTGTCCAAATTGCTACTGCCGCAGAAGAGCAAGGCGTCGTCGCAGACAACATTGCCGCAAGTGTCGAAGAAGTGCGAAATCAATCTAATATGATTTGTGACATGATCAGCTCCACGAACAATAACATTGAGCAGCTAAGAGCTCAGAGTAATTCCATGGAATCACTTTTAACCGGACTACGAGCATAACCAAAAGAGCCACCGCTAAGGTGGCTCTTTTATTTGCTTTTCATAAACAGTTCAATGAAAATACCCCACCTTTTCGAACAACCAATCGAGCATAATAATGACGCCAGCAATCTACTTAGTAAAAGGCCGTGATAAATCTCTTCGTCGCAAACACCCATGGGTTTTCTCAAGAGGTATTAGTAAAGTCGAAGGCGAACCTGCATTAGGCCAAACCGTCGATGTTCTTGCTCATGACGGAAAGTGGCTTGCAAAAGCAGCATACTCACCCCATTCACAAATTCGAGCTCGCGTATGGAGTTTTGAAAAATGCCAAATCGACAAAGCATTTTTTATCAAACGGATTCAAGATGCACAGCTTCTTCGTGAAGATATTATTCAACGAGATGGGCTAACAGGATACCGATTGATAGCAGCAGAATCTGATGGCTTACCAGGGATTACCATTGATAAGTATCAAGATTTTTTAGTTTGCCAATTACTAAGTGCAGGTGCTGAGTACAATAAGTCTCTACTGGTTGAAGCGTTAAAAGAAGTTTTCCCAAGTTGTAGTGTTTATGAACGTTCTGATGTTGCAGTACGTAAGAAAGAAGGACTGAAAGAAACGACTGGCGTACTATTTGGTGATGAGCCCCCAAAATCTGTTGTTATCGAAGAAAATGGCGTAAAGATTAGCGTTGATATCGTTGAGGGACACAAGACTGGCTTCTATTTAGATCAGCGAGACAGCCGTCAGCAATCAATGAAATATGTTGAAGGTAAAGAAGTACTAAACTGCTTCTCTTATACAGGTGGCTTTGGCCTCTATGCTCTTAAGGGTGGAGCAAAACGTGTTATTAATGCGGACGTATCTCAACCAGCCCTTGATACTGCAAAATACAATGCCGAACTGAACGAATTTGATATTTCAAAAAAACGTGCTGTATTCTTAAATGCTGATGTATTTAAACTGCTACGTGAATATCGAGATCAAGGTACTAAGTTTGATGTTGTCATCATGGACCCACCAAAGTTTGTTTCAGGAAAACAAAACCTAACATCGGGCGCTAATGGTTATAAAGATATCAACATGCTTGCTATGCAAATCCTAAAGCCTGGCGGTACCCTCCTAACCTACTCATGCTCGGGCTTGATGGGTGCAGATCTGTTCCAAAAAGTTATCGCCGATGCCGCCGTTGATGCAGGAAGAAGTGTTAAGTTTGTTGAACGTTTTGAACAAGCGGCTGATCATTTGACTGATTCCGCATATCCAGAAGGCTTTTACCTAAAAGGCTTCGCGTGCAAAGTTCTTTAATGGAAGTTGAAGTGAACGAAGAATAAACAATAAAAAGGGCCTTTCGGCCCTTTTTATTTAGTCTACATTTTTGACTGAAACCAGTTCGTTTAATAAACCAGTCATATCATTACTACTGATATAATCAGAGAATTGGCTCGCAGCATCTTGAAGAACAATGACTTGTGTATCCCCATCATGTTCAACCGTTAACTTCAAATCTGCTGATGATGAGTTAATATCACCTTCTACAGAAACAATAGTACTCGCCAATAAATCATCCATGGTCTCGTCTTCAGTTAGAAGTTCAGACAAATCTATTTGATCTTGCTGACGATTGAAGTCTGTGATGACATCTTCATGAACAGAGAATGGTTCATCTACCCATTTGAAAATGTCGTACCCTTCACCACCAGTAAGCAGGTCATCACCCGTTCCACCAATTAAGATGTCGTTACCAGCCCCGCCAACAAGCCTGTCGTTACCACTGCCACCACGTAAACCGTCGTTGCCTTCACCGCCATCGAGCACATCGTCACCCGAACCACCAAACATAATGTCAACGCCGCCTTGACCATAAATATGGTCATCGCCACCGCCTCCATGGCCTAAGTCGACAAAGGCATTGCTGGTTCCGGAAATGCTCATAGCACTATCTTCGACATTGGAGTCTTCAAGGAAATCACCATCGTTACCTTTCGAGAATGTTTCCAATACAGTTTGAGCATTATCTTGTTTGATTTTGGCTTGTTCATGGTCATCAATATTTGCATGGCTATCACCAAGATAAATGGTGTCATCACCCGATCCCATAAAGACATCATCACCCGCAGCACCCACATCAACCACCATTCCATTGATCGTTTCTTGATGTGTGAAGCTTTCAGTTGTCGCACCTGTGCCACTGATTCCTGAAGTTGACCAATACGCATACTCGCTTGACGAGTTTGCGTGAACAATTTGAACGGTATCAACTACATCACCTTCAGACTTAATATCAGGCGTAACGTTCACGCCATCAATTTCGAAGGATAATATACTTTCACTGCTGTCACCGTCGTTATCTTCCAGTTTGTAATTGAAGTTAACTTCAACAGGTCTATCATCAGCTGCGCCATAGAACGTGTAGTTACCATCGTCCATATCGATTACTAATGAATGCTTAGAGTCAACATAAATAGAAAGTGTGTTTGTCGCGCTATCAAAGTGCGACGAAATCATCGAACTCGTTCCAGATTGCGATACAGAAGAGCCATTAAAAGTAAATGTTACCCCTTCAATCGTAATTGATTTCACGATAGCCCCATCACCACCAGAGTGAGAAGACAACAAGTTACCACCGACGTCTTGAACTACGGACTGAAGTAAGACTGGAGGTAAGTCGTTAACATCTGGAACCATAATTGCGTCGCTATCAACTTCTAAGAAGCCATCATAAGCGACTAGATCTAGTTGATCCGAATCCAAGTTCTCGCCAATACCGTAAGCTAACGCCGTCACATCGTACTCTTTTAGGTGATCAACCCACGTTTTCAGTTCGTCAGATTGTATCGAGTTAGGATCCCCATTATCGGAACCAGTCGGTTCACCGTCAGATAGGAAGTAACTTATATTAGAACCATTAGTGACCATGTTACCTTGGTTATCATCCCAAGCATTGTCCGCTCGCCAAAGTGCTGTGTCATAGTCAGTACCACCTCCAGCACCTAATGATTCAATGTAATCTATTGCATCTTCAACGGAGACCCAAACGCTTGAACCGCTGCTATATACACTCGCAGTATATGAGAAAACGACTATTTGAACTTTAGTATCCCCAAGAGCTTGATACTGATTCAGCATTTCGATGGCTGCATCTTTCATAACTTGTAGACGTGATACATCAACATTTGTACTTGAACCAGTTTCAGCATCCCAGTTCATAGAACCGGAAATATCAAGTACAAGCTGTACATTTGCGCCAACCTTGGTTTCTGCATCAACATCATGGTGAATTCGCTCAGCAACAGGCGAATCGTCTTCGACATTAATCGCAATATTACCAGAAGCATTGATACCAGCCTGATCTTCCACATTAATAGGCACATTAATGGTTAATGAATCTTCACCATTGGCGTTAGAATGATCAATACCACCACTTAGCTGCGTAGAAACTTGGCCATTATTGTCAACACTAATAGTAATAACATCTTCACCTGAAGCACTACCTGTTAGCGTTTTACCATCCGATGACAATGTCCATGTTACCGTAGCACCATCACTTGTCAGTGTATCTGTTGGAGTGCCTAACGTAACGTCAGCAATATGACCGCTTAAACTAACTGTTCCAGCATCTGTTACACTATTTGTCGTATCAGAATGACCTTCCAATGCTTGATCATCCACGATTCCAAGTGACAACCCTTCTTCAGAGACGTTTAGCTCAAGATCACCAACTGAAGGAGGCATATACGGATTAACCGCAAACGCTCCTGTGACACTATCTCCATCACCATCAACTGCGGTAAACGTAAAATCAATATCCCCATCTCCTTGTGGGTTGGTCATAGGTTTATACTGGAGATATTCCCATTTACCTGTCGCAGGAGTTAATTGGACGTCAAATACCAATTCTCCGTTTTCATCGCGACCAAGTAAACGATTCGGGTTTTGAGAGTCGATTGAAATAGTGATATTAGAACCATCAGCGGTTTGCAAACTACTTTCAGCACCCGTTAACTTAAGGCTTCCAAAACCATCTGCACCAAATTCAATCTGCAAGTTCCCCTCAGAACTCGCTATAGGTGTTTCGTTTGGCCCCAATAAGGAAACATTAACTGCAGAGCTGTCTGTTACTACTGGTCGATCGTCTTCTACCACAATGGTTAAGTCACCCGTAGAAGCGACCTGCCCATCTGAAACAACGATGCTAAAGTTAAATGTAACAGTATCCTCAACCGTAGCATCTGGATGATCAATCGGGTGAGAAAGAGCTATATCGTAATTCCACGTCCCTTTACCTGACGTATTTGGCTCAGATAATGAAATTTCTGCCACGTTTCCTAAACTACTTGTCGAACCGACAAGTGTTTGAGATGTCGCATCCCAACTCCATACGATAGATTCACCACCACTCATTAATCCTGTAGGACCAGTTAGAGATACAGAAAGTGTGTCACTATCAACGTCTCCTACTACAAATGAACCGCTTGCTGAGGCTGAGTTAGTCGTATCAGAAGAACCCTGACTATCTGCAATACCGTCGGCCAATCCCTCTTCAGAAACAACACTACCTTGAATCGATGTGATTGTTGGTGGCGCGTCATTATCTATAATCGTCGCGGTGCCGGTATCACTGCCTACCGTGCCGTCGCCCGCTGTTGCGGTAACCGTAAAGTCTTCGTTACCTTCGAATACGGTATCGTTAGTCGTTGGGATAGTCACCGTCAGGTTGGTTTGACCCGCAGGGATGGTGTAGCTGCCATCTGTATTTGGATTCACCACCGTGCCATCAACGGTAGTCACCACCATAGTACCAAAGTCATCAGCCTCTGCACTGCCCGTTTGGCTTGCAAGGTTGACGGTGACATCGGTATCCGCGGCTTGTGATAGGCTCACAGTAAAGACCGCGTCATCACCTTCGCTGACAGACACCGTCTCAGTGATTGAGACAGTTGGGCGATCGTCATTGCCGCCGTTCTCACCACCATCGGTGATGGTTGCGGTGCCAGTATCACTGCCCACTGCACCGTCGCCCGCTGTTGCCGTGACCGTGAAGTCTTCGTTACCTTCAAAGACCGTATCGTTGGTGGTTGGAATAGTGACTGTTAGGTTCGTTTGACCTGCTGGGATGGTGTAGCTGCCGTCTGTGTTTGGATTGACCACTGTGCCATCAGCGGTAGTCACCACCATGGCGCCAAAGTCGTCGCTGCTTGCTGAGCCAGTCTGGCTTGCAAGGTTAACGGTGACGTCGGTATCCGCGGCTTGAGACAAACTCACGGTAAAGACCGCGTCATCGCCTTCGCTCACAGATACCGTTTCAGTAATTGAGACAGTTGGGCGATCATCATTGCCGCCGTTCTCACCACCATCGGTGATGGTCGCGGTGCCAGTATCACTGCCCACGGTGCCGTCGCCCGCTGTTGCGGTAACCGTAAAGTCTTCGTTACCTTCGAATACCGTATCGTTGGTTGTAGGGATGGTGACTGTTAGGTTCGTTTGACCTGCTGGGATGGTGTAGCTGCCGTCTGTATTTGGATTCACCACCGTGCCATCAGCGGTGGTCACCACCATGGTACCGAAGTCGTCGCTGCTTGCTGAGCCAGTCTGGCTTGCAAGGTTGACGGTCACATCGGTATCCGCGGCTTGTGACAGGCTCACAGTAAAGACCGCGTCATCGCCTTCGCTGACAGAAACAGTTTCCGTGATGCTAATGGTCGGGCGGTCATCATTGCCACCGTTCTCACCACCATCAGTGATGGTCGCCGTGCCGGTATCACTGCCGACAGTGCCGTCACCAGCGGTTGCGGTTACCGTAAAGTCTTCGTTACCTTCGAATACGGTATCGTTAGTCGTTGGGATAGTCACCGTCAGATTCGTTTGACCTGCTGGGATGGTGTAGCTGCCATCTGTATTTGGATTCACCACCGTGCCATCAGCGGTGGTCACCACCATGGCGCCAAAGTCGTCGCTGCTTGCTGAGCCAGTCTGGCTTGCAAGGTTAACGGTGACGTCGGTATCCGCGGCTTGAGACAAACTCACGGTAAAGACCGCGTCATCGCCTTCGCTGACAGACACCGTCTCAGTGATTGAGACAGTTGGGCGATCGTCATTGCCGCCATTCTCACCACCATCAGTGATGGTCGCCGTGCCAGTATCACTGCCCACCGTGCCGTCGCCCGCTGTTGCGGTAACCGTAAAGTCTTCGTTACCTTCGAATACCGTATCGTTGGTGGTTGGGATAGTCACCGTCAGGTTCGTTTGACCTGCTGGGATGGTGTAGCTGCCGTCAGTGTTTGGATTAACAACGGTGCCGTCAGCGGTAGTCACCACCATGGCGCCAAAGTCGTCGCTGCTTGCTGAGCCAGTTTGGCTTGCAAGGTTAACGGTGACGTCGGTATCCGCGGCTTGTGACAGGCTCACGGTAAAGACCGCGTCATCGCCTTCGCTCACAGATACCGTTTCAGTAATTGAGACAGTTGGGCGATCATCATTGCCGCCGTTCTCACCACCATCAGTGATGGTCGCGGTGCCAGTATCACTGCCCACGGTGCCGTCACCAGCGGTTGCCGTTACCGTAAAGTCTTCGTTACCTTCGAAGACCGTGTCGTTGGTGGTTGGGATAGTCACCGTCAGGTTCGTTTGACCTGCTGGGATGGTGTAGCTGCCGTCAGTGTTTGGATTAACAACGGTGCCGTCAGCGGTAGTCACCACCATGGCGCCAAAGTCGTCGCTGCTTGCTGAGCCAGTTTGGCTTGCAAGGTTGACGGTGACGTCGGTATCCGCGGCTTGTGACAAGCTCACAGTAAAGACCGCGTCATCGCCTTCGCTCACAGAAACAGTTTCAGTAATTGAGACAGTTGGGCGATCGTCATTGCCGCCATTCTCACCACCATCAGTGATGGTCGCGGTGCCGGTATCACTGCCCACTGTGCCATCGCCAGCCGTCGCCGTTACCGTGAAGTCTTCATTACCTTCAAATACGGTGTCATCCGTGGTTGGAATGGTCACCGTCAGGTTCGTTTCACCCGCTGGAATGGTGTAGCTGCCATCTGTATTTGGATTGACCACCGTACCATCAGCGGTAGTCACCACCATGGTGCCAAAGTCGTCGCTGCTTGCTGAGCCAGTTTGGCTTGCAAGGTTAACAGTGACGTCCGTATCCGCGGCTTGTGACAGGCTCACAGTAAAGACCGCGTCATCACCTTCGCTCACAGAAACGGTTTCCGTGATGCTAATGGTCGGACGGTCATCATTGCCGCCATTCTCACCACCATCAGTGATGGTCGCCGTGCCGGTATCACTGCCCACTGTGCCATCGCCAGCCGTCGCCGTTACCGTGAAGTCTTCATTACCTTCAAATACGGTGTCATCCGTGGTTGGAATGGTCACCGTCAGGTTCGTTTGACCTGCTGGGATGGTGTAGCTGCCGTCTGTATTTGGATTCACCACAGTGCCATCAACGGTAGTCACCACCATGGTGCCGAAGTCGTCGCTGCTTGCCGAGCCAGTCTGGCTTGCAAGATTGACCGTGACATCCGTATCCGCGGCTTGTGACAAGCTCACGGTAAAGACCGCATCATCACCTTCGCTCACAGATACAGTTTCCGTGATGCTAATGGTCGGGCGGTCATCATTGCCGCCGTTCTCACCACCATCAGTGATGGTCGCCGTGCCGGTATCGCTGCCCACTGTGCCATCGCCAGCCGTCGCCGTTACCGTGAAGTCTTCATTGCCTTCGAATACGGTGTCATCCGTGGTTGGAATGGTCACCGTCAGGTTCGTTTGACCTGCTGGGATGGTGTAGCTGCCGTCTGTATTTGGATTCACCACAGTGCCATCAACGGTAGTCACCACCATGGTGCCGAAGTCGTCGCTGCTTGCTGAGCCAGTCTGGCTTGCAAGGTTGACGGTCACATCGGTATCCGCGGCTTGTGACAGGCTCACAGTAAAGACCGCATCATCGCCTTCGCTGACAGAAACAGTTTCAGTAATTGAGACAGTTGGGCGGTCATCATTACCGCCGTTCTCACCACCGTCGGTGATGGTCGCCGTGCCGGTATCGCTGCCCACTGTGCCATCGCCAGCCGTCGCCGTTACCGTGAAGTCTTCATTGCCTTCGAATACGGTGTCATCCGTGGTTGGAATGGTCACCGTCAGGTTCGTTTGACCTGCTGGGATGGTGTAGCTGCCGTCTGTATTTGGATTCACCACAGTGCCATCAACGGTAGTCACCACCATGGTGCCGAAGTCGTCGCTGCTTGCCGAGCCAGTCTGGCTTGCAAGATTGACCGTGACATCCGTATCCGCGGCTTGTGACAAGCTCACGGTAAAGACCGCATCATCACCTTCGCTCACAGATACAGTTTCCGTGATGCTAATGGTCGGGCGGTCATCATTGCCGCCATTCTCACCACCATCAGTGATGGTCGCGGTGCCGGTATCACTGCCCACTGTGCCATCGCCAGCCGTCGCCGTTACCGTGAAGTCTTCATTACCTTCAAATACGGTGTCATCCGTGGTTGGAATGGTCACCGTCAGGTTCGTTTGACCTGCTGGGATGGTGTAGCTGCCGTCTGTATTTGGATTCACCACAGTGCCATCAACGGTAGTCACCACCATGGTGCCGAAGTCGTCGCTGCTTGCCGAGCCAGTCTGGCTTGCAAGATTGACCGTGACATCCGTATCCGCGGCTTGTGACAAGCTCACGGTAAAGACCGCATCATCACCTTCGCTCACAGATACAGTTTCCGTGATGCTAATGGTCGGGCGGTCATCATTGCCGCCGTTCTCACCACCATCAGTGATGGTCGCCGTGCCAGTATCACTGCCCACCGTGCCGTCGCCCGCTGTTGCGGTAACCGTAAAGTCTTCGTTACCTTCGAATACCGTATCGTTGGTGGTTGGGATAGTCACCGTCAGGTTCGTTTGACCTGCTGGGATGGTGTAGCTGCCGTCAGTGTTTGGATTAACAACGGTGCCATCAGCGGTGGTCACCACCATGGTGCCAAAGTCATCAGCCTCTGCACTACCCGTTTGGCTTGCAAGATTGACCGTGACATCCGTATCCGCGGCTTGTGACAGGCTCACAGTAAAGACCGCGTCATCGCCTTCGCTCACAGATACCGTCTCTGTGATTGAGATAGTTGGGCGATCGTCATTGCCGCCATTCTCACCACCATCAGTGATGGTCGCGGTGCCAGTATCACTGCCCACTGTGCCATCGCCAGCCGTCGCCGTTACCGTGAAGTCTTCATTGCCTTCGAATACGGTGTCATCCGTGGTTGGAATGGTCACCGTCAGGTTCGTTTCACCCGCTGGAATGGTGTAGCTGCCGTCTGTATTTGGATTCACCACAGTGCCATCAACGGTAGTCACCACCATGGTGCCAAAGTCATCAGCCTCTGCACTACCCGTTTGGCTTGCAAGATTGACCGTGACATCCGTATCCGCGGCTTGTGACAGGCTCACAGTAAAGACCGCGTCATCGCCTTCGCTCACAGATACCGTCTCTGTGATTGAGATAGTTGGGCGATCGTCATTGCCACCGTTCTCACCACCATCAGTGATGGTCGCCGTGCCGGTATCACTGCCGACAGTGCCGTCACCAGCGGTTGCGGTTACCGTAAAGTCTTCGTTACCTTCGAATACGGTATCGTTAGTCGTTGGGATAGTCACCGTCAGATTCGTTTGACCTGCTGGAATGGTGTAGCTGCCATCTGTATTTGGATTCACCACCGTGCCGTCAGCGGTGGTCACCACCATGGTACCGAAGTCGTCGCTGCTTGCTGAGCCAGTCTGGCTTGCAAGATTGACGGTGACGTCGGTATCCGCGGCTTGTGATAGGCTCACGGTAAAGACCGCGTCATCACCTTCGCTGACAGACACCGTCTCAGTGATTGAGACAGTTGGGCGATCGTCATTGCCGCCATTCTCACCACCATCAGTGATGGTCGCGGTGCCAGTATCACTGCCCACCGTGCCGTCGCCCGCTGTTGCGGTAACCGTAAAGTCTTCATTGCCTTCGAATACGGTGTCATCCGTGGTTGGAATGGTCACCGTCAGGTTCGTTTGACCTGCTGGGATGGTGTAGCTGCCGTCTGTATTTGGATTGACAACGGTGCCATCAGCGGTAGTCACCACCATAGCACCGAAGTCGTCGCTGCTTGCCGAGCCAGTTTGGCTTGCAAGGTTAACAGTGACATCGGTATCCGCGGCTTGTGACAGGCTCACAGTAAAGACCGCGTCATCGCCTTCGCTCACAGACACCGTTTCAGTAATTGAGACAGTTGGGCGATCATCATTGCCGCCGTTCTCACCACCATCGGTGATGGTTGCGGTGCCAGTATCGCTGCCCACCGTGCCGTCGCCCGCGGTTGCGGTAACCGTAAAGTCTTCGTTACCTTCGAATACCGTATCGTTGGTGGTTGGGATAGTCACCGTCAGGTTCGTTTGACCTGCTGGGATGGTGTAGCTGCCGTCTGTATTTGGATTCACCACCGTGCCATCAGCGGTGGTCACCACCATGGTACCGAAGTCGTCGCTGCTTGCTGAGCCAGTCTGGCTTGCAAGGTTGACGGTCACATCGGTATCCGCGGCTTGTGACAGGCTCACAGTAAAGACCGCGTCATCGCCTTCGCTGACAGAAACAGTTTCCGTGATGCTAATGGTCGGGCGGTCATCATTGCCACCGTTCTCACCACCATCAGTGATGGTCGCCGTGCCGGTATCACTGCCGACAGTGCCGTCACCAGCGGTTGCGGTTACCGTAAAGTCTTCGTTACCTTCGAATACGGTATCGTTAGTCGTTGGGATAGTCACCGTCAGATTCGTTTGACCTGCTGGGATGGTGTAGCTGCCATCTGTATTTGGATTCACCACCGTGCCATCAGCGGTGGTCACCACCATGGCGCCAAAGTCGTCGCTGCTTGCTGAGCCAGTCTGGCTTGCAAGGTTAACGGTGACGTCGGTATCCGCGGCTTGAGACAAACTCACGGTAAAGACCGCGTCATCGCCTTCGCTGACAGACACCGTCTCAGTGATTGAGACAGTTGGGCGATCGTCATTGCCGCCATTCTCACCACCATCAGTGATGGTCGCGGTGCCAGTATCACTGCCCACCGTGCCGTCGCCCGCTGTTGCGGTAACCGTAAAGTCTTCGTTACCTTCGAAGACCGTATCGTTGGTGGTTGGGATAGTCACCGTCAGGTTCGTTTGACCTGCTGGGATGGTGTAGCTGCCGTCAGTGTTTGGATTAACAACGGTGCCGTCAGCGGTAGTCACCACCATGGCGCCAAAGTCGTCGCTGCTTGCTGAGCCAGTTTGGCTTGCAAGGTTGACGGTGACGTCGGTATCCGCGGCTTGTGACAGGCTCACAGTAAAGACCGCGTCATCGCCTTCGCTCACAGATACCGTTTCAGTAATTGAGACAGTTGGGCGATCATCATTGCCGCCGTTCTCACCACCATCGGTGATGGTTGCGGTGCCAGTATCGCTGCCCACCGTGCCGTCGCCCGCTGTTGCGGTAACCGTAAAGTCTTCGTTACCTTCGAAGACCGTATCGTTGGTGGTTGGGATAGTCACCGTCAGGTTCGTTTGACCTGCTGGGATGGTGTAGCTGCCGTCAGTGTTTGGATTCACCACCGTGCCATCAGCGGTGGTCACCACCATGGTACCGAAGTCGTCGCTGCTTGCTGAGCCAGTCTGGCTTGCAAGATTGACCGTCACATCGGTATCCGCGGCTTGTGATAGGCTCACAGTAAAGACCGCGTCATCGCCTTCGCTCACAGATACCGTTTCAGTAATTGAGACAGTTGGGCGATCATCATTGCCGCCGTTCTCACCACCATCGGTGATGGTTGCGGTGCCAGTATCGCTGCCCACCGTGCCGTCGCCCGCTGTTGCGGTAACCGTAAAGTCTTCGTTACCTTCGAAGACCGTATCGTTGGTGGTTGGGATAGTCACCGTCAGGTTCGTTTGACCTGCTGGGATGGTGTAGCTGCCGTCAGTGTTTGGATTAACAACGGTGCCATCAGCGGTGGTCACCACCATGGTGCCAAAGTCATCAGCCTCTGCACTACCCGTTTGGCTTGCAAGATTGACCGTCACATCGGTATCCGCGGCTTGTGACAGGCTCACAGTAAAGACCGCGTCATCGCCTTCGCTCACAGATACCGTCTCTGTGATTGAGACAGTTGGGCGATCATCATTGCCGCCGTTCTCACCACCATCGGTGATGGTTGCGGTGCCAGTATCGCTGCCCACCGTGCCGTCGCCCGCTGTTGCGGTAACCGTAAAGTCTTCGTTACCTTCGAATACCGTATCGTTGGTTGTAGGGATGGTGACTGTTAGGTTCGTTTGACCTGCTGGGATGGTGTAGCTGCCGTCTGTATTTGGATTCACCACCGTGCCATCAGCGGTAGTCACCACCATAGTACCAAAGTCATCAGCCTCTGCACTGCCCGTTTGGCTTGCAAGGTTGACGGTGACGTCGGTATCCGCGGCTTGTGATAGGCTCACAGTAAAGACCGCGTCATCACCTTCGCTGACAGACACCGTCTCAGTGATTGAGACAGTTGGGCGATCGTCATTGCCGCCATTCTCACCACCATCAGTGATGGTTGCGGTGCCGGTATCGCTGCCCACTGTGCCATCGCCAGCCGTCGCCGTTACCGTGAAGTCTTCATTGCCTTCGAATACGGTGTCATCCGTGGTTGGAATGGTCACCGTCAGGTTCGTTTCACCCGCTGGAATGGTGTAGCTGCCGTCTGTATTTGGATTCACCACAGTGCCATCAGAGGTGGTCACCACCATGGTGCCGAAGTCGTCACTGCTTGCTGAGCCAGTTTGGCTTGCAAGGTTAACCGTGACGTCGGTATCCGCGGCTTGAGACAAACTCACGGTAAAGACCGCGTCATCGCCTTCGCTGACAGATACCGTTTCAGTAATTGAGACAGTTGGGCGATCGTCATTGCCGCCGTTCTCACCACCATCGGTGATGGTCGCCGTGCCGGTATCACTGCCGACAGTGCCGTCACCAGCGGTTGCGGTGACAGTAAAGTCTTCGTTACCTTCGAATACCGTATCGTTGGTTGTAGGGATGGTGACTGTTAGGTTCGTTTGACCTGCTGGGATGGTGTAGCTGCCGTCAGTGTTTGGATTAACAACGGTGCCGTCAGCGGTAGTCACCACCATGGTACCGAAGTCGTCGCTGCTTGCTGAGCCAGTTTGGCTTGCAAGGTTAACCGTGACGTCGGTATCCGCGGCTTGTGACAAGCTCACAGTAAAGACCGCGTCATCGCCTTCGCTCACAGAAACAGTTTCAGTAATTGAGACAGTTGGGCGGTCATCATTACCGCCGTTCTCACCACCGTCGGTGATGGTCGCCGTGCCGGTATCGCTGCCCACTGTGCCATCGCCCGCTGTTGCGGTAACCGTAAAGTCTTCATTGCCTTCGAATACGGTGTCATCCGTGGTTGGAATGGTCACCGTCAGGTTCGTTTCACCCGCTGGAATGGTGTAGCTGCCGTCTGTATTTGGATTCACCACCGTGCCATCAGAGGTGGTCACCACCATGGTGCCGAAGTCGTCACTGCTTGCTGAGCCAGTTTGGCTTGCAAGGTTAACCGTGACGTCGGTATCCGCGGCTTGTGACAAGCTCACAGTAAAGACCGCGTCATCGCCTTCGCTCACAGAAACAGTTTCAGTAATTGAGACAGTTGGGCGATCGTCATTGCCGCCATTCTCACCACCATCAGTGATGGTCGCGGTGCCGGTATCACTGCCCACTGTGCCATCGCCAGCCGTCGCCGTTACCGTGAAGTCTTCATTACCTTCAAATACGGTGTCATCCGTGGTTGGAATGGTCACCGTCAGGTTCGTTTGACCTGCTGGGATGGTGTAGCTGCCGTCTGTATTTGGATTCACCACAGTGCCATCAACGGTAGTCACCACCATGGTGCCGAAGTCGTCGCTGCTTGCCGAGCCAGTCTGGCTTGCAAGATTGACCGTGACATCCGTATCCGCGGCTTGTGACAAGCTCACGGTAAAGACCGCATCATCACCTTCGCTCACAGATACAGTTTCCGTGATGCTAATGGTCGGGCGGTCATCATTGCCGCCGTTCTCACCACCATCAGTGATGGTCGCCGTGCCGGTATCGCTGCCCACTGTGCCATCGCCAGCCGTCGCCGTTACCGTGAAGTCTTCATTGCCTTCGAATACGGTGTCATCCGTGGTTGGAATGGTCACCGTCAGGTTCGTTTGACCTGCTGGGATGGTGTAGCTGCCGTCTGTATTTGGATTCACCACAGTGCCATCAACGGTAGTCACCACCATGGTGCCGAAGTCGTCGCTGCTTGCTGAGCCAGTCTGGCTTGCAAGGTTGACGGTCACATCGGTATCCGCGGCTTGTGACAGGCTCACAGTAAAGACCGCATCATCGCCTTCGCTGACAGAAACAGTTTCAGTAATTGAGACAGTTGGGCGGTCATCATTACCGCCGTTCTCACCACCGTCGGTGATGGTCGCCGTGCCAGTATCACTGCCCACTGTGCCATC
Source organism: Vibrio sp. NTOU-M3 (assembly GCF_040869035.1). Taxonomy (NCBI): domain Bacteria; kingdom Pseudomonadati; phylum Pseudomonadota; class Gammaproteobacteria; order Vibrionales; family Vibrionaceae; genus Vibrio; species Vibrio sp. NTOU-M3. Next base: position 1,720,765 of record NZ_CP162100.1, read on the forward strand.
GCCAGCCGTCGCCGTTACCGTGAAGTCTTCATTGCCTTCGAATACGGTGTCATCCGTGGTTGGAATGGTCACCGTCAGGTTCGTTTCACCCGCTGGAATGGTGTAGCTGCCGTCTGTATTTGGATTCACCACAGTGCCATCAACGGTAGTCACCACCATGGTGCCGAAGTCGTCGCTGCTTGCTGAGCCAGTCTGGCTTGCAAGGTTGACGGTCACATCGGTATCCGCGGCTTGTGACAGGCTCACAGTAAAGACCGCGTCATCGCCTTCGCTGACAGAAACAGTTTCCGTGATGCTAATGGTCGGGCGGTCATCATTGCCGCCATTCTCACCACCATCAGTGATGGTCGCGGTGCCAGTATCGCTGCCCACTGTGCCGTCGCCCGCGGTTGCGGTGACCGTAAAGTCTTCATTGCCTTCGAATACGGTATCGTTGGTCGTTGGAATAGTGACTGTTAGGTTCGTTTCACCCGCTGGGATGGTGTAGCTGCCGTCTGTATTTGGATTGACCACCGTGCCATCAGCGGTAGTCACCACCATGGTGCCGAAGTCGTCACTGCTTGCCGAGCCAGTCTGGCTTGCAAGGTTAACCGTGACGTCGGTATCCGCGGCTTGTGACAAGCTCACAGTAAAGACCGCGTCATCGCCTTCGCTGACAGACACCGTCTCTGTGATTGAGACAGTTGGGCGGTCATCATTACCGCCGTTCTCACCACCGTCGGTGATGGTCGCCGTGCCGGTATCGCTGCCCACTGTGCCATCGCCCGCTGTTGCGGTAACCGTAAAGTCTTCATTGCCTTCGAATACGGTGTCATCCGTGGTTGGAATGGTCACCGTCAGGTTCGTTTCACCCGCTGGAATGGTGTAGCTGCCGTCTGTATTTGGATTCACCACCGTGCCATCAGAGGTGGTCACCACCATGGTGCCGAAGTCGTCACTGCTTGCTGAGCCAGTCTGGCTTGCAAGATTGACCGTGACATCCGTATCCGCGGCTTGTGACAAGCTCACAGTAAAGACCGCGTCATCGCCTTCGCTGACAGAAACGGTTTCCGTGATGCTAATGATCGGACGGTCATCATTGCCGCCATTCTCACCACCATCAGTGATGGTCGCGGTGCCAGTATCACTGCCCACCGTGCCGTCACCCGCTGTTGCGGTGACAGTAAAGTCTTCGTTACCTTCGAATACGGTATCGTTGGTCGTTGGGATAGTGACTGTTAGGTTCGTTTGACCCGCTGGGATGGTGTAGCTGCCGTCTGTGTTTGGATTGACCACGGTGCCATCAGAGGTGGTCACCACCATGGTGCCAAAGTCGTCGCTGCTTGCTGAGCCCGTTTGGCTTGCAAGATTGACCGTCACATCGGTATCTGCCGCTTGTGACAAGCTCACAGTAAAGACCGCGTCATCGCCTTCGCTGACAGACACCGTCTCTGTGATTGAGACAGTTGGGCGGTCATCATTACCGCCGTTCTCACCACCGTCGGTGATGGTCGCGTCAGCATCAGTATTTTCTGAATTAACAAGTCCATCAACAGCATCAACCGTTAATATAAAGGACTCATCCCCTTCATATGTATCATCTTGTACGGTTTCTACATTTACATTGAGATTGGTTACTCCGGCGGGTACAACGACTGTCCCATCAGGTGCTACGGTTAATTGAATACCAGTATCTGTCGTAACAATGATATTGCCAATATCGTCTGACTCAGCAGTTGTTGGCGTAATATCAAGCTTTAAAGTTGTATCTTGGTTTGATGGTTTATCAAATTCAATCGTGAAGACCGCATCATCGCCTTCACTCACATTGCCACCACCAGTAACAGAAATTTCAGGTATCGGATTTACAACAACGATAACTTCTATTTCGTCGCTGCCTCCTTCACCGTCTGTAACGACAACCGTAAATGAGTCATTGCCATCAAAATCTTCATCTGGCGTATAAGTCCAACTGCCATCAGGGTTCACTGTCACCTGACCATTAGAGGGAGGCGTAGCTGTGCTAAATGTTAATTCATCATCATTGACATCGGTTGCGATCAATTGACCACTTATAGAAGTATCTTCGTCGGTCGAAACAGTGATACTTTCCCCAAGCGGAGATTCATTAATATCAACAAATTCTGGAGGTAATTGCGCTAGACGAAACTGGTCAAGTAAAGTCAGGCTTTGTGTTTCTGATAGGCCTAATGATGCGAAACCTTCGGTAACAAAATTGGTCGATGCAATAGTTTCACTTCCATCACGACTTACTGTCCCTGACGAGGTTAAGCTCGAACCGCTTTGTCCACCTGCAGCGGGAGCTAATTCTCCATCTAGTAATGTGGGATCTTGACCCTGTTCTAATGCCGCGAGTATCTCATTCACATCATCAGTAATATTTTGAGGTTCATTAGCATTATCAACACGAGCTACTGACAACACTGATGCTTCTTCAGTTTCTCCATTGGGATATAGAATCACCTCTCCAGGTAAAAGAGTGTCTCCTTCTCTAAAGACTCGTATTTCACCTGCAGCATTTATTATTACTACGTTTATATTCGCCAGGCTTCCCGACAAAACCAAAGTACCAAGTTTCATAACAACCTCTAGATGACCTTATTAACTTCGACCAATTTGATAATAAAGTTTTGGAATAAAACATTTATCCTATTTATAAATTAACACCCTTAACATGACACTCAAAGGCATTTTTTGCACACAGTTAACACTTCCATGCAATTGAGATGATAAAAAATACATATTTGAAATACATAACCACCCTTTCATTTAAGCCTTCAAAAAGAAAATAAAACCCAACAAAATCAACAACAAAGAAAGAAAACCCTCTTAATTCTCTTACATGATAAAGAAGCAAATACAGAAAAAATAAGCATTAATAAAAAACGAAAAGATAAAATAATGTTGATATTTTTAACAACAATTCTCAAATTCAAGAAAATGAAGGATTTATAAGCATATCTAGTTCCCCACCATCAAGGCACAAACAAAAGAACCACTCATCACAAAATTACAACACCACAATACTCCTCTGAGCGCTATCAATTAGCTGCTTCAAAGCACTCAACAATTCTCTCACTGTGGAAAAACAAGACTGACTACGTTGTTTGATCTACTTCGAATGGGTATATAACGCGCACAGACTCAAAACTTTCGGTAGGGTTTGACTCATAAGCTTGCTTGATTTGAAACAAACCAAATGTTTAAAAACACTCGCTATAAAAAAGTTCACCTCTACTCATAGTAATTAGCATGACGTACCCAAACCCCATAAAGACAAAACCAAAGCACCACTCTTGAAGCCATAAAAAGCCTTTAATTAGTCAAAACCGTATTAAATCAAAAGACTTAGCAACGAACAATATTCCGTAAACTAACACTTGAGTAACGTTATTTAAAGCAATTTAATGAACAAATATCACATTCAGTTAACACAACTTGAAGTAGTGCACAGTTATTAAACTGGACGAATATCACGAAGTTTAATGATTGATAATCACCGTTAAACAGTAATAAAATCATGAAAATAAATTGGCAAAAGCCAGTTTTAAAAGCGTTACGGATTCAGGAATCATTAAAATCAATAAGGCAAACCGTGACTTAAAATAGAATTTATTGATGAATTTAATGAAAGTTCTCAATAATGAGACGGAATAGAAAGTAGTATTTTCTGTCTAGGAGAATCTCGAGGAGAGACAAAGTGAATTTGAAAAAGCAGATAACGTTAAGCTGCTTAGTTGCTCTTAGCCTGCCGGCATATAGCCAAACTTTAGAACAAGCAGTCGCTTATACAATTAATAATAACCCTGAGATACGTGCCTCATACAATGAGTTTATAAGTAAAAGGTACGATGCTGATGCTTCGACTGGGGCGTACTTACCTAAGGTTGATTTGGATGCAGGCATTGGTTATGAAGCAATAGATCCAGTTAACGGTTCAGATACTGAACTAACCCGAAAAGAAGCTACCTTGTCACTAACCCAATTGATTTGGGATGGTTCTGCCACATTAAACGATATGGATAGAACTGCCGCAGACGCCGAATCCGTTCGTTACCAACTATTAGCAGATGCTCAAGACATTGCACTTCAAGTTACTAAAATCTATCTCGATGCAACAAAAGCATACGAAGTACTGTCCTTATCGGAGAGTAATCTTGCTGTTCACAAAGAGATATTTAAAGACATTAAAAGACGTGTAGACTCAGGTTTAGGTTCAACCGCTGACCTTTCTCAAGTTGAAGCTCGATTAGCCAAAGCACACGGAAACCTTCTTGCGGCTCAAAATAACCTTTTCGACGTCCATACCCAATTTAAACGTATTGTAGGACAAGCGCCTCAAGGGCTCATTTTCCCTCGAGCTGATCAAAATGCGATTCCATACAGTGTTGACGACGCGCTTACACTAGCCTTTGAACGCCATCCTGTGATCAAAATATCTCACGCAGACGTTGATTCTGCTCGTTTTCAGTATGATCAAAGTAAAGGGGTAAACTACCCTACGCTTTCAATTGAAGCCGCTCAAACATGGCGTGATGATGCCGCAGGTATTGAAGGTCGCAGTGACGAGTTAACAGCAATGCTACGCATGCGTTATAACTTGTACAATGGTGGTTCAGATGCAGATCGTAGTAAGAGTGCTGCATACCAACTTAATAAAGCAAAGGATTTTCGCGACAGAACATTCCGTAGTGTAGAAGAAGGCCTGCGTTTATCTTGGAGCGCGTTAGATTTAACTCTCCAACAGAAAGAGTTTTTAGCTGACCATGTAGACTCGGCATCTGAAACCGTAATTGCCTATGAAAAGCAATACAAGCTAGGCAAACGAACTCTCCTTGATTTACTCAACACTGAAAATGAGTTGTTCGAAGCCCGCAAAGGCTACCTTGATGCAAAATACGATGAGCAATATGCGAAATATCGTGTTATGAATGCAACTGGTGGTCTGTTAGATGCGTTGCTTGTGGATACCCCTGAAAATTGGTCAAAGCCGGTGGAGTACTAATTAAATGAATAAGAAACTTTTCACTTTTACAACATTAGTATCTTTGCTGTCTGCTCCAGTATTTGCAGATAAACTCGATGATGAATACGAGTATATTGAAACACCAACCTCCAACCAAATCGCGGATCTACAAGATGACGATCGAGATGGTGTGATTAACGCTCGCGATCTTTGTCCTGAAACGCCATTAAAAGCAGAGATTGATAATGATGGTTGTGGCACCTATATAAAAACCGAAGAAGAAGTCAAACTGCATATCCTATTTGCCAATGACTCTTCAGAAATCCAACCAGTCTTTCTTGGTCAAATCAGAGAAATGGCGGATTTCTTAAAAGAATACCCTTCAACCTCTATTGAAATTCAAGGTTTTGCTAGCAAAGTAGGTACCGCGGAGTACAACCTTGCTCTTTCTAAGCGCCGCGCAAATGCTGTTGAGGCTACGCTCATTGCCAATGGCATCAGTAGCTCTAGAGTTCGAATTGTGGGTTTTGGTGATACCAAGTTATCAGAGCAAGGAGATGACGAAGTCAGCCATGCTATGAACCGAAAGGTTACTGCGACTGTCGTTGGCCACAAAGGCAGCGTAAAAGAAGAATGGACTATCTTTACGAAGAAAGCGAAATAACCGTTATTTAAGAGAAAATAAAGGGGGCATTGCCCCCTTTATTTGTTTCCAGAGAGAAACACTAAGTGATACTCTATGCCTGATTTAACTTTAGAGACAGAAAACATGAGCAAATTAACTGCTGATTTACAAGCAAACCTAGCATTGTTTGTTGAAGAGACAAAGCAAAACCAATTAGTTTGGGGTTTAAGAAATGAAGAGGGTTGGTTATCTTGCGACTCTACTGAGTTTGAAAATAGCGAAGTTATGCCTTTTTGGTCTTCTAAAGAAGATGCAGAAACACACAATGTAGAAGAGTGGGCAGATTTTAACGTACTGGAGATCCCACTGGACATTTTTGTTGAAGACTGGCTTCTAACATTGGATGAAGATGGCGTCTTAGTTGGTACAAACTGGAATGCTCAGCTTGAAGGGAAAGAAGTGGAACCTTCAGATCTTGCAAAAATGTACCTAGACTAATTCATTAACAAGCGCCCTTCTTTAAGGGCGCTTTAGTATTCGCGAAGTAGCTCACATTCAGTACAGCGTACACAACATTCTCTTATTGCTTCCATGCACTCTCCTTTACAATACATCGCAATATCAGTAAGCACTTCAAATTTATATGTTTCTCCGTTTTACTACTTTATTGGTTTTTAACCTTATCACTATTGGTTTTACCCCGTACATCAGTGCTAGTGAACGAACTCACTGGGAAGAAACTTATGCTGCTGCCTTACGTATTGATGAGCACAACGCTCTCTCACTGCTACAAAGCCATTACGCATCCTTAGCACCAGGCTATGAAAAACTCTACATCAGCTCAAAAATCCATAGCTTTATGTTGGTAAGAGGACAACCTTATTACGGCAATAAGCTAGTTTATGACGAATCATATACCACGCTGGAGCAAAGCTTCATCGAAGCACTGAATAACGAAGAGCAACTAAATATTAGTGAAGCCAAACAAGCGCTCACTGCATTGTTGCAATCAGCCAGTGACATAGATGGCAAGATTTTATTTGAATACCACTTGTGCCGACTGCTTAATCGACAAGGAAAATCTAAACAAGCTCAGTTTTACTGTAATAATCTGAATGAACACTTAACTCTGGTCAACGACCCTATCGTGCCACGACATTTGGCATTGCGAGTATACGCCAATAACCAAGAGTATATTGGCAACTACCAGCAGGCTATTGAAACGTATCAAACTATTATTAAAGACCTGCCATCTTATGAAGACCCATCAGGTATATACAACGATGCAGGTTTACTGTTAAAAACACTTGGTCGAATAGAGCTTGCTAAAGAGTATCTCGCTCATGCGCTAACGCTACGCAGAGCCATCGGTACTCCATTACCTATGGCTCAGTCCCACCACAGCCTTGGTGATATCATGCTCTCGGATGGTCAATATGAGCTGGCTATTTACCACTTCGAACAAGCTAAGGCTATTGTTGAAACGCATAACCACCCTATCGGCCTCACCTATGTATTGTTAGGACTTGGAAAAGCGTACATCGCAAATCAACAGTTCAGTCAAGGCGTTGAATACCTGCTAGATGCGCTAGAAAATGCACTAATACAAGACAATGCAGAAGTTAAAGTAGATATCTACATGGCCTTGGCACGCTCATACCAAGCACGTGCTGAGCTAACTACTGCAAGTTCTTATGCGAATCAAGCATACAAAATCGCTCAATCTAATCACATAGAACGGCTGGAAGCACAGACACTGGAATTGCTCTCTAATATTTCGGAACAAAAAGGCGATCATGTACAAGCGCTCATATATTATAAGGATTTTGCTAAGTCAGAGCTGCTCCGTCGAGACAATCACCATAACCTTGCTTTTCTAGCATTAGAATCTGAACGCACACAGTTTACTGAAAACCTTGAAATAAGCCGTTTAGAAGCGCAGAACATCATTCTGGATAAGAAATTGGGCAATGCAGACAAGCTAAACAAGTTTTATTTGTTCTTGTTTATTGTCTCATTACTCTGTATTGCAGCTTTGGTGGCGATCCGACGAAGAGAGAATGCGCATTTCAAATTGGATGCATTAACACACTCATACAACCGCACGGCGGCAATCAGGCATATAAAGAAACAACAGAAAGTGTCTGACGCAAACCAAACACATCTCTTAGTTTTGTTTGATCTGGATGATTTCAAAAACATTAATGACTTATATGGTCACTCTACTGGAGATAAAGCCCTACAAGTAATATCTGAATCGATCAACACTGAATTGAGCTCACTAGATATGCTTGGCCGCTTTGGTGGTGAAGAGTTTATTGTATTGATACCGGGAATCGATGAAATCGAGGTAGTAGACCGGGTGGAACGTTTGCACCATATCATTGCAAACACATGCTTTACATCAGAGACCGGCAAGTCACTCAATGTCACGGCTAGCTTGTCTTACTTAATAACACCAAGAGCATTGAGTAACTTCGACGTACTCTATTCCATTCTTGATCAAGCACTATGCCAAGCGAAAAAGAATGGGAAAAACACAATTATCGATGCAGATAACAACCCTATTAGTCATTCTGCTTCTGTTTTCTAGTTAGGCTATCCATCAAAGCTTCACGATTATCCAGATAATCTTGAAGACCGATCGAACGAAGGTCGCACGCAGGGCAATCACCACACCCATCTCCGATGATGCCGTTGTAACAGGTTAATGTTTCCTCTCTAACCAACTGCAACGCATCATTCTGATCGGCTAAAGCCCAAGTTTCGGCTTTGTTTAACCACATCAATGGCGTTTTAATCGTTAGTTCCCTATCCATCCCTTTAACTAAAGCGGAATTCATCGCTTTAACAAAGTCATCACGACAATCTGGGTATCCTGAAAAGTCAGTTTCACACACACCTGTAATCAAAGAGTCGGCACCGATTTGATAGGCGTAAATACCTGCTAAAGTAAGGAATAAAATATTGCGCCCTGGAACAAATGAATTTGGAAGACCATTCTCTTGAAGCTCATGAGATACCGGAATGTCATCTCTCGTCAATGAACTGATAGCAAGCTCGTTTAACAGACCCACGTCCATTACTTTATGTGCCTTTACACCAAGTTTCGTCGCTAGCTTTTGTGCAACTTCGATTTCCAACTTATGGCGCTGCCCATAATCAAAAGTAATCGCGTGTACTTCATCATACTGTTTTAAAGCCTGAACCAAGCATGTGGTCGAGTCCTGACCACCGCTGAAAACTACTACCGCCGTTGACATTTTTCTTTCTCCTAAGCGATGCTCAAATACTTGTGAGTTTGGATGGACAAACGCCAGTTTCGCTTTATGCATGTATCAATACACAACTGCGTTGCACGAGGCTTTTGGCTAATAGGTTGTAAAGCGATCGTCGTCTTTTCAGAAACATTAGCACGCTGTATAAGCACGTCTAACTGCTCGATGTCTTTATCTGTTGCCACTGGGTGTTTTATTTCATTTGCTCGTTGAAGCGCAATATCCAAAACAGGCAGCTTACCTTTCATTGCCACTTTAGGTGACACTGTCACCCAGGTTGAATCTGTTGCCTGAATTTCATAGGTACCACTGGTTTCGATTTGGCAATAGCAACCTATCGCTTCGAATGCGGACGTTAGAGCACGCAAATCGTATATGCAAGGCTCTCCACCTGTAATAACAATGTGATTAGCATTAAAACCGAGTTGACGATATTGTTCGATGATATCTTCAGCGCTCATACGACACCACGTAGGTGTATCAATCGTCTTAGTGAGAACTTCTTCAACGGAACGTTCGTCTTGAGGAGTCGCATCCCATGTTTGCTTGGTGTCACACCATGCGCAGCCCACAGGGCACTCTTGTAAACGGACGAACACTGCAGGTACGCCAGTAAACACCCCTTCTCCCTGAATGGTCTCGAACATTTCATTAATTTTGTACAACGTTGCCCAACCCAAGCTATCTTCAAAATTTGCAGGAACGAGACCTTAAATGACTCCAACTAGAACGTCAAATTTATTGATAGTAAAAACACTGTTCTTCTCGTCAGCTTAGTTAATTACAACGCAGTAACATCCCCCCAAAATAATGAGAACACCGTTCCAATAAATCCATAATAATTGCAAACAGATATGGTTACGACAAATGACTTTTGTCGTAAAAACATGCATTTACGCGCAAGATCATAAACATTTAGTACCAATTTCATAGATAATGCTTTGGCACCATTGCAATAAATAAAGGTATTAACTAAATGCTTAAAAACATGCCAATCAAATGGAAAATATCGTCACCAATTCTTCTCATCATTTTCCTTTTTTCAGCAAGTTCAATGTTCAATGTATTTCAAACAAACATACAGCGTGAACTAACCCATCAACTGCATCAAGAGATCCAGCCTATCATCTTCAATATTGAAGATGCATACAGGGATTTGTATCAAGCTACCTCTGCGATTCAAGGTCTGGTATTAGCGAGTTCACCAGAAGAACACGAACACCACCTTTTTGAATATAAAGACAATGCTTATAAAGCTATTCCACGTATGGAATCTGTAAATTCTCTAATTCAAACTGGCTTACTCAGTAGCCGCTCCCAAGCAGAAGTCGATAAACTAGTATCGCTTGCTAAAACTTGGCTAAATAGCTACGAAACTTTTATCTCTTTACCTAATAGCAATCAGGCGGATTACTACCACGCAAACAAACAGGTATTTGAAGACCAGTTTGGTGCCGTTCGTAAGCAGCTCAACGTCGTCAAGGACATCATTGAAGATAGACAGAGCAAGATGCTTAAAGACATAAACAATGCTTCTGAACGAGCAGAGTTAGCGCTTGAAGGCGGTACAATTTCAGTTGTCGCACTTGCGATTTTTACTGCTTGGTTCCTTGTTAATATCATCGTTAAGCCTATTAAGGATATTGAATCAGCGATGAGTGAAATCGCTTCAGGTGATGGCGACCTAACCCAACGGATCCCAGTAACTTCTCAAGACGAGATTGGCCATTTAGCAAAAGCATTCAACCAATTCGTCCAAAAGATCCAAATGACGATCGAAAGTGTTGTTCTTACCACTCAAACAGTTCGTCAACAAATGGAACAAATGAAAGAGATTTCGGGAACAATCTCTTCTTTTACTGAGCAGCAACAACAAGAGAGTGAGCTCGTTGCAGCAGCAGTGCATGAAATGCAGGTAACCAGCCAAACCGTCAGCAGTAATGCCAATGACGCGGCAGTTGCTAGCCAAAGTGCAAATCATGAAGTTCGAATGACAAGCGAAGTCGTCAACTCAACCGTCTCTTCCATTAGTGCTCTCGCTCAAGACATTGATAATGCGAGTCAAGTAATCCATACGCTGGATCAAGATGTAAACAATATCGCATCTATTCTTGATGTAATCCGCGGTATTGCAGAACAAACCAACCTGCTTGCTTTGAATGCAGCGATTGAAGCAGCCCGTGCTGGTGAACAGGGCCGCGGTTTTGCCGTGGTTGCTGACGAAGTTCGCTCTTTAGCCAGCCGTACACAGGAAAGTACGGGTGAAATTCAAAATATGATTGAGAAGTTACAACAAGGAGCTCAACAAGCTGTACGTGTAATGGAAGCAAGTAAAGTCAGTGGCGAGCAAACCATCGAACAATCTGGCAGTGCGATGACTTCTCTCAATGAAATCCTTAATGCTATTAGCTTAATGAACGATATGAACTCACAAATAGCAACTGCTGCAACCCAACAAACCAGTGTTAGTGAAGACGTTAATACCAACGTCCAACGCATTGCTGATAACAGCAGCGACATGGTTAATATGGTCAGCCAGAGTGAAAACGTACTTATCGATTTAGCGAAGCAGTGCGAAACACTTGAACATCAAGTATCACAATTTAAATTGTGATACTTGATTGTAAAAAATAAATTAATTTTATAAAATTAGCTTAGAGAAAAAATAAAAGCCAAAGATTTAAATCCTTGGCTTTTATTAATTACTTTATCATCCTTCGTTGTAAATTAACAAAAAATACCAACATTATGATCGGATAACGAAGTGTTTCAAATAATAAAGTTATAATACCACTATAATTATATTCACTGGATATATATTTGATAACTTCATTAACCAATAAAAGTACTAATATATCAAATACACAATAACTTAATTTATTATTTCCATTTCCATTTCCATTTCCATTTCCATTTCCAAACATTGAAAATACGCACATTGAAATAAACACACCAAGCCACATAGAGTATACTGGCGCCTTCCATAAATAACATATTCCTGCTGTTATTATTACCAGTATCCCCCAAAGACCAACAAAGCTAAATATTGATGTGGCCATCAATTTCTTCTTAGCTCTTAATATATGCCATGAAACTAAAGTCCCTAATACACCACCAACAATCATATCCAATAAAAAGGCATCACGATTATAGAATTGCGTTAGTACCATTACTAAAAATAATATAGAAGAAAACCATATTAATTTAGATTTATATGGTTTAGATATCTGACTAGCAATAATTAAAGATACACATGTATAAATAGCGCTAGATAAATCGGGAAAATTATATCCATATGTATGGTTTATATAACCTCCTGGAAAGTAAACATGAGGCCTAGGCATTTCAAAACCATATTGAGCGGTCATTGTAAATAATGAAGTTATTGATATCGAGAAGAATAACATAAAACCAAATTCTCGACCAAATAATGAAAATACCAAAGGAAATATTACAATTAAAAATTCTGGTTTAACTATAATATTAGTCAATATCGTTATATGATTAATTATTTTATCAAATTTTAACGAGGTTTTATTTAACATCAGATTTAACTGATTCATCAATTTTATTTCATATTGATAAAATTGAGGAGCTGCTTCTATTAAATCATCCACATACTGCACTGATTGTGAGCTAACTCCTTTATATAGTTCTTGGAAATAAGGCCAAGCTTTAGGGTATCTATATTGAGAGTTTTGAACTTCATTTGGCTCTATCAACATCGCAGAAGCTATTTCAATACCAAAGTGTGGAGAAAACCACGAAGGTAATTCGTGACCAGAATAGAAGTTCTCACTATTGTATGCAATTATCTCCGAGTCTGAAGAACAGCTAAAGACTAAGGTATTTCCAAGATTAGCCAACAGCTTGTCTATCGATACAACTAACCCTGTTTCTTCCCATACTTCTCTTTGTGCAGCTTCTTCTGGAGATTCACCTGCATCAATCAGTCCTCCAGGTAGTGAAAGTTTGTTTGTTAATATTTCATCAACAAGTAAAATTTTATTGTCAGCTTTGATTATACATAAAACTCCACTTAAATCATGAGCTTCATCGTTCGCACTGGACAAAAGAGGACACATTCCAAGTAAAAATGTGGTAAGGAAAATTGATAGACTTCGTAATAAACTCATTGATACAACTTACTAAATACTTAAATTGGTTTTCTTAACCAATGGATGTGGTGAGCAAAGCCACCTTCCATATAAAAATTCAATGCTCTTTCGTTGAAGTTCCATACCTCAACAAACAATTGAGTTACACCATACTCAGCAAATCTTTGCTCTATCTTCTGGCATAATTCTTTCGCAATACTCTGCTTCCGATACGAAGGTAGAATATACAACTCATCAATACTGCCCATTTGGACAGGTTTACTTACTGTAGAGACCAGTTCACAAAAATGCCCGGTAACAAATCCAACAATGATGCTCTCCACTTCTGCTACAAAGACAACACTGTCGGGACCGTCGATATACCGAGCAATACTCTTTTCCTGTTCGATCTCTTCAGCCGTCTTAAAATGTTCCGGTTCACATTGATGGTGTTCATCATGAAGCAAGTACATCAACTCATTTAGCTGCTCTAAATCTGATGTATTCGCCGTTCTCACTTGGACATTTGGCATATCTATCTTCGTATTACGAATAAAGTTTTCGCTATATTAACAATTGCTATAAAAAAAAGCCCCTTATACTGGGGCTTTTTTGTGTCTAAAGATATAAGAATTCATCGATTTAAATGGCTGTCTCAAATCCAAAGCGCACTTATTTCTTCATTAAAGCTGTAACCACGCATCTTGCCAACTGGTACCAACTCCCGGCTTATAAGCACTGGGGGTCGAACTACACCACAAGCTATAAGGCCATGGTTTACACTGATAAGTGGTTCCATTATTAGTGACAACATCTCCTTCGGAGTAGCTAGTCCCGGCTTGATAAGCTGTACCATCTGTAGGCGGCAGTGCTGGTGGTTCAGTAGGTGGTGGCGTGGTTGTCGAACTGCAGTCAGATGGACTCACCGCTTGCCAAACACCCCATGGCCCGGATTCTGAAGGGTTATCTCCTTGAGTCCACCACTGAGCCTGCCAAGTTTGACCATTCCAGCTAACTTGTTCACCTGTCTGATAAACCTGTGAAGGTAGCCACTCATTCTGGCAACTGCCCGTTGGAGGCACGTCACTATTTGCGGTAGCTGAAACGTTTGCACGGTAAGTGGTGGTCGTTTTATCAATACCAAAGTTCATTTGTACGTTTGCAGTACCCACTGCACTTGCTCCAAACTCAACTGTAACACCACATTGTGCCCCCGAAGATAGTGTCGTCATGGAACAACGATCTTGTGCAACCACTGGATTCAACGCAACACCTGATCCTACTAATGAAACATTATCTACCGTAAAATTCGCAGTTCCATTGTTTTTAACCATAAAGACATGTTGCTTAAGCTCGCCAACTTTAAATGACGTTAATGTTTGATTGGTGGTGTAACCAACTGAAACGGTTTCTGATGGAGGGTTAGAACCCGTTACTTGATTCACAAAACTACGTAATGCAGCAATGTCACTGTATACCCCATATTTACCCGGTCGAGCACAACCAATTCCCCAACTGACAATACCGAGTTGAGTGATAACACCAGAACGGTTGATGACTATCGGACCGCCACTGTCACCTTGGCATGAGTCAATTCCACCTTCAGGGACGCCAGCACAGAATGACACCGTACCAACGTTGCTATAACTACCTCCTGCTTGACGACAAGTTGCATCAGAGATAAGTGGTACATCGACCTCTTGAAGAACACTCGGAGAACTTCCACCTTCACTTGTCCTGCCTAAACCAGCCACAGTCAACCAATCACCCACCATTGCATATTGACTAAGGCTTCCATCTGCAATTTCAACAGGTACAGCACCTTGCGGGATCGACGCAAGTTTTAATAAAGCGATATCATTGTCGAGGTTAATGCTGTTGTACGATGGATGAACATGTATTTCACTCACATTCTCACGGACTCCATCCGTTCCATTGTAAATTACGCCACCAATTTTAACGGCTATCTGGCTAGGGGCATCTCCATCTACACAGTGCGCTGCTGTCAAAACATATCCGTTACCGATATAACTAGCACCACAATAGGAACGGTTGCTGCTGCGGCTCACAATCTGGGTGTAAAATTTCCAATCTTGTGCTGCAGCTGGTCCCCCTCCTACAATCCTTGGTTCCACTTCTGTGTATTCGATTTGTGTAATGTCTTCTGCGAAAGCCATGCCTGATGTGACAGAAACAGCCAACAGAGAAATAGTCCATTTTGATTTCAATTTATTATCCTCTTTTTTAATAGGTGACCTTTGCGGTCAACTTTTAATCAAGCAGATAACCTGTCTTTTCCAAGCAAAGATTATGAAAATGAACTCATAATGTGAACACACAAACAAACACACAAGACATTCAGACAACAAATGCAAACGAGTCTTATATTGCCATCACAGATTTACCAGTAAAATCAATAACTAACTTCATCACAAATTCTACTTAAGTTTTTACAACTGGATATACATCGTTGTGAGCATCATCGTCTTTTAGGATCAAAAAAGCCACTCAGTTTAAGTGGCTTTTTTACTAGTATTTATTCACGGTTAAGTGCTTTTTCTATTTCTTCTAAGCTGCTTGGGTCATCAATAGTGGATGGCACCACGTATTGTTCACCATCGGCTATTTGACGAATGGTTCTTCGCAAGATCTTACCCGAGCGAGTCTTTGGCAAACGGTCAACAACAAGCGCATGTTTAAAGCACGCTACTGCGCCAATCTCGTTGCGTACTTTACCAACTAGCTCGCCCTCTAGCGTTAGATCATCAATCTTCACACCATCTTTAAGAACCACGAAACCAAGTGGTAGCTGCCCTTTTAACTCATCATGAATACCGACTACCGCACATTCCGCAATCGCTGGGTGACCACCAACGATTTCTTCCATCTCGCCAGTAGACAGGCGGTGACCTGCAACGTTAATTACGTCATCAATACGACCCATGATAAACAGGTAGCCATCTTCATCTAGGTAACCGCCATCTCCCGATACGTAGTAACCCGGGAATTGACTTAGATAACCGGTTTCAAAGCGATCATGGTTGCGCCAGACAGTCGGTAAACAGCTTGGTGGTAATGGGCGCTTCAGAGCCACAAAACCTTGCTGATTTGCGCCCACTAGCATGCCCATTTCGTTGAGAATCTCGACCTGATAGCCAGGAATCGGCTTGGTAGCGGAGCCTGCTTTTACCGGCATCATCTCAATACCGGTCAGATTGCCCGCGATAGCCCATCCAGTCTCGGTTTGCCACCAGTGGTCAATGACCGGCTTATCTGCTTTGCTTTCTACCCATTCTAGTGTTGGTGGGTCAAGACGTTCACCTGCCATGAAAATAGAATCAAGGTTCGACAAGTCGTATTGCTTAATGAACTCGCCTTCTGGATCTTCTTTCTTAATTGCACGGAAAGCAGTTGGCGCGGAGAAAAGCACGTCCACTTTGTATTCGTCACAAACACGCCAGAATGCACCCGGGTCTGGTGTTCTCACCGGTTTGCCTTCAAACAAAATAGTGGTACAGCCATGAATCAGCGGCGCGTACACAATATATGAATGACCAACGACCCAACCTACATCCGATGCAGCCCAGAACACACCATCTTGAGGAATGTTATAAATCGATGTCATCGAATATTTCATCGCTACAGCATGACCACCATTGTCACGCACCACGCCTTTTGGTTTCCCTGTTGTGCCAGAGGTATAGAGAATATAAAGAGGATCTATCGCAAGCACAGGGACACACGCATGAGGCAAGGATTGCGCGTATTCTTGCTGCCAATCTAAATCACGCTCAAGGTTAAGTTCGGCTTCGCACTGCGAACGTTGAAGAACAAAGACTTTCTCTGGCTTCCAACGGCTGTCCATAATGGCTTTATCAACCATTGGTTTGTATGGAATTACCTTATTGATTTCGATGCCACAAGACGCCGTCATGATGACTTTGGGTTCTGCATCTTCAATTCGAACGGCAAGCTCATTCGGGGCAAAACCGCCAAACACCACCGAATGAATCGCGCCCAATCGAGCACATGCTAGCATGGCCATTGCCGCCTCTGGGATCATCGGCATGTAGATAACCACACGATCGCCTTTGGTAACACCTTGGTTAGAAAGCATACCCGCGATTTTTGCTACTTGGTCGCGCAAAGCTTGATAGCTGTAAGTTTGTTTTTGCCCCGTCACTGGCGAATCATAAATCAAGGCGGTTTTATCGCCTCTTCCTTGCTCGCAATGATAATCCAACGCAAGCCATGACGTGTTCATTACGCCATCAGGAAACCAACGTTCAATCCCATGTTCGTCAGCTTGTAAGATGGTGTTTGGCGCTTCAAACCAATCGATGTTTTCAGCTTGAGCACGCCAAAAGTTTTCCGGTTCATTTTGTGCCCAAAGGTATTCTTTTTGATATGCAGACATATTGCTTCCTCCAGTATGTCATGACATTGCTTTTTAATACCAATCGCATTAATTAGATGTTCAGAAGATTGCGTAGGTAAAACCGCTTAGAACAAGGCAAAGGTTGCAGCTAGCTAGTTGTTCTACCTACACCTTCTTTAACTAAGAAATAGGTTTAACGAAGTTATCAGCGGTTTTAACAAGCAAGAATGATCAAATAATTGATGTGGTTGGTATAAGTATTTCTACCATGCAATTGTGTTATTCAAAGACATTGGAGGGAACACGCACAAAGCCCTCCATCAGTATTCTCGCGCTGCGGCTCATGATGGCTTTCTCAACCACCCAACCTTGTTCTGTTTGTTTGGGTTTCGCCCCCACCTTAAGCGTTCCTGATGGATGCCCAAACGTCACAGACTCTTTCTCTCCGCCACCAGCCGCCAAATTGACTAAAGTACCCGGGACGCATGCCGCCGAGGCAATAGCAACCGCTGCGGTTCCCATCATGGCGTGGTGAAGTTTGCCCATAGATAAAGCCCGGACGAGAATATCGACCTCACCTGCTTCTACGGCTTTACCACTCGACGATAAATAGGATTTAGGCTGGGAAACAAACGCAATCTTAGGCGTGTGTTGACGTGTTTGAGCCTCTTCGAGTGAATCAATAAGCCCCATTTTTAACGCGCCATGAGCACGAATGAACTCAAACCTTGTAAGCGCAAATTCATCGTTATTGATGTCATCTTGAAGCTCAGTGCCTTGGTAGCCAAGTGCTTCTGCATCAATGAAGATCGTCGGTATGCCTGCGTTAATGAAGGTGGCGTTGAACGTCCCAACATCTGGTACGACCAAATCGTCTACTAGATTACCGGTTGGAAACATGCTGCCTTCGCCATCAGCAGGGTCGACAAAATCAACTTGGATTTCTGCCGCTGAGAACGTCACACCATCAAGCTCAAACTCCCCTGTTTCTTGAACAAAACCATTTACGACTGGTACATGAATCAATATGGTTTTGCCAATATTTACCTGCCATACGCGAACAGTAACGATGCCGTTTTCGGGAATACGATCTTCGTCGATCAACCCTGCATGAATGGCGAAAGGCCCGACTGCTGCAGAAAGGTTGCCACAGTTACCACTCCAATCGACAAACGGCTTATCTATCGATACTTGCCCGAACAGGTAATCAACGTCGTGATCGACTCGCTCACTGCGCGACACAATCACAGTTTTACTGGTGCTGGAAGTCGCGCCGCCCATGCCATCAATCTGTTTGGCATACGGGTCAGGGCTACCAATCACACGAAGTAGCAGTTTGTCTCTCGCCTCTCCTGCGACTTGCGCTGGTTGTGGCAAATCTTCAAGGTTGAAGAACACACCTTTGCTCGTACCGCCGCGCATGTAAGTCGCCGGGACTTTGATTTGGCTTTGCATCTTGCTATCCATATCTTGCTCCGTTATTGCGCTATCTATTGCGAGAGGAAATCTTGAGCAAAGCGCTGTAACACGCCACCCGCTTTGTACACGTGAACTTCATCTTCGGTATCGAGTCGACAAGTCACCGGCACATCAACCTTGTCGCCATTCGCACGAGTAATCACCAACGCCAAATCAGCACCTGGAGTGATATCGCCGATAACGTCATAAAGTTCAGTGCCATCTAATTCGAGCGTCTTTCGGTTCACGCCATCTTTAAATTGCAGAGGAAGTACGCCCATGCCAACTAAATTGGTACGGTGAATGCGCTCAAAACCTTCAGCGACAATGGCTTCTACCCCCGCCAAGCGAACGCCTTTCGCCGCCCAATCTCGCGACGATCCTTGACCATAATCCGCACCCGCGACCACGATAAGTGGCTGCTTGCGATTCATGTAAGTCTCAATCGCTTCCCACATGCGTGTCACTTTGCCTTCAGGTTCGACTCTCGCTAACGACCCTTGCACTACTTCGCCATTTTCCTTGACCATTTCGTTGAACAGTTTTGGATTAGCGAAAGTGGCACGCTGCGCGGTTAAGTGATCGCCTCGGTGAGTCGCGTATGAGTTAAAGTCTTCTTCTGGCACGCCCATCTTCGCAAGGTACTCACCTGCGGCGCTGCTTGCCAAAATCGCGTTCGATGGCGACAAATGGTCGGTCGTAATGTTATCGCCTAAAACGGCAAGAGGACGCATTGAAGACAGAGTTCGCTCACCAGCCAGTGCTCCCTCCCCCTCTTTTTGCCAGTAGGGAGGTCGACGGATATACGTACTCATCGGACGCCAATCGTAGAGCGGATTTGGGTTACGAGCCTCATCATTCAGTTTAAACATTTGAATGTAGACTTGATTAAACTGCTCTGGCTTAACGTACTCACCCACCACAGCATCAATTTCTTCATCCGTTGGCCACAAGTCATTGAGATAAACCGGCTTGCCGTCTTTGTCTGTGCCTAAAGAGTCACGTTCGATATCAAAACGAATCGTACCGGCTAACGCGTAAGCAACGACCAAAGGTGGCGATGCTAAAAATGCTTGTTTTGCGTATGGATGAATTCGACCATCAAAGTTGCGGTTCCCAGAAAGTACCGCCGTTGAATACAGATCTCGATCGATGATTTCTTGTTGGACTTTCGGGTCAAGTGCGCCACTCATGCCGTTACAGGTTGTGCACGCATAAGCCACGATACCAAAACCAAGTTTCTCTAGTTCAGGGAGTAAGCCAGATTCTTCAAGGTAGAGTCGAGCCACTTTTGAGCCCGGTGCAAATGAAGACTTCACCCAAGGTTTGCGTACCAAACCAAGCTCATTCGCTTTCTTAGCAACCAGACCTGCTGCCACAACGTTTCTTGGGTTACTGGTGTTGGTACAAGAAGTAATTGCCGCGATGATCACCGCGCCATCTGGAAGTTCGCCTTCATTCTCTTGCCACTCGCCAGAAACGCCGCGCTCAGCAAGCTCTGAGGTAGGTAAACGACGATGAGGATTAGATGGACCTGCCAAATTGCGCCCGACTTGAGACAAATCAAACTCAAGTACGCGCTCGTAAACTGCCGTGTCTAAATCATCTGCCCATAGACCAGTTTGCTTGGCGTACTTCTCGACCAAGTCGACCTGTTGATCATCGCGCCCCGTCAGTTTGAGGTAATTAATGGTCTGCTCATCAATGTAGAACATCCCAGCGGTTGCGCCGTATTCTGGCGTCATGTTTGAGATGGTTGCGCGGTCGCCAATGGTTAGGTCTCGCACCCCTTCACCAAAGAACTCGAGATAGGATGAAACCACGCGTTCATTGCGTAGGAACTCGGTAATCGCCAACACGATATCAGTGGCCGTAATACCCGGTTGACGCTTACCAGTCAGCTTCACACCAACAATGTCTGGTAGACGCATCATCGACGGGCGACCAAGCATAACCGTCTCCGCCTCTAAGCCGCCGACACCAATTGCAATAACGCCAAGTGAATCAACGTGAGGTGTATGACTGTCTGTGCCGACACAGGTATCGGGATAGGCAATGCCTTGCTTCGCTTGCACAACCGGAGACATCTTCTCCAAATTAATTTGGTGCATGATGCCGTTACCCGCAGGAATAACACTGACGTTCTCAAATGCCGTCTTACACCATTCGATAAAGTGGAATCGATCTTCGTTTCTGCGCTCTTCTATCGCGCGGTTTTTCTCAAACGCCTCTGGGTCAAAGCCTGCGTGTTCAACTGCCAGTGAATGGTCAACGATCAATTGCGTTTCAACCACAGGGTTTACTTTCGCAGGGTCACCGCCTTGTTCGGCAATCGCATCACGCAAACCAGCGAGGTCGACTAATGCAGTTTGTCCAAGAATGTCATGACAAACTACGCGTGCCGGATACCAAGGAAAATCAAGGTCACGCTTGCGTTCAATCAACTGTTTTAAGCTATCAGTGAGCGTACTTGGGTCGCAGCGACGAACCAACTGCTCTGCTAAAACGCGTGAGGTGTATGGGAGCTTTTCATAGGCTCCAGGAGAAATATCGTTAACTGCTTCTCGGGTATCAAAATAATCGAGTTGGGTTCCCGGGAGCGGCTTACGATATTGAGTATTTATATTTGTGGTGATGCTCATGGGCTTGCTTCCGCTTTAGTGTACATCTTGTGCCTGAACGCACCGCGATACTGTTTTTGAAATGGATTCGCGGTGAAAGAGACGCCCCTTGTGAATGCCATCAAGACAAAACTCACAAAGAGGCGTCACGCGCTAGCGTTGTTCGATTGGCACCCAGTCTTGATGATCCGGTCCGGTATAATCCGCACTTGGGCGAATGATTCGGTTGTTCGCTCGTTGTTCATACACGTGCGCCGCCCAACCTGTCAGTCGGCTCATCACAAAGATTGGCGTAAACAATTTGGTCGGAATATCCATGAAGTGGTAAGCCGAAGCATGGAAGAAGTCGGCATTACAGAACAGACCTTTCTCGCGCTTCATTACGGATTCCACGCGCTCCGAAACCGCGTAAAGATGTTTGTCACCCACCTCTTTCGATAACGCTTCTGACCAACGCTTTATCAGCGCATTGCGAGGGTCACTTTCCCGATAAATCGCATGACCAAAGCCCATAATTTTGTCTTTGTTCTCTAGCATTTGCAGAATATTGGCTTCTGCCTCATCTGGCGTTTGCCAATCTTGGATCATCTCCATCGCCGCTTCGTTTGCCCCTCCATGAAGTGGACCACGCAGCGTGCCGATAGCAGCCGTAATACAAGAATGAAGATCAGAAAGCGTAGAAGCACACACACGCGCTGCAAATGTTGAGGCATTAAACTCATGCTCTGCATAAAGAATCAAAGAACAGTGCATCACCTTTTTGTGCGTTTCACTTGGTGCTTTATCGGTGAGCAGTTTTAGGAAGTAGCCGCCAATGCAGTCTTCACTGTTATCGTGCGTTTTGATTCGCACGCCATCGTGGCTGAAGCGATACCAGTAACAGATTATGGCAGGGAAAAGCGCCAGCATTCGCTCAGTAGCATGGAGCTGTTGCTCAAAGTCCATTTCTTGCTCTAAGTTACCCAACATAGAGCAACCTGTGCGCATAACATCCATCGGGTGAGCATCAGCAGGGATAAGCTCTAGCGCTTGCTTAAGCTCCGCTGGTAAGCCACGCAAGCTCAATAGATGTGTCTTGTACGCGTCTAGCTCTTGTTGATTAGGTAAGTGACCGCGTAACAGCAAATGCGCCACTTCTTCAAATTGAGCATGATTTGCCAAGTCCGTAATATCGTAACCACGATACGTTAGACCCGTCCCCGTTTTACCGACAGTGCATAAAGCTGTGCTTCCAGCGCTTTGACCGCGTAGACCTGCGCCACCTATCTCAGCTTTCTTTTCTACAGAATGAGGCATTGTTGAACTCCTTTTCTGTCTGATTTGGCTCTCTTAATGGGCTCTTTTGAATCAGACAATTTTCACGTTATTGGATTAGAGATTCTTTTCTTGGGCTTCCGTTTGTTTCTTTGTTGACCTTATTTACCCTCCGAAAACAGCTTGTCTAACTTATTCTCGTAGTCGTGGTAATTAAGGTGCTCATACAGCTCTTTTCGTGTCTGCATTGAATCAAGCAACGCTTCTTGGTTGCCAACTTCAAGCAAGTGTTTGTAAACCATCTCTGCCGCTTTGTTCATCGCACGGAATGCACTCAATGGGTACAAAACCATGTCCACTTTGGATTGGGCTAGCTCTTCACAGCCGTATAATGGCGTTTGTCCAAACTCAGTAATGTTGGCAAGAATTGGAACGTGCTTCCCTGTCGCGTCTTCGAGCGCTGCCGAGAACTGTTGATATTGGTCGAGCTGATTCATTGCTTCTGGGAAGATCATATCTGCGCCCGCTTCCACACATGCAATCGCACGTTCAATCGCACTGTCCATGCCTTCAACCGCTAACGCATCAGTACGAGCCATAATGACAAAGCTCTCATCATTACGTGCATCCACCGCCGCTTTCACGCGGTCGACCATTTCTTGTTGGCTAACAATCGCTTTGTTTGGACGATGACCACAACGCTTCTGCGCCACTTGGTCTTCCATGTGCACAGCCGCAGCCCCTGCTTTTTCCATCGCCTTGATGGTGCGAGCAATATTAAAAGCACCACCAAAGCCGGTATCGATATCAACCAATAACGGCAAATCACACGCGTTGGTGATGCGGTCTACGTCCACCAAAACATCGTTCAATGTTGTGATGCCAAGATCTGGCAAACCGTAAGATGCGTTGGCGATACCGCCACCCGACAAATAGATAGCTTGGTGACCCAAGTTTTTCGCCATCATGGCGCAGTATGGGTTAATGGTGCCGACGATCTGCAGCGGATTGTTTTGCTCAATGGCGAGTCTGAACTTCGCCCCCGGAGATAAGCGCATGACAATTTCCTTCTAGTCTTGTTTTACCCTTCATACTTGAAGCTGCAGCTTTGTTAACTGCGCCAATTCACCCAAATTACATAGCGCACCTATGCTCATAGGGTTGAATTGTCTTGTTGCCGCGCCGCAACTCCAATTATTTTGGGTAAAGTTTCGGAATCTGTAATCTGTAATTCGATAAGTTTTCGGCTGCCTGAGATGTGCCTTCTCATCAGCATTTCTGCCAGCTCTTCATCACGGTTGCGAATCGCTTGCAGAATGAATTTGTGTTCATTGAGTGCTTCATTAGGACGAGATTGCGCACGTGGCGATTGGTAACGATACATACGCAACAAGTGATATAGCTCGTCGCAAAGCAAAGAGATAAGCTTGCTGTTTCGGCTCGCTTGAATGATTCGATAGTGGAAGTCGAAGTCACCATGCTGGTGGAAGTAAGACGCCCCTTCAACTTCGTCGATATGTTTGGAATGTGTCGACAATAGCATTTCCAAACTCAGTAATTCTTCTTGAGTGATATAGCGAGCAGCAAGTCTAGCAGCCATGCCCTCTAATGCTTCGCGAACGGAATACAATTCTATGAGTTTTTCTGGAGAGAAAGTGATAACACGAGCACCAACATGCGGAATACGCTCAATCAAGCCAAGTCCTTCAAGGCGCATCATGGCCTCACGCAAAGGGCCTCTACTCACTTGATATTTCTTGGCTAATTCAGGCTCTGAGATTTTACTGCCCGGTTCGATTTCACCACTTACGATCGCTTCAATTAACGATTCTGTTAGCGTTTCTGACTTTGTATTCTCTTTTTCAGAAACAACTACTTTATGACGAGTTTTTAGTTCCGTATTCATATTCAATGCACTCGCTTAGAAGACACCAAAGTGTCTACAATTTGCTCAACTGAATATAAAATAGGCTATAAAAGTGTCGACAATCAAGAATATTGTCGACAATTTAGACTAAGGTATAGTTCACTCTTTCTTATTTCATAAGAAAACATCGAAAACCAATACCCATCACGATTCATATTTGTGACAAATCCCTAAGCAATGTAAACCGTACGACACTACCATTAATAATCAATCATTCAAAAGTGAATTTAAGGGTCAAGATTGAAGAGCAAGCTACTAGGCTTTTTAGCCATGACAACATTGCTTTCTGGTTGTATTGCATTTACTGATAGTACAAAAGAAAACCGGTACCCTTCTCTATCCGATGCCACCTATTCAAAGGAAGAATTAACTGTAAAAGAGACGAATAACGTGCTGCGAAGTGCGATTGTCAACAATCGTCTCGTCTCACTTACTGCCACTGATATGATTAACCAGTCGATGCCCGTCGTCTTTGCTGAGGCTTATGATGATTCATCAAAAATTGCATTGGAAAGCCAAGAGTTTCATCGTTCTTTAGAAGAACTGGTGAAGGAGTTTTCGTGTCAACTCTATGCATCACGACAACCAACACACACCATTCAACTTTGTCCTGCGTCCAATCAAGTGGTTTTAAACAATCTTAATTATCTACCATTTACAGAGGGAGTTTGGTTAACACAGCGCTTATCTAACTACTATGAATCCTCTCAGCAACCACATATGTTCGAGCTGTATTTAAAGTCCGGAATTGAGAAACCATTAACTAGCGTATGGGGAGCTGTACATGAAGCTGGGTACTTCCCTGCTAGTGAGGTTAACCCAAGGGATTTAGTTTTAACCATTTTCTTAGATAGTTATAACAAAACAGAATCTCAGCAACCTTGGCAACGCTTATACCGTGAACCACTGGTTTTCTTTGTATTTTTACCACCAGTGGACCATATTCTTGATCACCAAAATGAAGTCAAGGCAATGGATTTTGCCTACAACAACGCAAGACTCTTACTGGTCGATAGTCGTTAAAAAGCACCTAAATAAAGCAGGCATCTTTAACACGCGAAGAGAAAACCATTTTGAAAACATAAATACAGATTGACTTTGATCCATCAAGCTAGCGTCAATCAAGATCTTTTCTGGTTCATCGTGATAAACACTTGATGATCAACTTTGAGGTTTGTCTTCGTATGTAGTTGTTTCCTTAGTTTTCTTTGTATTTGCGTTCGACATCACACTCTCCTTACTCCATCCCGACACAAAATATTCATACACTAAGAAATAATGATTAATTATTTACAATTAAATA
The DNA here is from genome assembly GCF_040869035.1 of Vibrio sp. NTOU-M3. Lineage (NCBI taxonomy): Bacteria > Pseudomonadati > Pseudomonadota > Gammaproteobacteria > Vibrionales > Vibrionaceae > Vibrio > Vibrio sp. NTOU-M3. Next base: position 1,746,672 of record NZ_CP162100.1, read on the forward strand.
ACACATAAGACCTAGTAATTACTGACACAAATAACAATTAGGGACCAATTGCTATTTCACACATGATTAAGGAATAGATATGGCTGGACAGTTTTCTGCTTCTACAAGCACAATGTCGGCAAAAGATTATAAAAATGAAGAACATACAGTAACTTCTTTTCAAGTCACCGATTCACTCTCGGTACCATTTGAGATTGTAGTGACTCTCATTTCCAATTCGTTTGATCTACAAAACCAGTTAGGGCAATCCTTGACGTTACAGCGTTTTGCCAACCAATCAGGTAACCTAACCAAATCAAAAACATTTAATGGGATTATTACGGAGATCCAGCATCTCTCCATTGATTCAAATCTTCAATATTCGAGTTATCAAATCATTCTACGCCCATGGTTATCCTTGCTTAAATACACACATGGATTTCGTGTTTATCAGAATCAATCAACCAAAGAAATTATTACTGATGTGTTCAACAATGCGGGTTTTAGTGGCCAGTACCAATTGAACAATTTGCCAGCAACAAAACGAGAGTATTGCTTACAGTATAACGAATCCGATTTCGACTTTGTCTGCCGATTGATGGCGGAAGAAGGGATCCACTTTTTTTTCCAACATTCCGACGGAAAACACACCATGCTTTGCCAAGATGCTCAATCTCCTTTTGATAAAGCAGAAATCAATCAATTTGATATGGTCGAAGTTCCAGAAGGGAAAAATCCTCTAATTGACAGGTGGATGCCCAAGAGCTGTTTTCATGGTTCAAGTATTGAACTTACAAGTTTCGATTACAACCAAACAAAATTGATTTCCAGCAAACCCAAGAAAACCACCCACTCGATAGCAAATGCTTCTAAACTGACGCAGACTCACTACCCACCACTTGGTATTAATGGTGATCGAACCGATCTCGCCAGTAATTTAGCGAAGCGGCGCATCGAATTAATCGAACAACAATACCAACAAATTATTGCAACCGCGAAGCAGGATGCATTTGAGTTGGGTACTTGGTTTTCATTAGCTAATCATTTAGACAAATCCCAGCAAGGAGACTATTCCGTAGTCTCCATTCGAACTCAATACACCGAATCTGTCGAATGCGATGTCGAAATAGAACTCATCCCAAAATCTGTCACTCATTACCCTCAATTAATTGAAAAACAACGAGTTCACGGTTTGCAAAGTGCACTTGTCGCGGGCTCGTCAAGTGGCGAAATTAATCAAGATGAACAAGGAAGAGTCAGGATACAGTTTCATTGGGACACAGAAACAACAGGCGACAAAACCAGTTGTTATGTGCGAGTCGCCCAAATGATGGCAGGCAATAGTTATGGCACCCAGTTTATACCGCGCGTTGGGCAAGAAGTTCTAGTCGCCTTTATCGATGGCGATCCGGATCAACCCATTATTACAGGGAGCGTCTACAACAGTAAGAACCCGCCTCCCTATAAGGAATCCAATAGTACTAAGACGGGTATTAAAACCAAGCTTTCTGGGCAAAGTAACGAGCTTTATTTTGATGATAAGAAAGATAATGAACTGCTCTACTTACATGCCGCAAAAGACCTTACACAAGAAGTTGAAAATAACCACACTGAAACGGTTAAAGGTGAACTGTCTCAGTCTGTGACTAAAGCCATAAACGTATCAACAGAAGATAACTACACCCTAACTGTTACAAAAGAGCTCTCTGAAAAAGCAAAATCAATAACATTAGAAGCAGATAGCAGTATTGAACTTAAGGTGGGTTCGAGCAAAATCACCCTTTCAAGTTCATCCATTTCTATCGAGGCCAGCAATATTGATATTAAGGCCAGCAGCTCACTCAACCTCGAAGGGACCAACGTAACCAGTAAGGCTACGTCTGCCAATAAGGTCTCAGGAACAACAACGGCTATCGAGGCGACAAGTTCAAATAGCATCAAAGGGATGAGTGTCTCAGTCAAAGCAGACACAACATTATCTGCTGAAGGCTCCTTGAGTGCTGAGTTTAAATCTGGACTCAAAGCCACATTTGATGGCGGAGTGATGGGTGAAGTTAAGGGTGCAATTGTAAAGGTAAACTAATGACACACAAGAAAATCCCCTATCAATATGCCGCTCAGGTGTTGGATCGATTTCCGGCGTCTGATGAAGCTAAATCATTAATCAGCCAAGAAATGCGTATTGATGAAGCCATCTCCACAATGCAGGATGGCCATTATTACAATGACTTAATTCAGTTTTTTGCACACGCGCTACCAGTAAGAGAATCAATTTGGTGGGCTATAGGGTGTCTCAGCAGCAGAGCTGACGTATGGTCTTCTCAGCAAAAACAATGCATCGAAAACGCACATCAATGGGTTTTGCAACCATCCGAAGAGTCACGCCGTAAAAGTGAATTATTTGCTCAACGACTTAACTTAAACTGTGGGCCATCATGGTTGTCACAAGCGGTGTTTTGGAATGGCTCAGGCAGTATTGTAGCACCAGACTTACCTGTAGTACTCCCAGACCCATTTCTCTATGCTAAAGCCGTTGCTGGTGCAATTAACCATGCAGCCGTTTTACCTGCGTGGAGCGAAACAGATACGTATTACGAACATGCGATCACCATGGCATTAAACATCGCTAATGGTGGTAATGGTAAGGAGACTTAAATGACATTACCTGCAGCTAGACTCACTGATATGCATGTGTGCCCTATGCAGACCCCAGCGGTTCCCCCAGTTCCTCACGTAGGTGGCCCTATAACTGGCCCGGGGACCCCCACTGTTTTAATCGGAAATATGCCCGCAGCAACAATGGGCGACATGTGCGTTTGTGTCGGTCCTCCCGACAGTATTGTTAAAGGTAGTGCAACAGTACTGATCGGAAACAAACCTGCTGCGAGAATGGGAGATACAACTGCACATGGCGGCAGCATTGTACTAGGAATGCCCACAGTACTTATCGGGGGATAAGCCCCTATTTTTAAATAGGTTATTTATAGTTTTATACCGTCATCCGTCCAGTTTTCTGGAGGCGCTTCAAACTTTAGGTCAAATAATTAATTTGTTTGAGACTTTTTACAAAAACACCCTACCATTAACAATTAACAAGAGTAATTAATAATACTTAACAAACAAGATACGAATAATTCGTAAGTTCTATAAGATGGATTTATATTAGCAACGGATTGCTTATGATTGATGTTGAAGGTTTGCTCTCTCCTATCTCTGAGCAAGCACCTTGTGGTGCATATTTAAAGCTAGACCGAACGACATATCGTAGTTTAAGGAATGCCTATAACACTGCCCAGTCATCCTTTAGGCAGCTGGTAGAAACACCAGATGCTTCAAAGAATGAGGATCTACTAGAAGCCAATTACAATAACTGGCAGGCACTCAATAACACGACATATGAAACGCTTCGCCAGTCAACCAAAGACTTAGAAATCCTTGGATGGTATATAGCAAGCCAGCTTTTTACCGATGCACCCTTTTTGCATTTAAGCCAGTCTTTAGATGTGCTCAAGCAATACGTTGAATTATACTGGCCAACACTCAACCCTATGCCCCCAAGAGAAAAACTCAAAGCAACTGATGATGAGTCTGCGGCAAGAGAATGGGCGGAGTTTAGGATAAAACCGCTGCTACAATTGGTCGGTGAAAGCGATGATAGCACTGCCATTTACGTCCCATTGCAACTCACCCTGCTAATCAGCACTATTACATACGGAGATTTTCTCCTAGCTGAGCGTGATGGCTCACTAGCGGTATTGAAAGAGAGCAGTCAGAAAGCTTTTAACGAGCAAGAGCTTCAAGATACGTTACAGAATCTCGCCCAATCTCTTGAATCACTAACAACAACCGAAACTCTAATTGCAGCAAAATGCAAAGAAGTTGGCGCTTCCACCGTAAGTTTCAAGTTCATTAAATCCAATTTAGTTAACTTGCTAAAAGCCATTGAATACCTAGTACGCGATATAAGCGCTCACTGGCCCCTCGATAGCAATTATCAATTGATCACAGAAACAGAATCAGATAATCAAACATCAACAAATAATATCGTACCCGATCCTGTAGCCCAAACTGAGTCGACTACCCCACTTCAAGCACAGATAAGCACCACAACGCAGGACGTAATACATACGGCAACAAATGGTATGGATTTATCGAATTCAGCGCAACAAACAGTCACAAGTTCTGCCATTTCCAATCGAGATCAGGCATTTGGAGAGTTACGTAAACTCGCAGAGTTTTTTAAACAAACGGAACCACATAGCCCTATTTCTTTTCTTCTGGAAAGAGCCATTCGTTGGGGATACATGAGTCTTCCTGAGCTGTTAGAAGAAATGATCGGCAATGAAAAGCATGTTCTAAGTTATATCAACCAATTAACGGGAATGGATAACTTAGACCAAACCGATTTAAGTGACAAACAAGTCCCAATTCCTGTTCCAACGGCAGTTTCTGCTCCCCCGGTTGAAAATCAGCCTAAACAAACAGAATCACCGATAACTTCACCCATAACAGAAACCACTCAATCATCTGGCAGTATTCAAGATTTCGAGTGGTAACCATACAGAGCGATCAAACCAAGGAGAGTTAAATGGCTTCTATATTTATGAGAATTGACGGCACAAAACCAAAGGGTGCCGCTACTGTTGAAAAAATTGGCGGTAAGGACGGCTTTTTTGCAGTAGACAGCGTTAACTGGAGTGCTGTACGTGGCGTTGGCATTGATGTCGGTAATGCGAATAACGCAGACCAAGGTATGGTCGCTCTAGGCGAAGTTAACATCTCACGCGGATGTGATGGTGCAACACCCTACCTAACCACTTTCCTATATGCACCTGGCGGCGAAGGTAAGACAGTCGAAATCGTCATGACAAAACCAAACCGCGAGGGCTCTGGCGCTGATCCATATCTCATTCTTACTCTGAAAGCAGCTCGTATGTCGAGTTACAACATGGGCGTAAGCGATGGCACATTACCAAATGAATCATTTAGCCTCACGTACACAGAAATATCTAAGGCTTACTACATCGAAGGCGAAGGCGGCAAGATTGAAAAAGGCCCTGAAGTAGGATTTGACGCAACAACTGCGAAGGTTACGTCTACTGCGTCATAACGTTTAAGGAGATAGATTGTGGCACTAAATTCACAACATAAGCGCGTAAGTAAAAACCGAGTAAGTATTACTTATGACGTTGAAACAAACGGCGCGGTCGAAACCAAAGAGTTACCGTTTGTTGTTGGCGTAATTGGCGATTACTCAGGGCATAAACAAGACAAAGAAGATGTGGAAGATCGTACATTCTACAACATCGACAAAGACAACTTTGACAACGTAATGAAACGCGTTGGTCCTGAACTTTCAATGAAAGTTGATAACGTTCTTGCCGATGATGACAGCCAATTTGAGGCAAATCTAACCTTCTCTTCGATGAAAGACTTTGAACCAGAGGCCATCGTTGAGCAAGTAGAACCTTTGAAGAAATTGGTCGAAACTCGTAACCAGCTCAAAGTTCTTCTTTCAAAAGCGGATCGTTCTCGTGATCTGGAAAAACTGCTCAAAGAAGTTCTACAAAGCGCAGACACCATTAACGCCCTTTCTGAAGAGCTTGGAATTAATCAAGAAGGAGCTGAGTAATGAGCACTGAAACCGATACTCAAACCCAGACTGAAGCCGCGGAAGGAACACTGAGTTTTCTTGACCGAGCAATAGAAGCAACAACACAAACACCCGCAGACACAACAAAAGAACTTTTTTCAGTGCTTGCAGAACAGGCACTTTCTGGCACTGTCGCATGGGATAAAAACGTCACTAAGACAATAGAAAGTGCCATCGCTGAAATCGATAAAAAACTATCGAAGCAGCTTTCTGAAGTGATGCAACAAAATGAGTTTCAGAAACTCGAAGGCTCATGGCGAGGCTTACAAAAACTGGTAAAAGAAAGTGAATTAGGCCGTGATCTAAAAATCAAAATGGTCGACTTCAGCCAAGAAGAGTTACTTGAGCAGTTTGAAGATGCACCTGCAATCGATCGCAGCCCCTTGTTCAATGCGGTATACCAAGGTGAGTACGGCACGGCAGGTGGCGAACCGTATGGGACGTTTATTGGCGACTATGAATTTAGTGCCAAAGATGAAGATGTCGCACTACTACGCTACATGGGCGAAGTTGCCGCAGCATGCCATGCTCCATTTATCGCAGCAGCCAATGCTGAAATGTTTGAGTTTAATGACTTCACTACTTTCGATGAAGGTAAACCAGTCGCGGCTGGATTTGACTCCCCTGCTTATGCTGCATGGAACTCTTTCCGTGAAAGTGACGATGCGCGTTACGTGACCTTAACCTTGCCACGCACACTTGCCCGTCTACCATACGGAGATAAAGGTTTGGGTACCAACTTGTTTAACTATGAAGAGTTAGACACTGATATGGATGGCAACCCTAATCCAAGCAATAACGATGAGCTTGTTTGGTCTAATGCGGCATATGAGTTAGGACTGAAAATGACCCAAGCCTATACTGCCTACGGTTGGTGTACAGCGATTCGTGGGTTAGACAATGGCGGTAAAGTCGAAAACTTACCAAACCTCACCTACAAAACCGAAGCCGGTGATCTTGTTCAACAATGCCCAACGGAAGTCAATCTAACTGATGAACGTGAAAAAGAGTTGAGTGATCTTGGTTTCCTACCACTAGTTCACTACAAAAACTCAAATTACGGCGTGTTCATTGGTGGACAAACAACTCAAAAACCAAAGACATATACCGATCCTGATGCCACGGCTAATGCTGCAATCTCAGCACGCCTACCGTATATCATGGCAAGCAGTCGCATCGCCCATTATTTGAAAGTGATGGGACGTGACAAGCTGGGTTCGAACTTAGAAGCACCAGATATTCAAAGAGAATTACAGCTATGGATCGATCAATACACCAATGCTGGTGCAATTGGTAATGATCAACGAGCAAAGACGCCTTTAGCAGAATCCAGAATCGAAGTTGTGGAGCAGCCAGGCCGCCCTGGCTCATACTCCGCTGTTGCTCATTTACGCCCTTGGTTGCAATTGGAAGAGCTGACAACCTCAGTTCGAATGGTTGCAAAAATCCCAGGTTAAGCATGAGAGTAGCCGGAGCAATCCGGCTACTAAATTCGTATGATGTTAAACACGAATTGGCAAGAAAAATTCAATCAATTAGACAGTAAAGACAATGCTTTTTTAGCAGAAGCATTGTCTTTACTCGCCTGTATTCCCAATCTAGACCTAACTAACAAACAACAACTTATTGCAGCCGTTTCTAGGTTAATTACGGAACTCGACAGCGCCCTTTCTAAGCAGCTCGATAACATCATGCATGATCGTGATTTTGTACATATGGAAAGCAACTGGCGTGGTATTCAGGGGCTTGCATTACTCCCAATCAACGCTCAAAGAACGCAGCTTAAGATACTTGATATGTCGTGGAACGAAGTCTCATCAGACATGAATCAAGCGTACAACATACGTGCTTGCGAGCTTTACAATAAAATCGGAAATCAAGAGCTCAACACCCTTGGGGGGCATCCCTTTGGCTGCATCATGTTCACCCACGCTGTATCAATGGATATTGACGTCGACGCCGACTTCGATGATCTCTTTACTCTTGAGCTTCTCGGAAAATTAGGAGAGTCAACACTATGTCCAATAGTGCTTTCACCTGACGAGCACTTTTTCGTGAACAGTGGAGCTGACTGGATTTCTGATATCACACGGATTGAAAAAATCCTTTCAGGTCCGGATTACCAAGCTTGGGAAGCATTAAGGGCGAAAGCCAGCTCTCGATTTACCGCATTGGTCATGCCTAGGATACGGATGCGCTCTATTCACCACAACGCTCAAGTCGGCTTTTTGTATAACGAAAGTGGTAACGGATTATGGGGGAATGCATGTTTTGCATTTATTGCAAGCATCATGCGTGAACATCACCGAGTTAACTGGTTTGGCTTTCTCAAATCTCGCTGGAACGACAAGTTCCAAGGTGCATTGATAAACCTTCCCAATTCAAAACAACAAAGTGAATACCTGTCAAAGCCAGTCACTGACATCACGTTATTTGGCCAAGTATCAACCTTTTACGCCCAGCATGGCTTCATTCCACTCACCAAAAGCCAGCAAACTAATACGTATTATTTTAATGGTAACAACTCAGTGTGGCGAAATGGTAACAACGACAACGATAAAGTACTGAACCAAGTTCAAACCACGCTCATGTCTTGTCGAATTGCACATTATTTGAAAGTTCAAGTCCGAGAAATGATCGGTAGCTTTAATACAGCAGCAGAATGTGAACTGTTTCTAACTCAATGGATTGAGAAATTCTCTAGCAATGTAACCAACGCGAATGAAGAGACATTAGCAAAGTATCCATTGAGTTTTGCCAAGATCTCTGTGGAGGAATCCCACTCCGCTCCGGGCAGTTTTGCATGCACATTACGAATGGTTCCTCAATATCAATATGACCACTTTAGTGGAGAGGTGGTATTAACAACAGAATTGGACGAGGTAGCCTAATGAGTTTTTGGAGAACGTTTGTTGCCCAGTCTTCCATAACGAGAGATGCGGAAATCGACGATATTAAATATAACCTAACCAAATTGTTTGAATCTGAAGCTCCATTAATGGATATCGATGATCGGTTATCTCAAACACTAAAATCCAACTTAAGATTTGGCATTGAAGACATCCAGCTGTTCAGTGCTAACCTTGACCAAACACAACTTTCTATGCGCATTGCCGACTGGATTAAGCACTTTGAGCCAAGGCTAAGCAGTGTCATGGTCGAACTGATTGAACGAAAGGAAAATGAGAACGCATTGGCATTTCATATCATTGCTCAAGCCAATACTCAAAATGGAAAAAAGGAACTTATCTTCGATTCTAAAATTTCACTCAGTGATCTAACAACCTCGATGGAGGAAGACAGCTATGACTGATCCTCTATTACGATATTTTGAACAAGAACTGACTTTGGTGCGTCGCTCACTTGGTCAATTTGGAGCTGATTACCCGCAACACGCTGAGAGTCTCAACATTCATCAGGGCAAAATTGAAGACCCAAGCATTGCCCGATTGCTTGATGGCGTTGCACTTTTAAATGCAAAGTTGGAACAAAAGCTTGCAGAGCAGCAACCAGAAACCATCGAAGGGTTACTCAATGTTCTATACCCCTCATATACCCAAACAATCCCGAGTGTTGCCTACTTTGAATTAACACCAGAAAAGCCTGAGTCAACCACACTTCCCAATGGTTCCCAACTCAGTGCTATGTCTAATGGTATGGAATGCTTATTCTCTACCGTAGACACATTACAAATATCACCGTATTTATTAAGTGATGTAAATGCTCAAAGTGCGCCATTTAGCTTTAATCGACCAAAATCAACTGAGTCGACAACAGCGGTAATACAACTGACCTTAACCACAGGTGATCCAGCTCTTCACTTTAGCCATTTATCATTAAGTGATTTCGATTTTTTTGTTCAAGGCTTTGAGAATAATGCGGATTCTCTCGTTGAATTGCTGCTTAGCCAAACAAAGGCCATTTCAATCTCCGATATTGAAGCAAAACAGCATGTCTCACTGGAGCCAAACCGGCTAAAAAGCAGAATTAGTGACCAAGAATTCGCTTTTTTACCTCAACATGGAAACCAGTTTATTGGTTACCAATTGATCAACGAGTTCTTCTTTTTTAAAGAGAAAAGGCAGTTTTTCAGACTGAAAGGCTTTGCAGATGTCGCGTGTCAATTTGAACAATCTGAAATTATCGTCAATCTGTTCATGTCAGCGCTTCCCACAGAATTTATTCGCCTATTTAACACAGATGTATTCAAACTCAACGTCATCCCTGCCATCAACTTATTCGAACAAGCTGGTGAACCTGTCACTTATGATCAAAGGAGCTTAACTCTTCCTGTCAAAGCGGACTCTCACAGTGACAGTAATATTGAAATTATAGAGATAAAACACGTATACGAATTAACATCGACGGGTACAAAACCATTAACACCACTGCTCAAGCAAAAATATCATTCAGATGAACGAGCAGACTATTGGCAAAGTACGCGTGATACCTACGGTGATTTTAAAGTTACGGTATCGTTGCAAGGCAATAGGCAGCCAAGCTTTGGTAAGATCTACAACACCGAACTGCTTTGTTCGAATGGAAAACAAGCATGTGGTATTGAGGGCGCTATCGAGTGCCTTGCGAACATCGACTTACCGGGTGAATTTGCACTGTTGTATCCCCCTTCCGCACCAATTGAGCGAGAGCGCGATCATAACCTTCATTGGCAGTTTATCGCGTTATTGAACTGCAATTTTGCTTCTATGCTCCAAGTGCCGCACCCAGAACAAGCACTAAAACAAATGCTTAAACTCTGTACACGTGAGCCCGTTTCATCCTCGGAGATACAGATGATTCGTGCAGTAGAGTTTAAGTCTCAAGTCGCGGCAATAAGGGTCATGGGAAATAATATCTTTTCTCCCGGAACAGAAATCGACATCACATTGGATACGACAGGGCCTTTTCATGCGTTTAGTGATGTTCTGAATCGGTTTTTTCAACAATTTTGTAGCTTTGACCGATATATCCAGCTCACCATCCGAATCTATGGTCGCGACGGCATTGCCAAGCAATACCCGAAACTACACGGGAGCCAATTATGCATGTGATGCAAGATATCGCGGCCAATACAGGGCGATATGATTTTGTTCAGGCGATGCGTTATTTGCTACAGCTGCAAAGTCATAGCGAACAAAAGATATCCATTCAACTCAAAGCGGAAGCGATGCCTATTGGCGATGGTGACGAAATTCAACATTTCTCACTGAAAGGGAATAAAGCAAAACTCCGGCTAGCGAAGCAAGCGCTATTTGGCTCTCAAGGCGTTATCCCCAATTATATTTATGAAGAGTTGTTAGCCGCCCTACACAACGAGGATCATGCACTTAAGGACTTTCTCGATGTGTTTAATCAGCGTTACTTTGAAATAGATTATCGTGTGGAATCACAGAAGTGGTTGTTACTGGAAAAAGAACAGAATCATCAGAAATTTGAGCTACTCAATCATCTTTCTGCATTACATACACAGCATAGAGCATATTTTCAATATTCATTTCTGCTTGGGCAGCAGAGTCGCTCTTTAAGCAGCATCAAGCAAATCCTAAATGACTATTTTCCCTACAGCATCGATGTGACATGTCAACTGCATCAACGTAAGAAGTTACCCCATAACTCTTTAACTCGAATTGGAACTAGAGAAGAGTTTAACAGCCGGGCCGGAAAAGGCTTTCTGCTCGGCAAAACATGTCTGGCTCAATTTAATCATTTAAATATATCAATTACCCCTGCCAGTCGTTCGGAATTCAAGCAGATAGAACAAGATGTTTATCTTGGTCAAACAATGATGGACATCGTCCAACATTACCTTCGAGATAACACGTCGGTATCCATTTATCTGAATGTGAAACGTGCCTACCTTCAACGCCCTACTTTGTCTTCATCGGCACAAATAGCGGCCAAACTTGGTGAGGTTGACTGCATGGCTCCGGAAAGAAAACCCGAACAATCCGTACGAATTCTACTTAGATAACAACAAAAACAGCTTTCGAGATACAAGGAACTCAGTATGACTCAAGTAACACTAACAAATTTAGTAGGCAAACTCTCAACAGAGCTGAAACAGGCGCTTGAAGTTTCTGCAGGTGCAGCAATGAATCAAGGCGTTCCTGCCATCGAAGTGGAACATTGGTTGTTGCAACTCATCACTCAAAACGACGCGCAACTTCAGCAGCTTATGAATTCTCAAAACTTGCCTCAAGAGCAGTTGATTGCAGAACTGACCGACAAGATCACCCGCTTGCCCAAAGGCAGTGAAGGTCAACCTACACTGAGTCATGAGTTAACTGAGTTAATCAAAGATGCTTGGATGCTAGCATCGGTCAATTATGGACATGCACAAGTTATCAGCCTTCATTTAATACAGGCACTCTTACAACAAAATGTGATGGGAATAAGTTCTCTTCAACTAAAAACACTGGAGTCACTCTCGTTAGAATCCCTGCAAGGATTAATCAACAAAACACCAGTTGTTCGTTCCCAACAAAGCTCGGCGTCAGGAAGTGTCGATGCAACACCCGCTGGCAACGATGCATTGAGTAAATACACCATAAACCTTACTCAACAAGCCCTTGATGGAAAAATTGATCCTATTTCTGGGCGCAACGCCGAAGTACGCAAAGCCATTGATATCTTGTGTAGAAAACGCCAGAACAACCCTATTTTAGTTGGAGAGCCAGGCGTCGGGAAAACGGCCGTCGTTGAAGGACTTGCTTTGCGGATCGCAGCTGATGAAGTTCCCGCTGCATTACAAGGCGTTCAGATCCATTCATTAGATCTCGGCCTATTGCAAGCAGGCGCTAGCGTCAAAGGTGAGTTTGAAAATCGCTTAAAAGATGTCATCAATGAGGTGAAAAACTCAGAGCAGCCAATTGTTGTGTTCATTGATGAAGCCCATACGCTTATCGGTGCTGGTGGTGCAGCGGGACAAAATGATGCCGCGAATCTGTTAAAGCCCGCTTTGGCTAGGGGGGAGTTTAAAACTCTTGCTGCTACAACTTGGGCTGAATACAAAAAATATTTCGAGAAAGATCCTGCCCTAACACGCCGCTTTCAAGTCGTTACGATTGAAGAACCAAATGCTGAAGATGCAATGCAAATGCTGAGAGGCATCGCTGCTTCTCTACAAAAACACCATGGTGCATTTATTGCAGAATCGGCAATTGATGCCGCAGTTAACCTCTCTATCCGTTACCTTCCTAGCCGTCAGTTACCAGATAAAGCCATCAGCTTGTTAGATACCGCAAGTGCTCGCATCGCACTAACTCAAGGTTCGAAACCTGAAGTCATTGAAACTCTCGAGCAGACGATTCGTTACCAGAAAAATGAAAAAGCGGCACTTGAGAAAGAAAATGCCCTATTCGGCATCTCAGAACAGGAAATCCAAACACTACAGCAGGAAATTGAAGCGAACGAAGCAAAGCTGTGCGACTACCAAGTACGTTGGAAAAAAGAGGTAGATCTTGTTGAAGCGATCAAACTGTTGCAACAAGAAATAACGGAACAACAAGAAGCCAATGAGGTGGATGAAGGCAAACAACAGGCATTGAACATTGCTATGCAGGAGTTAAGTGACGTTCAAGGTGAAGAGCCACTTGTGAATGCAATGGTTGATGACAACACCATTGCACAAATTATTGCCAACTGGACCGGTATCCCCGTCGGCAACATGATGAGCGATGAGATTGCCAAACTGCTTACCCTTGAACAAGTGTTAGATAATCGCGTTATCGGTCAGAATGTTGCCAAGCAAGAGCTCGCAAAAGCAATTCGTATTTCCAGAGCAGGCCTAACTGACAACCGAAAACCCATTGGCGTGTTCCTTATGTGTGGCCCAAGTGGTGTCGGTAAAACGGAAACCGCAATGGCGCTGGCTGAACAACTCTACGGTGGCAGTAACGATCTCACTGTCATTAACATGACTGAGTTTAAGGAAGAACATAAAATCTCAATGCTACTCGGTTCCCCAGCAGGCTATGTTGGGTTTGGTGAAGGTGGCGTACTAACCGAAGCAATTCGCCGCAATCCATATTCTGTCTTATTGCTGGACGAAATGGAAAAAGCCCATCCGGGTGTCCATGATCTGTTCTATCAAATTTTCGATAAGGGCCATATCAAGGACAGTGAAGGCCGTACCGTTGATTTTAAAAATACCATCATCATCATGACATCTAACGCTGCCGATCAGGCGATTTGTGATGCTTGTGATACCACACAAGAGCGCATCGATAATGATGAATTGCTCGAAACCATTCGACCAGAGCTGCAGCACTACTTTAAACCTGCATTCCTTGGCCGTACCACCATCATTCCATACTACCCACTCAATGATGACGAACTAGCAAAGATCACGGAAATTGCCCTTAATCGCATTAAGAAAAAACTGGCAGAGCAATACCAAGCGACTTTTAGCTGGGATGAAAACTTTGTCCAATACGTTGTTGCTAAAAACACAGATCCTACAACAGGTGGACGTGCAGTAGAGCAGATCATTAATCGCTCGTTAATGCCGAAACTGGCAGAAGAGTGCATCGGAAGACTTAGCCGAAAAGAGCCAATTTCACAGGTATCGGTTACCTCTCCAAGCTCTCATCAAGGCTTTGAGTTAAAAATCAACTAATCAGGAAGATACGGGCACAATGGAAGCTAAGCTGCAATCAAAACGTGGAATTAATTTGTCTCTCAGAGGCAAGTTGACGCTTGCTATTGTGTCCGTATTGCTATTTTCTGTTACGTTAAATACAGTCTTAAGTTTTCTGAACTTTGAAAAACGGCTCACAACAACAAGTGACTCGATTTACCAAGTTGTTCTACAGGAAACTTATAGCGATATATCACAAGCGTTAAGTTTTGGCCTCCCCCTCGCTTCCATCACCAATATTCAATCCTTGATTGAACGCCGCTCGACTCTTGTCTCAGGCATTAAAGCGATTGAAGTCATTGATATTAATGGCAACACTCTCTTTGCGATTGGAGAGCAAACACATGAAGCAGAGCGTGTTTTATCAAAGCCTATCGTCAACACCTTTAACATCGTGGTTGGAGAATTAAAGCTTCATTATGCCACTTCACAGCTCTCGATACTTACCGATACCTTGTTTCAACACCAGCTGAGTTATGCTGTTTTTTGGATCTTTGCCACAGGGCTTATTGGTTATGTCACTCTTCGGTATTTATTGAACTCATTTTCATCGGTGATTGTTCATGGTCAACATATTTTAGATAACCACAACATAGCGAAAGAAGATAAGTTGCTTGCAACACAAAAGCTCATTCTACACACGAGCAAAGGCAAACGCTGGCAATCGGCAAAAACCAAATCCTTTCCTCTGTTGGTTATTTGCTTAGCCATTACATTAACGATATTTGCCAACGTTGGTAGTTCATACCAATCAATGCAGTTGTTCTCATCTGTTTATCAACAACAACTAGAACAAAAATCGAGTTTGATAGGCCATACGCTCACCACCATGGTTGAGAGACTGCTAGGACACGGCATTCCATTAAATAAACTCAATGGTCTTGAGCAAGAATTTGCTCAATATATTGAACATCACCCGGAACTGATTGCCATAACCTTGCAACAGAACCACCAAACGCTTTATCACTTTCCAGAGCATATCTCACCTGTAAATCAGGGAGTAAACAATACGCTCAAAAGCACGTCTAATACCCAAATAGAGCTCAATGTCGCCACCGATGACAACCTAATCATCCAGTTAATGAAAGACAGTGCAATGGATATGCTAACTGTGCTGGTTGCCTCTTGCCTCGTTGTTGCCGAAATTATTCTATTCTTCTGTAACTATATGATCCGCATGCCTTGGCATCACATCAAACAGATGCTGGTTAATGCGAACAGAGACATGGTTAGCCACGTCAGTAATATCAGAAGTACTGATGAAATAGGAAGGCTCATTGCCAGTCTGCGTCTATTGATCGTAAGCTTTCACCCAACTCAGAAAAAACATGTATTAGACAGTCAGGACTACCATTTTATTCGTCTGCCAATGTTTATCTTGGTTTTTGCAGAAGCCGCATCCCTCGCCTTTTTCCCCAACTACGTAGCAAGCCTACCTACCAATCAAACTTGGTTACCAGAAAGCTTGATCACGAGCCTCCCTATTTCGCTCTTCATGTTATGTTGGGCTATTTCACTGCCCTTCGCTGGCTATTGGTCAGACAAAGTAGGACGCCGCCGTTCACTGATCACAGGCGGCATCATTACCAGCTTAGGTTTACTCGCAACTTCTCTGTCATCCAATCTTGAGTTTTTGCTGGTGACACGAGCAGTTACTGCCATTGGTTACGGTATCGTCTTTATTTCTGCTCAAGGGTATGTTTCCGATACCACCAGCGACCACAATCGAACAAAGGGAATGGCAACATTCTTGTCTGCTTTCTTCTCGGGGTCTCTGTGTGGCGCGGCAATAGGAGGGATACTGGCGGACAAGTTAGGTTACGCAACCACATTTGCTTTAGCCTCAATTCTCGGGTTTATCAGCGTCCTTCTTGTTGCAAGTTTCTTTGAAAAAGGCCAAACCAATCAACAAAGTAGGCCAGTACAACTGAGAGACTTTAAATTGCTGTTCAGCAATAAGTACTTTGCGCTCATTACCCTTTTTAGTGCAATACCTGCCAAGGTGGTGTTAACGGGCTTTCTCTATTACATCTGCCCTGTTTACCTTCAGTACCTCGGAGAAAGCAGTGCTGTATCTGGGCGCGTTATGATGGGGTACGGACTCGCTATCATCGTTATCTCCCCACTCAGTGCCATTTTGATCGACAAGTGGGATCGAAAAATCAGTTTTATTGTTCTTGGCGGGGTGATCTCTGCCATCGCACTGCTCAATATTATTCTTCTCCCCGGAACGGTTGGCTTACTCGCTATCGTTATCATGATTGGTATTGCACATGGGATTTGTATATCGCCTCAGGTGCCTTTGTTGGTCGATTTACTTGCAAATCAAGACATCGATAAAGGAAAGGTCATCGGTATTTTCCGCCTAACTGAAAGACTGGGAAATATCGCTGGCCCAATGTTGGCCGGACTGGCTTTAAGTCTGTTCCAGTACGAAAAAACCATCATGATGTTTGGGATTGCACTACTTGTCAGCTCATTAACCCTAACCGCCTTCTATTTACTCTTCACTCGTAGGGATCGTGAACAACTGGAGGCGATAAAATGATAAGACATTTTCTGTTCGCGCTCATTTCATTCAGCACACTATTTTCTTTGCCAATATCAGCCAATGAAGACAGTAAACACGTTGTGATGTTGCTTTGGCGTGGTGTCACCGATGCAGAACGCGGATTCATGGATTATTTGTCGAAACAGCGAGCAGTCACGTACACACAATTAGATGCCCAGAAAGATAAGCAAGCCTTACTTAAGCATCTCAGCCACATTGATGAGCTCAAACCGGACTTGGTGTATACATTTGGTACAACAACCACACTCGCATTGCTTGGCACCGTAGATAAGCCCAGCGAGTTCCGTTTAAAAAAACGAACACCTGTCGTATTCAATATCGTCACCGACCCAGTTGGCTCACAACTGTTAGAAGATGGTAAACCTCGTTCATTTACTGGCGTAAGCCATATTGTGCCGATATCTGTTCAACTTAATGTTATTGAACAACTGAAAGGTATCCATCGTATTGGTGTACTTTACAATCCATTAGAGAACAACGCCGTATTAACCGCCAACAAGCTACAACAGTTAGCTCAACAACACAATTATACCGTTTCGCTATACCCGCTTCCTATCGTTGAAGATCAGCCAGATTTAGCTGCACTACCTCAAGTCATCACTGCGATGAAAGCGGATCAAATACAAATGGCTTACTTGCCACCAGACTCCTACATCATCTCGAATGGAGAAACTATCGTTCGTCAACTGCATCAAAACCAGTTGCTTACGTTCTCTGCTACCGAGACACCGCTACGAAAGCATCAAGCGCTTTTTGGTGTCGTTAGCCGTTATTACAACGCGGGACAGTTCTCTGCGCATAAAGCCGAACAGATCTTGAGTGGAGAGTCTCAACCTTCTGAAGTCCCCGTCGAATCTCTAAGTCAGTACTCATATATCGTCAATATCGATGCGGCAAAACAGCTGGATTACTATCCTCCCGTATCGATTCTTAAAATATCCGAACTAATAGGTAATACACCATGATGTTGTCTTGTAATTGGTTGTCTAAACATCATCAATATCTTCTTATTGCCCTGCTTGGTGCGAGCCAATCGGTAAGCGCTCAACAAGCGACTGGGCCTTCACGCCTACTTTTAACTACACAAAACTGGGCCCCTTACCAAACTTATCAAGATGGTGAGATGCAAGGACTCGCTCTAAATCTTGTCAAATGCGCCCTAGGTAACATGGGCCAGCCTTATCAAATCACCATGACAGGTTGGTCAGACGCTCAACTTCATGTTCACAGCGGCACACAACATGGTTTTTTCGTTGCAAGCCAAACACAAGAACGTGATGAATACGCCACCCTTTCAGCACCAATCGCTGAGCAAAAATTAAACTGGTATTTTGGCCCCGGCGTACAAGCTCAAATCGACGAATTGTCAAAGGTAAATCTTAAGTTTTCTGCCAAGTTTGGGTCGAGTAAATGGTTTTGGCTTAAACGTAATGGTTACAACGTAGTGAAACAACCAAGAGATGCTAGAGTGTTACTAAGGCTTTTAAAACAAAGGGAAATTGATGTTGCCTTGGAGGATGAACTGGTGTTCAAGACTGAGCTTGAGACCGCTGCTATGCCCAAAGATTACTTTCGAAGTGAACTGGTTGAAGTTAAGCAAATGGGTGTTTATTTCTCTAATCGTTTCCTAAAAAACTACTCAGGCTTTCTAGAAGCCTTCAATTCAGCTGTAACTAAGTGCGAGGGATAGCCGGTGGCAATCAGTATTCATTTGATTTCTGTACCCGCTGAAGAGGTCGTAACCTCACGCGTGATTTATTTACCAGAACAAGGAGGTGAGCTTGGTCGGGCACCTTCATGTGATATCGCTTTACCCGATCAACACAAGCGGATCTCCCGTGTTCATGGTCAGATTACACGTAATGGTAAAGGGTATACCATTAAAAACATGGGAAAAAACCCTCTTCAGCTTAACGATAAGCCATTAACTTCAAACAAGGATTATCCCCTTAGTGATGGGGATATCATCAAGATCGAAAACTATTCAATGTTGGTATCTACTTTTGCTAATTCAACAAGCACAGAAGAAGAACCTCAACATGAAGAACCATCTATGAGCCAACCATTCTCTCTAAATTTAGAAGATGAAGATGCAGACTTTCTTGAGACGGCCTCCCTGTCTCCCGATATTGTGGAAGAAAATCCCTTTTCACATAAAAATGTACTGAGTGATGACCCATTTTCTAGCGATCCATTTGAAGACATAGACGCAGAAAAAATTGACCCAAACATCGAATTGAGTGGCGATGCAGTGCCAAGGGAAGATTCTCGCGGTCCAAAGCATCACGAATACCTCCCAGTTTCTGAAGGTAAAGACACACAAATCGAAGCATCCATCGATAAACTCATCACCATCACGGAAAAAAACCAACAATACCTTCGTAACCCCATGTTGCAACATGAAGTTCTTTTTCAAGCACTTGAACAAACGATTGATCAATTTCTTGCAGAACTTGAACCCTCGCAGCTAGAACACCAATTTAACGAGTATATGTCTGGCGGCTTATTCTCTAGTAAGGAGAAACGTTATTGGCGGATCTACCGAAAACACTTCAAGCGCCGTCAAGACAGCGGAGATTTCAGAAGGCAGTTTAAAGCACTGTTTATGGAAAACATGCAAAAAACACGAGAGGAAAAGTAATGGTTCGATTATTACTGTTTCTCACCATCATGATATCGGGGTGCTCGTCTGACTCGACTCCCGTCGTATCGCAATACCGTTTAAAAATCAGCACGGATGATGCGATAAATCCAACGGGTTATAACGATGCGAACCCAGTTGTCATTCGAATTTATCAGCTCACTGACCAACAAATGTTCAACCAGCTGCCTTTTATCGATTTGTACAACAACGATGTTCAGCTACTTGCGGCTAACCTTGTCTCTAAACAAGTACTGCCCGTTGCATTACCAAAAACAACCACTGATGTGACATTAGACATCAACAAGAACACTCAATATCTCGCCGTATTGGTCGAGTTTGCCAACTATCAGCAAAGTGAGCCGAAGTCGGTCTCAACACTTCCAGGCAACGATGACCAGTATTTACAACTGTCCGTTTCAGGTTTGAACGCAACATTAGAAATCATCACACCTGATTCCAGTTGGTGGCAGATCTTTTAATCACCGTTAGTAGATAGGGAAATCACGTGGACGCATTTAAGAAAGTAGTATGGCAAGAAGGTATGTTCATTGCCCCACAACATTTTCAACAACAAGACCGATACGTTCAAAATTACATTCGTCAGAACGTAGAAACACTGGCGGGCTTTGCTCCATTCTACGGCATCACCGAACTCACCATTAATCACGATTTACTTAAAATCGGTAAGTTGTCAGTAACAACGTGTTCAGGAGTATTTCCAGATGGCACGTACTTTGACTTAAAACGAGAAATTGCCATTGATATCCCGCAAGGAACCATCGAGTCAAACGCGTATCTAGCCCTGCCAATTTCACTTCAAGGAAACAACGATTACAGCAATACTGAATCTGCTCAGTCTCGCTATATCACTCAGTCTATCGACGTGTTCGATACTGCCACCACAGACAATGCTAGCGTCGAAATTGATGTTGCCCACTTAAATATCAGTATTAAGTTGGAAGGCGAAGATATGTCAGGCTTTACGCTCATTCCTGTCGCAAAGATTCTTGAAAGTACCGAATCGGGAGATGTCATTCTTGACCGAGCTTTCATTCCGGCTTGCTTACATTATGGCGCATCACAGTTCCTCACAGAGCGAGTGAAAGAGATCCATGCCCTAACCAGCAATCGTGCATCCAATCTACTCAAACGAATTCAGGCAGGACAAGGGCAAAAAAGCGCCCAGTCCATGATGCAAGATTATCTCTGGCTTCAAACTCTAAATACTTGGTTGCCTTGGTTTGACCTGACCATCAGCAATGACAAGCTGCAAACACACCAACTCTATGAAAAGCTGAAACAGTTTGAAGCACAAGTGATGGCGTTAACACCCGCTATTCCTGATGTGTGCCAACCATTGCAATACCACAAGCTGTATCAGAATTTTAATCCGCTGTTTTCTAACCTTAGAAATTTACTGACATTAGTTCAGCAAGACTCTGTTATCGAATTCCACTGGGACAGTTCATTATTCGAAAAACGCCGCCTACTGCGCACTATGATCAAAGACCCAAGTAGTGTAGCTAATCGTCGCTTTGTACTGAGTGTTAGATCTAACGTTAGCAGTTCTGAACTCAACGAGTTGTTTCCGATATCAGCCAAGCTTAGTAACAACAACCGCATCGTTGATATCGTGCGCAATGCCCTGTCTGGAATCCAATTGACACCATTACCGTTAGCGCCTAGCGAGCTAAAACCAATGCAAGGGATGGCATATTTTGAAATCGACACCTCCGATCGCATGTGGACGGAAATGCTTGAAAACAGAGATGCAATTGCACTGCATATCGATGCCCGCATAGCAGAATTGGACGTCGTTTTGTACGCGCTGAGGTAGCCAATGGACTATTTAGACGAAGACACATTGGTTTGGGATGGCGGCGAACAAAGCTTCGTTGCCCCTAATAGCACACCAGACCAACCTAAAGACAAGCGCGTACTGGTCGGTAATCAGCAAATCGAATTTCTTCGCCATTTTGATAAAGCTGAGAATCAGCTCATTAATATTAGTAGTGAATTACTATCGATCACATTAAAAATCCAGACACTCCCAGAACCAGAAGACCTCTCGACACTAAGACATCAGCTTGTTAAAAGCATTAACGAGATCAAAGCAAAAGGTGCCGAATTAACCTATCCCGTCGCGGTTATCGACAAGCTGTGTTTTCTATATGCCGTAGTATTAGATGAATTCATCATCTATACAGACTGGGGAGAAAAGCGAGGTTGGGAAAACAAAACGCTCTTAAGTGAGCTTTTTGGCATGCGTAACGGTGGTGAATTGTTTTTTACTGTCGCCGACAAAGCACTACGTCAACCCCATAAACTGATCGACCTACTCGAAATCATTTACATTTTTCTTAATGTGGGATTTCGTGGTCAATATCAAGAAGCTGGTAGTGAACAAAGAAAGTTATTTATCCACCAGCTGGAACAAATCATTAGCCAATATCGGCAAATTGGTGGGATTTTCTGCCACACAAAAGTCATCTTACCCAAAGTACGTAAACCGTCACGCAAAAAGCGTTACTGGATCACGACCCTATTTTTTGTCTGCCTTATCACAACCACCATTGCACTTACCCAATTTTGGTACAACAAAACACATGACCAGCGCGCACGTGATTTTAGTTTTTTAACCGATTACAGCCAGCGATATGTGCTCTCTGGTGAAGTAAGTGACATCGTTTTTATTAGTAGCGATAAGGATTTACAAAGCGCACCTCAACGTGGGAGTAAGTTGAAAGCCATCGCATCACCAACTGTTACTGTTGCGCCTTCCCAAACAGACTGGTTGGTTCAACTTGCGACTTTTTCAACCGAAAAAAATGCACGTGCGTATGTCAATCAACTCCCCCCATCGAGTTATCACACACAAGTTGATCAGTATCGTGCTTATTTCAGAGTCATCATTAGAACAGAGTCCATACAACAGGCTCGTGAGATAAAAGACTGGTTCAGCAAGAAAGCGAGCATTAAACCCATTATTGTTCAGACCTCTGGTTCAGTAGACAGCAAGGAAGAATCGAATTAACTATGGCTACGGAAGCACCAAACACTCAAAAACCGTCGAAAAGCAAGCTAGCAGTGATTAGCCTGCTTGTATTCATCCTTCTTTCAGGAATTGTTTTTATCAGCGGTTGGTTTTTGTTTTCTCCCACATATTGGATCCAAAGCTTAATTGCAGCGCTATTTGTCGGAATGCTCAGTTGTGGACTTTGTTCCTGGCTACTTTGGCGGAAGCGAAGTAAGCCAAAGGCAACACAAGAACATTTGCTGATCCTGAAACGCAAGAAGCTACTTGCGCTGCATTTTAAACGTATGCTAAATGCACAAAAACGTAAAAAACGCCTGACCAGTCGGTATGATCAGCCTATTTACTTACTGCTGAGTGAAGAGCCTAATAAAGATCGAAGTATCATGACTCAGATGGGTTATGAAGCCTATAAGGTTGACGATTTTGGGAATGATATTGAGTTCCCGATTCTATTCTGGCTCAGTGAGCACTCGATTCTCATTTCTATCAGTCAGGGAGAGGATCAACACCCTGAATATATCCAAACATTGTGCCGTTGTCTGATGAAATGGCGCCCTCGACAAGCCATTAATGGCTTGTTGCTTTCAACCAAGGTAGATAGCCTACTAAAAAGCAGCGAAGCGATTACCCAACACGCTGATCAGCAAAAATCGCAAATAAAAACCTTCAATCATGTGTTTGGGTTAAATTTGCCGATTTATAACATCATCACAAATATGGGTAATATCGCCGATTTTTGTCAGTTTTTCTCTGCATTTGATGAAGCAAAACGAAATGAAGTCTTTGGAGCCACATCGCCACACCAAAAACATGGCGGTATCGATGCTAACTGGTTTAATGATGAATATGACCATCTTATATCGCAACTCATTGCGAACATGAGCACTGCACTCTCAGGGCAATTAAACCAAGATTACCGAACGGCCATTTCCAGCGCACCCTATCAATTTGGCCTATTGAAACAAAGCTTATGGTTGTTCTTACAACGATTGTATCGAGGAGAACAGCTTAGTGATGGTCTTCAATTTAGAGGTTTTTACTTTACTCACACAGGGCAAGAAGGCGAAACCAACGATTTGCTCGCAAGTGCCGTCAATCTTGCTTTGGGGCATGAACACTACAAACATCACCCACAAATACCAGTCCAACAAACACTGTTTGCACAACACCTCATGAGTCATGTGGTGTTAAATGAACACACACTAGTTGGCGTGAATAAGCGCAAACAGAACTTCCTATTTTTTGCTCAAACCGCCTACACGTTCACGTGGTTAGCGCTCCTTGGTTTTGTTTTGGCTGTCATCAAATTCGATTTTGACTACCAAAACCTGCGTGAAGCTCGTGCGGATAACATGCTGGAAAGATATAAAGAAGCCATTGCCGCAGCACCATATGATATTGAAAATATGGCTGACAACATTCCCAATCTCTACTCTCTACACAAGATCTACGCGTTGTACCTCCAACCAGAACCATGGTACTCCTTGCCTTTCTTCCCCAGCTCTAGCATTAAACAAGAGGTAGAACAGGCATATTTCAATGAGTTAGAGCAAGTGTTGATCCCATCTATGGAGAATACGCTGGAGAAAGATTTATTTGTCTACGTAAACTTAGAAGATCAGGCAAAAACGCTCTCTCTACTTAACAGCTATCGCTTACTCTTCAATAAGGAAAGGACGAATATTGAAGAGCTCAAAAGCTATTTTATCAACAGCTTACATGAACAAGGGGAAGCAGACAGCGTCAACCTTGCCCAATTGCAGGTCCTTTTAGATGATGTGTTTACAAAAGATCTGGTCCCCGTAAAGGCAAATGTCGAGTTAGAGCAGCTCGCAAAGAAAGTAATCAATCAAACGGGTGTTGAGACACTCTTGTATGATCACATTTTGAACTCAGCCAAGTATGCTTCACGCATTGATGTTCGCCATGAACTTGGCAACCAGTTTTCACAAATCTTCCATTTCTCACCCCAGTACGTGGGGTATATGGTTCCCTACCTATACACCCCTTCTGGGTTCAATGAGTTGGATCTGTCTGTCGACTCTCCAGTATTAAAAGAAGCCCTTTCTGCCTATGAAGGAGTCGCAGGAACAGCGCCAAGCGCACTCGAGATGTATCGCATCAGTCGAGATCTGAAACAGATGTATCAAAATGACTACATTAACTATTGGCGTGATTTCATCGCGAATGTCAGTGTTGTAGAGATCAACAATTCAGCGGCTTTAAATAACACCTTAGATATTCTCACCGCAGCAAGCGATAACCCGGTATCAAATCTGTATAACATCATCAGCAAATACACTGAAGTCCAGCTTGTGACACCAAGTCAGGACCAAAATGAAAGCGCACAGTCGCAAGCAGATATTGATAACGACAAAGTCGAATCAGCAAGACAAATTAAGCTGAGTTTTCAAGAGTTCCACAAACTTGTTGCCACAGATGAGCAAGGTCAAAAGCCCATTGACACCATCCTAGGCCTGCTCACTAAAACTCAAAGCTGGCTCAGTGACTATTACAGCAGTAATGACCCACAAAAACTGGCTTATCAAACCCTTTCAGCGTCACTGAAAGCCAGTAATCCGATCTCAACCTTGTCCTCACTCAATGACAATCAACATATCTTATTGGCGCAAATTCTGAAAAACATCACAGTACAAAGCAATGAGATGCTATTAAGCCTTGCCCATCAATATCTCAACACAACTTGGCAGAAAGAGGTCTATCAACCCTATCAACAAACCATTGCAGCATTTTATCCCTTCAGTCGCGGTGCGACGTCGGAAGCCAGCATTGCTGATGTAAAAACCTTTTTTAAATCCAGCGGTACATTGGACAGCTACTACAACAGCAAACTAAAGAGTTTTATTAAAGCTGACGATCATAGCCCTTACCTACCGGGTTTATTACCCAACTCAGGCTTAGCGCTGGACCCAAGTGTGTGGCAAATGCTCGAGAAAGCAAGCGACATACGCAGCGCACTATTTTTAAGTGATCCGAGTAAAGTAACTGTTCAGTTTCAGATCAAAGCCTTGGAGATGAGTGCAGACATCACTGAATTTTCTATCTTTGCCGAAAAGCCGATATTCAGCTATCAACACGGGCCTATGCTATGGAGTAACCAATCTTGGACAGGAGAAAATGAGCTGACAGACAGCCTCACCTTTGAACTGAAAGCCCAACAGCAATCATTAGATAATCAGCAATACAGCGGGCATTGGAATTGGTTCAGGTTGGTCGAACCAAGAGTGAAAAATGCGACATCACAAGATACTCATATTGAGTTCAGCCACGAAGGAAGCAAGGTTCGCCTTGCGATTCGAACTCAAGGGCAAAGCAACCCATTTGTGCCGGGATTCTTTGCTGGCTTTGCGTTACCAAGCAGTATTTGATTTGAGATGACATTGACGATAACGACCAACACTTCTCAACGAGATCGGATCGTCCATTTACTTCGGCGATCCGGTTATCAAGTTCATGAATTCATTACAAAACATAGCGTCAAAGCCAGCCACCAAAACTACGGTTGTGTGGTAATCAAAATCGCTTTCTCGCAAGCCAAAAAGCAGCAGCTATTGCAAGAAGTACAATTTCTCACTCAACACCGTGCTGAATCTTGGCCGGAATTGTTGGATTACCACTCTTCACAAGGCATCGATTGGGTAGCATTGCCTTTTTGTGGCGAGCGGCCGACCCAGAAAAATATTTCCAATATTTATCAACTGGAGAAGCAGGTTGCCACCATACTGACGAGCATACACAACATAGGGTATATCCACGGAGACATTAAACCTGAAAACTTGCTCGTAAATGACCAACAACAAGTGACGCTCATCGATTTTGGCAGTTTGGTCCCTATCGGTGCAGCATACCAATCTCATCAAGGTTTAACTGCCAGTCCAAGGTTCTCGTCACAAGCTCAACTCACCAGAACCGGATTGGCCAAACCCATAGATGACTTTATTGCATTGGCGCGCACACTCGCAACGTTAGCCACTCCTTCAGCGCTTCCTTCCTGTTATCAAATGTTGCTTCTAAAAGACACAGACTCTAAATGAAATGAGATTGGTAAAACTTCGGCGTCACCGCCGCTTTTTTCTTAAATTGGCGCTGGAAATGCGCTTGGTCAGAAAACCCTAATTGAAGAGCAGTCTCTGTTAGTGAATAACCTTGACGAAGCAGTACTTTGGCTCGCTTTATTTTCTCATCCATTAAAAAAGCATGAGGCGGCAAACCATACTGATGTTTAAAAGCTCGGAGCAGTTGGTAACGGTTCATGTCCACGTCTTTAGCTAAGTCATCCAATTGATGGTTGCTATCGACCTGATCCAGTAATTTTTCTTTCACTTGATGCAATAAAGGCATGCTTGCAACTTTAGGTTCAGAAGCTAAAGCACTGCATCCTGCAACAAACTCAAATAGCAATATCTCCGCATTTAACGTCGAATTGTCGTGATATAACGCAGCGAAAAGCTGGTTAAATGTCTGACTCAAATCTAAACGTCGCTCTAAATCATGTTCAAACGCGAAATAATCTTGTTGCTGACTCTGAACCACTTCCTGTTGTATTTCCCCCATCCATCGGGCATCAACAAACAGCATTCGATAAGACCAGTCACCTGCTTGAGGGTTACAAGCATGAACATCAGATGGGTTAATAGTGACAATATCGCCTTTACGAACATGATATTGTCGTTTTCGGTTCGCATACAGCGCCTGACCATCATCAATCACACCAAACGAGAATTCGTCATGGGAATGAGCCTGATAGCAAGCCGTACTACGGTCAGCAATGCGTAGCTCCACATTGGGCAATTGTGTGCTTCGTTTGAAACACGCACTTACGTCCTTTTTCATTGTCTCTCCACTACATCCATATAGTGCTCACTGAAATGGCTAATAGTATTGCCATCACTTGATTAAAATGGCGTTGGTACGCAACTTTTTCAAGTCTTTTTGAAAGCCACTTGCCAAGCCATGCCCAACATCCCACGCCGAAAAGGCAAGCAAGAAATGATATTAACGTAAACATAAACAGTAATAGCATCGAATTATCATGACCAAGCACATAAACACTAACCCCAGACATCGCCACCAGCCAAGCCTTAGGATTTGAGAATTGGGCAACTGCGCCAATCCATAAATTACTGGTTGAAGGCATTTCTTGAGCCTGTATAGTACTTGCCGTTGACGTCGCAATCCGATAAGCAACGTATAAAAGGAATCCGCTCCCCACCACCTGAAGCACAAATTCAATAGTGCTATCTAACAACGCAACCCGACTAAGTAGAGTGCCACAACTCAATACCACAACAGCATAGGCGACGGATGCTCCTACCACATGAAACATGGCTTGCAATTTTGAACCCGTGCTCGCACAACTCATCGCAATCAAATTGACAGGCCCCGGCGTAATCGCACCAACTAATGCAAAGACCAACATACTCAATAACATTTGCTCCATGCCTATATCTCCTCTTTTTTATCAGAGTAAAGCGATAGAAGTTGGAAGTATTGAACGAAATTGCGTGTCTTAAGGGTGCGCCGTGAACTTTATGAACAAAACCTTTTTTATGCTCAATATTCTTTTTATATACGCTTTAAAGACAAAGATTTAACACCTTTTTAACCTTAAACACATCTGCAAGGTTGAATCTTCCCTTCCGAGCAGACCAAACATATAACGATAAGTGCATTTCACTAAGAGATGTACGCCTACATAAGGAACGTGAAACATGTTTAAGGTACTCAAACCAACACTGGCCGCTTCGATCATCGCTGCTTCATTTTCTTTCAACGCTTTTGCAGCTGATCTCGACAAAATCCACTTTCTAATCCCTGGTGGCGCTGGCGGTGGCTGGGACATGACTGCTCGTGGTACGGGTGATGTATTGGTTAAAGAAGACATCGTTGAGAATGTCTCATTCCAAAACCTTTCTGGCGGCGGCGGCGGTAAAGCCATCGCACACCTTATTGAAACAGCAAAACGCCAAGAAGACACGCTGATGGTGAACTCAACTCCCATCGTCGTTCGTTCACTCACAGGTGTATTCCCTCAGTCTTTCCGTGATTTGACTCCTGTAGCCGCGACCATTGCAGATTATGGCGCAATCGTGACCATCCCTGATTCAAAATACAACACGTGGAAAGACGTCGTGAAGGATTTTGAAAGCAACCCTCGCAAAGTGAAAATTGCAGGTGGATCAGCGCGTGGCAGCATGGATCACCTTGTGGTTGCAGCCGCCTTTAAAGGCGAAGGTTTTGATGCTAAGAAAGTACGCTACATAGCATACGATGCAGGCGGTAAAGCAATGGCAGCATTGCTCTCTGGTGAAACGCAGCTTCTGTCTACCGGACTTGGTGAAGTATTGGAGATGTCAAAATCTGGCCAAGTTAAAATTCTTGCCGTCACTGCACCTGAGCGTCTAGCCGCCGCACCAGATATCCCAACACTTGCTGAGTATGGTAATGAGACTATATTCGCTAACTGGCGTGGATTCTTCGCCGCTCCTGGGGCAAGCCAAGAAAAAATTGATGAGTGGAATACGGCTCTGAAGAAAATGTACAAGACAGACCAATGGCAAGTGGTACGTGACCGCAATGGCTGGATTGACAACTACAAAGCAGACAAAGATTTCTACGCATTTCTGGAAGATCAAGAGAAGCAGATGGGCGACCTAATGCGTGAACTTGGTTTCTTGAAATAACCCACCAGTGAGGGCTGACTTGTACCAGTCCTCACATTGACCGGTCACTCCGGTCAGTGGTTAACCCTGTTTTTGCCGTACTTAAGATTACATTCAAAACTCCTTTGTTTATTGCGAAATAAACAGGTAAGTAAATTGACTAGCAGCAATCCGCTTACCCTTTGGTTAATGGCCACCCTGAGAACATTTTCATTAACTTCTTAAGTACGGTTTTTCTTTACCCAACCATCTGCACCGCGAATAAGGTCATGCGTTTGTCGCTAATACCAACAACTCAGGCAGCATGGTTCAGAACTTCATATGGAGTTGGATATGTCGGATCTGCCAACGAAATTGATGAGTAAAGAGTACCTACTGTGCCGCGATCGTGTCGGTGCAATGATATTCTTGCTTCTATGCCTATGTTACGGCTACCAAACGTCACAAATTCCTCTTTTCCCCGGAGATGAGTACGAACCCTTTACGGCCAGAACGCTTCCTACCCTGCTTACTTACGTAGGTATTGGGCTCTCACTACTTTTATTGGTCACTGGTCAGCCAGACATGCAGAGCGGCGCAGTGGTCGGCTTTAACTGGAAACTGCTTGGTGGGTTTCTTGCTCTGATGGCGCTCTATGGTGTTGGGCTGACTTATCTTGGGTTTGTATTAGCGACAGGTTTCTTTCTTCTTGCCGGTTTCTACTTACTCGGAGAGCGCCGCAAAAGCATTCTTTTTGGGGCGTCATTTCCATTCGTGATCGCCTTCTACCTTCTTCTGACTCAGGGACTGGATATTTATCTGGAACCGGGGCTGATCTTTACCCTTTGGGCATCGTAATTTAAGGACTTGGATTATGTTAGATGGAATCTTACAGGGTCTATCGACCGCAGTGATGCCAATGAACCTGATGATGGTGATCGTCGGTTGTTTCGTCGGCACCTTTATTGGCATGTTGCCGGGGCTTGGGCCAATTTCCGCCATAGCGCTAATGATCCCTATCACCTACGGCCTAGACCCTTCTTCTGGCCTTATTTTGATGGCTGGCGTTTATTATGGTGCAGTATTTGGTGGTTCAACTTCTTCGATTTTGATCAATGCACCAGGCTGCTCATCCACCGTAGTAACCGCATTTGATGGCTATCCAATGGCGCAAAAAGGTCAGGCAGGTAAAGCATTAGCACTGGCAGCGTATTCATCGTTTACCGGGGGTACTTTGTCCGCCATTATGCTGCTCGTGGCAGCGCCCGCGCTGGCAACTGTATCGCTGAGCTTCCAATCATCTGATTACTTTGCACTGATGCTACTTGGCTTGTCTGCCGTTGCTGCTTTCGCCGGTAAAGGCCAAGTCATCAAAGCATGGATGATGACGGTGTTGGGCTTAATGTTATCAACAGTGGGGATTGATAAAGGCGTCGGTGTGGAGCGTTTCACCTTCGGCCTAACCGATTTGATGGATGGTTTTAGTTTCCTACTATTGGCCATGGCGACTTTTGCACTCGGTGAGACCTTAATGGGGATCTTGAAACCCGAACAAGATACCCGTAACGAAGAACAAAACCGAATGAGCAATATCGGTTCGATGAAGGTCACCAAGGAAGAAATAAAAGATGTCGCGCCGGTCTCGATCCGCTCTTCAATCTTAGGTTTCTTTACTGGCGTACTTCCGGGTGCAGGCGCAACCATTGCAGCTTTCCTCAGTTACGGTATGGAACGCAACCTTGCTCCGAAAGAGAAAAAAGAAGAGTTTGGTAAAGGCAGTATTCGTGGCCTTGTGGCACCAGAGTCAGCCAACAATGCAGCATCAAGTGGTTCGTTTGTCCCTCTGCTTACGTTAGGTATTCCGGGTTCGGGCACCACTGCCATTATGCTCGGCGCATTGATCGCATACGGCATTCAGCCTGGGCCACGCTTGTTCGTTGAACACCCTGACGTTTTCTGGTCAGTGATTATTTCCATGTACTTTGGCAACATTGTGCTGGTTATTTTAAACCTGCCGCTGATCCCATATATCTCCAAGTTACTGGCAGTACCTAGAACTGTGCTGCTTCCGATGATCCTGTTCTTCTCCATCACCGGGGTGTATCTGGTCTCCTTCAATACCATGGATGTATTTATCATGTTGTTGATTGCGATGGGCGCCATTGCCTTGAGACTAGCCAACTTCCCACTGGCTCCATTGCTACTTGGCTTTATTTTAGGTGGCTTGATGGAAGAGAACTTACGCCGGGCACTGATGATCAGTGATGGCGAGCTCAGCTTCCTATGGGAACGCCCAATTACACTGACCTTTACTGTTCTTGCCGTCTTAGTTCTATGCAGTCCAGTATTGGTAAAAATTGTCCAGAAACTGCGCCCAGCGCCTGCAAAAATGGAACAACCTCGATAATTACTACCGCATGATTAGGTCTTCAACCTAAATTTAGGAGCTCATTTGAGCTCCTTTTCTTGTATACAAACCGCGTCGCCTATAAGGCTGTTCGATAATTGCACCCAAAACAATTAGAGCATATACTCTAAAGTCATTTTTTACATCGAGCCCGGCTATGACGTTACGACCATTATCTGTATTACTTAGCTGCCTGAGTTTATACGCGCCACTTTCTCTAAGTGCCACCATCAGCTTTGATCAAGCTTGGCAGCTACTACAAAAAGACAATAACTCACTAGCTGCTCAACGTGCCAATGTTGAGCGCTATCAGCATATTGAATCGTCTACGTCTAACCTTAACCTACCCTCGGTTTCCATTGGTGCCAACTACACTCGCTTAGATTCAGATATCACACTATCTGGTAAAGACTTGTTTGAGAGCACAGGTCAAAGCCTGCATGTGCCACCAAATCTAGCGCCGATACTTGGCCCCGTGTTAGCTCAAGCTGGTTCGGTCACCTCCACCATCACAGAGCGTGATATTTTCACTTCATCAATTCGTGCCATATGGCCAATTTTTACTGGTGGGCGTATCAGCGCAGCGCAATCCGCAGCAGAAGGCAAAGTGGATGAAGCCAAGAGCCAGCTTGCGATGGAAACTCAGGCGCGTTTCGAAGATTTAAGTAAATACTATTTCAGCGTATTGCTAGCGAAAGACGTACTGGAAACACGAACACTCGTCGAATCAGGTTTAACCAAACATCGCGACAATGCCATTAAGTTAGAGCAACAAGGACAAATAGCTCGTGTTGAGCGCCTTCAGGCAGAGGCTGCACTGGATAAAGCAGTCGTCGAACGTAAAAAAGCCCAGAAAAACCTCGATATCGCTCAAGCAGCGCTAACACAAGTACTCAATCAACAAGCTGTTGTTGAGCCGCGTGATTCATTGTTTATTAATGACACTCTCCCACCACTGGATGCCTTCGTCGACCAAACGCTCACTACCTATCCTGGGTTGGATTTGTTGGACGCCAAAGAAAAACAGGCCTCCAGCCTTATCAAAGCGGAACAAGGTAAGTATTACCCTGAAGTCTATTTATATGGTGATTACAGCCTTTATGAAGAAGACTCTTTGGCTTCCAAAATGAAGCCCGACTGGCTCGTCGGCATTGGCGTCAATGTCCCTTTGATTGAATCGTCAGGTCGCAGTGACCAAATTAAAGCTGCTCATAGTGCCGTCTCTCAAGTGAAATACCTCAAGGCACAGGCGAAACAAGACCTCAGCGTTTTAGTACAAAAAACCTATCTTGAAGCCCAACAGGCACAAGAAGAAGTGCAAGGTTTAGACTCAAGCCTCGCACTGGCCAACGAGAACTTAAAATTGCGCGACAAAGCCTTTTCACAAGGGCTATCTACCTCAACAGACGTTGTCGATGCACAGCTTTACCTAGCAAGCATTCAAACGCAGCAATCCGCAGCAAAGTTTAACTACCTGCTCTCGCTAACCAAGCTGCTCGCCCTATCCAATGAAATGAACACATTCACTCAATACCAGCAAACCGCCAGCAGTGCGGCAACTAAATAAGGATCCATGATGAAAAATGCTAAACCCGTTGTGCTTGTCGCTGGTGCCATCGCTTTGAGCTCATGGATTGGATACAGCTTCTATCAAGCTTCTCAACCCGAGCCCCTACGCTTACAAGGCCAAATCGAATCTCAGCAATACAGTATTTCATCTAAAGTTCCGGGGCGAATTGATCAAGTTTTAGTGCGTAAAGGTGATGAAGTTGAAAAAGGCCAGCTCATTTTCACACTTCACAGCCCTGAGATTGATGCCAAGCTTGAACAAGCCATTGCTGGTCAAAAAGCAGCAGGAGCACTCGCAGAAGAAGCAGAAAAAGGCGCTCGTGAGCAACAAATTCAAGCGGCCAAAGACCAATGGCAAAAAGCTAAAGCAGCGGCTGAGCTGATGGAAAAAACCTACCTGCGCGTGAACAACCTCTATCAAGATGGTGTTGTCGCTGAGCAAAAACGTGATGAGGCTAAAACCCAATGGGACGCAGCTAAATATACTGAAAGCGCCGCTTTCCAAATGTATCAAATGGCGAAAGAAGGCGCTCGCAGTGAAACCAAAGTTGCTGCCGCAGAAAAAGCACGAATGGCCGCTGGTGCGGTGGCAGAAGTTGAAGCCTATGCCGCAGATACCAAAATTGAAAGTTGGTTTAACGGTGAAGTGTCTCAAGTATTGCTTCAAAGTGGCGAGCTGGCACCACAAGGCTTCCCAGTCGTCACGGTTGTCGATACTAAGGACTCATGGGCAGTATTGAATGTGCGTGAAGATCAGCTTAAACAATTTCAGAAAGGCCACAAATTCACCGCTTACTTACCGGCGCTCGATCAAAGCGTTGAATTTGAAGTGTCACATATTGCCGTAATGGGAGATTTTGCGACTTGGCGTTCCACCGACGCCTCTCAAGGGTTTGACTTGCGTACCTTCGAAGTCGAAGCACGTCCAACTACGCCACGTAACGATCTACGCATGGGCATGAGCTTAGTGGTTGCGTTGTAATATGACACGCGCACCCTACTCCCAATGGCAGATATTAAGACACGATAGATGGTTATTGTCGTGTCTCACTTGGTTACCACTTGCACTTGCACTATCCATTTGGGCCGTATTTTCCCAAGGTATTGCCCGTGATTTACCGGTAGCAGTTGTCGACCTCTCACACAGTCCCATGTCTGTGAGTCTGACACGACATTTCGATGCAAGCCCCACTATTGCAGTAACTCATCAATATCAAAGTGCTAATGAAGCGAAACAAGCTTTAGTGAAAGGCGACATTTATGCTTATGCCGTCATTCCGACAGATTTTGATAAAACCGTGATCAAAGGGCTTTCTCCGCAGATCTCTGTTTTCTATAACAGCCAGATGATCTTAGTCGGTAAGCTGATCAACTCTGCATTTGTTGGTGCACAAACGACTTTTAATGCCAAACTGTCCACCATTCATCATTTAGCAAAAGGAAGTGGCACCATTCAATCGGCGATGGGCCAAGCACTTCCCATTCGTAGTCAAATCACGCCTCTTTTCAACAAAAACTCAAACTATGCACAGTTTTTGGTTTCTGCCATCGTGCCTGCGTTATGGCAAATCGTGATAGTCGTGAGCACTATTCTTATTCTCGCAGCTAATCAAAGAGTTAAAGGGTTGTTACCTTGGCTTTCTGAACAACCTATCAGAACACTACTCAACACCTTGTTGCCTTACATGCCCGTGTTTATGTTGCAAGGGTTTGGCTTTCTCTGTTGGTTTTATATTGGTTTTGAATGGCCATGGCACGGGAACATGTTGATGCTTGTGTTTGCACAATTCATCACCATGCTCGCGTGTATCGTAATGGGAAGTTTCTTCTTCTTTTTAACACTTGATCCTGCTCGCGCGATGAGCTTTGCAGGTGCATTCACCGCGCCAAGCTTTGCCTTTCTGGGCATCACCTTCCCTGTCAGCGATATGAATGCGTTAGCGCAGTTTTGGCGCAGCCTACTGCCTATTAGTCATTATATTGAAGTACAAGTGAGCCAAGTAAGCTATGGTGCGACTACGTTCAACGCTTTCACACACCTACTTCCCATGGTTGGTTACCTTATCCCAGCATGTTTGGTTGTTTTATTGATGAAAAAGCACCTCACGGTAGCATCGCAATCGGAGGGTTCTCATGTCTCTGTTTGAACTGCTTAAAGCAGAACTCAAAGCCCTACTCACCAATCCCGTTGTAGTACTCACCGTATTCGGTGGTGTGGTCTTTTATTCCTTTCTCTACCCGCTGCCATACAGCCAGCAAACACCGACAGAGCAACGCGTTAGCGTGGTCAACCTCGATAATAGCCAACAAAGCTACCAACTTGAGCGCATGGTCGATGCAACCCAACAAGTGAAAGTGGTTCGTCGCGATCATTCCCTCGCACAAGCGAAAGCGGCATTTTTAAACGGTGAAATCAGTGGGATTTTGGTGATTCCGGAACACTTTTACAAAGATTTGCTGTTAGGAAAAAGTCCGACACTTTCTTACGCCGGCGATGCTTCTTATTTTTTAGTGTACGGGACAATTGTTGAAGGACTTGCGCACGCAGGTGGCACTTTGGCGGCAAAAGCGACGGTTTCTCGTTTGATGATCAATGGCGAGCCGTTATCTTTGGCGTCAGAACAATACACACCGGTGAAACTCAATATGAAGCCGACCTTTAACCCAGAAATGGGGTATGTCGATTACGTTGTTCCCGCGGTCTTTGTATTAATTTTGCAGCAAACATTAGCCATGGCGGCTGGCCTTATCGTAGGGACTCAAAAGCACGGGAACGGGTATTGGAATCGAGTTTCTCCCGCCGCACTTTTTGGCGTACGTGTTTTCGTCTTGGTGGGTATTTATTATCTATTGAGTATGTATTATTTCGGCTCAAGCTTTTCATTTCATGGCATTCGCACTCTAGGTAAACCCAGTGAGTTACTAACACTCCTTCTGCCATTCTTACTGACATCTAGCTTTATTGGTATCTGGCTCGGCGCCATCACACCAAGAAGAGAGCTTGTCACGTTAGTTGTGTTGATCAGCTCAATGCCTTTGGTCTTCAGTGCAGGCTTTATCTGGCCAGTAGAAGCTATCCCGACACCTATCGTGTTTTTGTCCAAACTGTTCCCAAGTACACCAGCAATCCAAAGTTTTCTAGGATTAAACCAGATGGGTGCAAGTTGGCAACAAATCGCCGAAAACTGGTACTTGCTTTGGGTTCAAGTCTTGTTTTGGGGTGTGCTTGCCTATATGGCCATGAAAAAAATAAGGGCTACTGCGTAGCCCTTATTTAATAGAATACAGCTGTTAATTTTGATACTTCTTCATTTGCTTGGTGAACTTTGTTATTCGGCGTTTAAAATAATTCCTTGTAGCCTCTAGCGATTCTTCATAAATAAGTTGACCAATTTCGGTTAGCACATCTTTAATGTTATCTGATAATGCCTCTAATTGTTCCCCTTCAGAGATACAATCATCATAAATTGCACGTTCAATATCACTATTGGAAACGTTTCCATCACCATCAATATAATTATGCAGAGCATAATCTGATGGCTGAGAAGCTATATAGCTTACAATTTCAAATAAGTTTGCGTCTCTAAAAGATTTTAGACTGCTTAAATTATTTCTTTCTAAAACTTCTTTAATGCTGATAGCAAAGTCAGCAATATCATCATGCTTAGCTAATAAAAAGAACTCAATTTTCTCTAATGAAATGGCGCTAAGGTCGAGGTCTAGATCAAAGTCACTATTAATCTGGTGGAATGCTTCTACCTTTTCTTCTAGTTCTTCAAAATCAGGGCTATTGCAAATTGGACATTCTCCACAAAACGCCCACTCATAAAATTCCGTTAGTGCTTTATGAACATCAGAATAGCCAGAACCCCACTCTAGCAATTGGTACGGTTCAATAGCTTCATATAAATTGACCAATCTCGTAACGGTTTCTGCAACCGAGTCAACTTCGAAAAAGTGTTCTTTTGGTTCATAGAACACATCAATATCATTTAGATTCTGGACAGAGTCAGTAAGCTCTCTTGCAAACTCATCGATAAAGCTTGCGGCATAATTATTCTTTATCTTATCTAATGAGACCGGTGTTGTTTTACCTGATAATTGAACTTGATGTACTTGAACCGCATCGTCAATCAAGTTATTAACTATGCTATTCGTTATACGCTTATCGTTATCAGAGAATCGAATCAACAACTCATTATTATTATAAACCGTTGGCTCTTCTTCTTTTTCATTATTTTTATTAAGAGATCTATTAAAATTGCAATCAAACGAATCAGAAGTTGCTGATATATTTTGGCTGCCAACAAATAAAACCCCATCACAATAAATAAGCTTTACGTGGCATCTTGCGTGAAAGAAAACATCTGTATTAGAATACTTTTCTTGATTATCTGAAAGATAATCATAAAAGTTATTAAAACGCTCTTCTGCATTTTTGGATTCCAATCCATGAATGCCGAAAACAACGGTTGCTTTGGTGTTATCTTGAATGAAGTTTTTCTGTATATAATCCAGACCGGAAATCAAATAGTTTACGGAAGTATAGGTAACAACCGTTAACTCCTTTTTGTCTTGGATATCTTTAATTTCTTTAAATGTATCTTCTTTGTAATGTCGAAGGTAAACATCAGCAGAAGTGGTTGTGAGTTGTTTCATAGCGAGTTGACGTCATTAAGTTTTATTAAAGACGCCATTCTATACACTCAAACAATAACTAGTAAATAAGTTTATATCAGCAAACTATTGAATTAGATGATATTAAAGATAATACCGCAGATATCGCCCTTCGATATCACTCCACGTTTTGGTGCCTATTTGTTGCTCAATTAGGCTGATTGTAGCTTTATCAAATCCCCCATCGGCATCAAACCTCATTGCTGCTAACAAGGTGTCGAGGCTTTTACCTGATTGATGTAATGCCGTGTCGAGCTCAAACCAAAATGCAGCACCTTTGCGATAAAACAATGGGTAGTACTGATATTGTTTGTTTTCCGTCACTTTGTGGTGAGCCGCCAATAAGCCTGTTTTTACAAATGGGTATTTGGTTGCAAAATCATGCCACTGACCAAGCGGGCTTTTCATCTCAAACGGCGAGCCATTTAGAGACTTAATCGCGTAATACTCTGCTAGGCTTTCATTGGCCCAAAGTGGCGTCTTCTGAGTTTGCAGCATATGGACAGATTCATGGGCTGCAATTTTCAACATCATCTGCAATGAATCATTCGTGACTTTTCCATCGTCGATCATCGCATTGACCAAGATCAGCGTATTCCCTGTCGCACCACCAATATTTCCAGCATAACGCTCACGCTTTAAAAACCCCATTCGCCATTGCTTTTGCTCGTGATTAGGGAACACTTGGTTAATATAACGAAGCTGGCGCTCCAGCGTCGGTCTCCACCGTTTCATGTTCTCCGTGACTAATGGCGTATCACTGTAAATATCAACCTGCTTATCGCCCAGCTTGATTTGTGTTTTATCAAGCCCCCATAGCATGAATAATGGTGGTTGTTCCGCGCTAGGCAAGGATTCACACTGCCCTCCCGGTACACAAACCTGACTATCTACTTCAGTATCCTCACCGCGTTTAAATCTTGGTAAGCTATTCCATTCGCTGAGAAAGTACCAACCTTGCTTTTCATCGAATGCGGAGCGATTTTTAGATGCATCAAAACCTGCATCGGTAACCGCAAAAAGATAGTTCTTCCACTCGACTCGTTGGCATGTCACTGGTTTTTCATACGGCAAAGCACCACGTCCATGTTCACCACTCACACATACAAGCTGTGGTTGAATATGGCTTTTTAATGTGCGAGATGGCATAACGGAAAATTCACCCAACGAGCTTGTATCAACAGACATAATCAGTTGTTGTGGGTCACTTTCATCGACCTTAACTTGGTAGCTCAATGTGGGTGAGCCTACCGCCAATGTTGGAAGTAAAGAAAGCAGAGGCGGTAAGGTTTTTAGCAGAAGCTTCATGAACAAAACGGTTAGTGGATGTCAGAAGTTCTGACTCATGAAGTGAAGAAAAGTTCGCTTAGACTGATGCGTTCAGATAATTCTTACATTAAGTTATGCTTAAGTTTACTCAGCCAAGTGTTGAATGAGATCGTGCAGCAACCGTTTAAGCTGGCGAGCCTTTTCAGCATCGTAGTCCACCTGAGCGATTAATTGAGTGGGCAAACACGACAATGTCTTTTGTAACGCACGCCCAGAGTCTGTAAGAAAAATGAGCATTTTACGTTCGTCATCCTCATCTCGCTGGCGCATCACGAGCTCGGCTTGCTCCATACGTTTTAAGATTGGTGTAAGCGTGTTGCTATTGAGCAACGCTTGTTTACCAATCTCCCCCACAGTGATCCCATCTTGCTGCCAGAGAATAAGCAAAATAATGTATTGAGGATAAGTCAGCCGATGTTGCTCAAGCAGTGGTTGGTACAGCCGTGTAACCAAGCGCGACGCGGCATATAACGGAAAACACAATTGGTTTTCCAGCTTCTGATGCTCCTCAGGAACGTGCTTTTCCATATTAAACTGCCAATGCTTGCTGAATGTGTTTTTCCAACGCTTCAGGCTTCGTGGTTGGTGCAAATCGCTTAATCGGTAGCCCATCTTTGCCGATTAAGAATTTAGTAAAGTTCCACTTTATCCGACTTCCTAAAATTCCCGGTAATTGCTGCTTCAAATAGACAAAAACCGGATGGCTATCTTCGCCATTGACCTCCAATTTTTCACTCATGGTGAAATCGACACCATAGTTAATCAGGCAGCCGCCTTGGATCTCACTGGCATCACCCGGCTCTTGCTGGCCAAATTGGTTGCAAGGGCAACCGATAATAACCAGCCCTTGCTTCGCATACCGCTCATGCAGTGTTTGCAACCCTTCATATTGAGGAGTTAACCCGCATTGACTAGCTGTGTTAACAATAAGCACCACCTTGCCTTCTAAATCTTCAAAGTTCAGCGACTTACCTTGTAGCGTGTTAATTGATAGCTGATGAAATTGACCCATTGTCTGACTCCTTATTCTGTACGCACAAAATATATCGCGCACGACATAACCCCACAATGATAGTTCAATTTTTGAAATAAATTCAGTGTATAGAAAACAACCTTTAACACGCTCAGCATGTGCACAAAACGCTCAAGATCGACAAATTTATAAAATTCACCCCTACAAATCGTGATGATTATTCAGGTGAAAACAAAAGCCAGTTTGCGCCGATGATTGGTTAATTATTATGCAAGCAAATTAATAACAAGAGACGTGTATGATGAAACGACTAAATAAACTGTTAATTGCAACTGCTGTCACCTGTGCATTTTCGGCAACCGCAAATGCGGATGCTATCCTGCATGCATTTAATTGGAAGTACTCCGACGTCACCTCTAATGCCAGCGCCATCGCTCAAGCTGGCTACAAGAAAGTGCTTATCTCTCCGGCAATGAAGTCGAGTGGCAATGAGTGGTGGGCACGTTATCAGCCTCAGGATTTACGTGTGATCGACTCACCACTGGGCAACAAACAAGATTTGCAAGCCATGATCGCTGCACTGCAAAACGTTGGCGTCGATGTGTATGCTGACGTAGTACTAAACCACATGGCAAACGAGAGCTGGAAGCGCAGCGATCTCAACTACCCCGGCACTGAAGTCCTAAACGACTATAGCAGCCGCGCAAGCTACTATCAGAACCAGACATTATTTGGTGATCTCAACAATAATTTGTTCTCAGCGAACGATTTTCATCCTGCTGGATGCATTACTAATTGGAGCGATCCAGGCAACGTACAGTACTGGCGTTTATGCGGCGGAAGTGGTGACGCTGGCCTCCCTGATCTCGATCCAAACCAATGGGTTGTTTCTCAGCAACGCTTGTACCTCAATGCGTTGAAAAATATGGGTATCAAAGGCTTTAGAATTGATGCGGTAAAACACATGAGCCAATACCAGATAGACCAGATTTTCACATCGGACATTACCTCAGGAATGCATGTGTTTGGAGAAGTGATCACCAGTGGCGGTAAAGGTGACAGTGGTTACGAAGCGTTTCTTGCGCCTTACCTGAATGCAACCAATCATGCTGCCTATGACTTCCCACTTTTTGCGACGATTCGTTCTGCTTTCTCACTCAACGGCGGCTTAAACCAACTGCATGATCCACAGGCTTATGGTCAAGCATTGCCAGATGCTCGCGCCATCACCTTTACCATTACTCATGACATCCCAACCAATGACGGATTCCGTTACCAAATTATGGACCCTCAGGATGAGCAACTGGCGTACGCCTTCGTTCTGGGTAAAGACGGTGGCACACCACTTGTCTACAGTGATGAGCTGTCAGATGCGGAAGACCGAGACAATGGCCGCTGGGCGAATGTGTGGAATGACAGCAAGATGAAAGGCATGCTCAGCTTCCACAATGCAATGCAAGGTAAAACCATGACCATGTTGCACAGCGATAAATGCACCCTATTGTTTAAGAGAGGAAAAGAAGGCGTTGTTGGTATCAACAAATGTGGCGAGTCACGTAGCATCACGGTTGATACGTACCAGCACGAGTTTAACTGGTATGTTGAATACAAAGACGTACTCAGCAACGCAACTGAAACAGTAAACTCACGCTACCACGTTTTCACCCTACCCGCTCGCACTGCAAGGATGTATAAACTGTAACGGCTTTAACAACGAAAAAGGCGCGAAATTCGCGCCTTTTGTTTTTCACTTAAGCCATTTGAGGTTGCGGCTTACGTTTATTCTGCTGTGGCTTTCCACCGGTTCTTTTTGCTTTATGAGGTTTTGAGCCTGC
Source organism: Vibrio sp. NTOU-M3 (assembly GCF_040869035.1). Lineage (NCBI taxonomy): Bacteria > Pseudomonadati > Pseudomonadota > Gammaproteobacteria > Vibrionales > Vibrionaceae > Vibrio > Vibrio sp. NTOU-M3. Next base: position 1,788,647 of record NZ_CP162100.1, read on the forward strand.
TTTGTTTTCGTTGGAACCACGTTGTTGACCATTAGAAGCTGGCTTTCTGCGTTTCTTACTCTTGTCCGCATCTTTTAACGCTTCATCACTAAACTGGAAACGACGCTTAGGTTTTCGCGTAGGCTGCTTTGGCTCTTGTTTGGCTTGGCCACCATCCGCTGCCGTCTTCGGTTTTTTTGGTTTTTTCGGCTTCTTAGGTTTAATCGGACGTGTATCCAGTTTCGATTCTGGCACTGGATTGGTTGGCACAAAGCTATCCAACTCATTGCGTGGCAATACTTGCTTGATCAAACGCTCAATTGAGAATAGCTCTGGTGCTTCCAGTGCGCAGACAAGTGAAATCGCTTTACCTACTTCACCAGCACGACCAGTACGGCCGATACGGTGAACGTAATCTTCAGCGACTTTCGGTAACTCAAAGTTCACCACTTGCGGCAATTGCGGGATATCGATACCACGCGCAGCAATATCCGTCGCAACCAAAACACGAATATCACCAGATTTAAATTCTGCCAATGCACGAGTGCGTGCACCTTGGCTTTTGTTACCATGAATGGCCGCCGCCGCGAGCCCCTTTTCATTCAAGAATGAAGCTAAGCGGTTTGCACCGTGCTTAGTCTTGGTAAACACCAACACTTGCTGCCAGTTGCCATCTTTAATCAACTTCACCAGCATTGGCGCTTTTTTCTTAACATCCGCTGGGTAGATAAACTGCTCTACCGTGCGGGCTGTTGAGTTTGCTGGGTTAACTGAGATTTCAACTGGATCATTGACCAACCCTTTGGCTAGCTCGCGAATTTCTGGCGAAAAAGTTGCAGAGAACAATAGATTCTGACGTTTTTCAGGCAGCAATGCTAAGATCTTACGGATATCACGGATGAATCCCATATCCAACATTCGGTCTGCTTCATCAAGCACCAACACTTCCAGTTGATCAAACTTGACCGCATTTTGGTTGTATAAATCCAGCAATCGTCCCGGCGTGGCAACCAACACATCCACTCCTGCACGCAAGCGTTGCATTTGAGGGTTAATCTTTACACCACCAAATACTACGGCGCTCTTTAGAGACAAATGACGACTATAAATAAAGACGTTCTCTTGAACTTGAGCGGCCAATTCGCGTGTTGGCGTTAAGATCAGCGCTCGAACCTGATTATTACGAACACGAGGGCCATTCGCCAGCCGTTCCAAAATTGGTAGTGTGAATCCTGCTGTTTTACCGGTTCCGGTCTGCGCGGCCGCCATTGCATCTTTGCCTTCCAGTATCACTGGAATAGCTTGCTGCTGGATGGGAGAAGGCGTGTCGTATCCTTTTTCCTGAATAGCTTTAAGGATTGGCGCCGAAAGACCTAACGAGGTAAAACCCATATATGATTCTCAATTGTTGATGAAGTAATGTATTCGCCTAAATGCAGAGACGAGAAAAGTGCGACATTCTGAGTGTTTCGCCGCCTTTTAGCAACTTACTTTTTAAAAGATGACTGAGAACACAACCGTTTGTTCAGAAATGAGGTTTTTAGAGTGCGATTTTTAGGAATGTGGGGCGACAGGGAAGCTTAGGTAAGAAAATGGCAAGAGCTGATCCTAGTATTCTCGCCTCATTTAAAACATACAAATCAGAGTGTTACCTTAAAGATGTGTAGGAACATTAAGAAGAAAGGTACTCGTGAGCATAAAAAAAACCGCACTGTTAGGCGGTTTTTTACTACGTTCATGCTTCAACTCATTTTTAAAAACTAGAAACACATGAGGCCGAATTTGATAAATCCGCGCTTGGGCTACCAATAGCTCCAGCAGATAAACCTATAGCATTAAACGTGCTACCGTTGACCGTACTAGATAAATAATTGAACACTGTTGGCCAACCAAAACGAGGATACATACCGTCTGAGGTAGGATTATTAAAGCTGTAGAGCTCCTGCAACTCACTTTGGTCAGGGCGACGCCAGTTGGATTGACCAGCAAAATTGATAGTAGCCAACTTTTGGCACCATCGATCAAACTGACCGTTTACACCCGCTTGCGCATCATTACCTGTTCCCGGCAGAACAACACCATCTCCATCTTGACGGAAATACGCAAAATCCCCATCAACAGGTGCCAAACCAATATTTAACACCATACTAGAAGCATACGTGTCACCGGAGTTGTCCGGCGTATCTTGTGCAGTGTAACCAAGCTCACTTAGCAAACTTGCTGTTGGTGTACTGGTAAACCACTTAGTTTTCCCATCATTAGAATCAACAATTTCTCTAACTTTTAAGCATTTACCTGTCGCATTAGTCGCATCAGCGTTATCAACCCCACCGTTCGCTTCTTTGTCTATCTCAAAACCAATGACATGACCACAAACAAACGACTCAATCACATTCAACGTTACTTCATTGCTCGTGATCCCATCTAGAGAAGCTGTAACTTGAGTGCTACCTATTTGAATCGGAGCGGCCAAACCCGCTTGGTTAAAGCTAGCGATATCCGGCGTTACTGTTGACCAATTTACTAAATGAGTAATATCAGCAGTTGAGCCATCATCATACTTTCCAATAGCTTTGTACTGCTCTGGCAAATACGTTGACACATTGTCAGGTGTTACAACAATTTCGAAAACATTGGCGCTACTTTCGCTGGATGGCTTTTGGGAAGGCAACCCACTATTTTCACCACCACAACCAAATAACACAGTGGATAATCCAAGTAACACATAACTGGCTTGTTTTGACTTCACTACCATCTTTATTGCTCCTCAGCCTGTTGAACCACAGATTCCATTGTGTGTATTTCTACACGGCGGTTTTGCGCACGTCCTTCAGCAGTAGAATTGGTCGAGACGGGAAAACGCTCACCTACCCCTTCTGCAACAATATGGCTGGCAGATACACCTTCTGATTCTAGGTAACGCTTAACGGCTTCTGCACGCGACTGAGATAGCTTCAAGTTGTAGTCTTCAGCTCCCAACGAGTCAGTGTGTCCGGTGATCTTCACTCGAACATCTGGGTAACGGTTAAGGTGCTCTAAGATAGGAACTAGTTGAGTTTTAGCAAATGGCGTTAGTACAGAAGAATCAAATTCGAAAAGAGAAGAACCATCTTGCGCTTTAATTGTAATCATGACAGGTTTTGAAGGCGTTTTTATCTCTGTCTTTTTTTCAACAGCGGTGATTACAGGCGGTTGAGCAGATTCTTTACCAAATTTATATGTGAGACCAAGAGTGGTAAAGTTTACATCTGAGCCACCGGTGTCATTGTCTCCAACGTTATCAAACCACTGATATTCAAGTCGCGCACTTAATGCTTGGCTTATTTGGTATTCTATTCCAGCACCAAGCATCAAAGATACGCCATCATCGCTCTCTTCAACTAAGCTGCCTATCTCTTGTCCTGTTTTATCCGCTTTCCAACCTAATGCGCCAACTTTTCCAAATAGATCCCATGCTGAACTGATTGAATAATCAGCTTTTAACCCCAACTCTACCCCTTGTACCTCTGCTTCATAAGGCGCATCGATAAGGCTATTATCCAATGCAGGGTATACGGCTTTCGCTTTACCAAAATAATCGTATCCCCCCTCCAAAGATAACCAATTATTAAATTGGTACCCCAGAAGAACGCCTGCTCCAATTGCATCTCTGTCACAACTAGTTTCATGGGCTTCGCAACCATGAGCAAAATAGCTCCAACCGACTTTACTTCCTACGTAAAAACCGTCATCTGACGCCGAACTCATACTAGGAAATAAGCCAAGTAAGGAGAAAGAAAGGAAAATATACTTCATAAACTCACCATAATTACAACAAGTAACAAACAAAAAAGTTACAAAACTATTCCCCTAAAGAAGTAGTTATGAGTTTTTATATTAATGAAAGCGTCAATAAAAAAATCGAGCCATGCCGCAAATAAAAAACTTTAAACTTATTTAAAAATGCGAATTATGAATTGATATGAATTAACTATTCAAATAATAATGAGAATGATGAGCATATTCCAACAGCGTTAATGAAGAGTCACAGTTACATAAAAAACATTAAATTTTACAAATAGTTAGGCAATAAATAAAAATTAACACTACTCTTACCGCAAATAATACACAGTTTTCGTTATAAACAATTAATCAACTGATTGATGAGAGTGAGCATTCATATTTTTTCTTAGGTAGATTTACGAGTTCATCCAAGAGCCGAATAAAATAAAAACCCATAGAATTTTCAATTATTAATGAAGAAATGTAATCGCTTAAATACGGAAAGGAGAAAAGCATGATAGTTCAAGTATTTCACCACCTTATAGCAAACTATTTTTTAAAAGATGCTGAGAACACAGCTGTTTGTTCGAAAATGCAGTTTTTAGAGGGCAATTTTTAGCAATGTAGGGCGACAGGTAAGCAGCTTTGAGACATGAATCCACTAAAAACCTGCCGCAATAATCACAAGATGGACTTGCTCAATATGGGGAAGCTTCGATAAGCAAATGGCAAGACTTGACTCTTGTGTTTTTCTTGGAAAATATGGGAAATAGGTAAGCTTCAAACGCAGTTTTGGACAGAACCAAGCTAGAGTATTAGTACTAGCTTGGGTTATTTGGATAAGGAAAAGTATCTAGAGTTAGCTAGCTGGCGTTAAGAGGGGTTACGCAAAAATGCCTGAAGACAGGAAACAAAGTCATCTACATCGGATTGATGCTTGTTTGTCACAAAATCATAAACCTGCTTAATAGGCATTAACTGACCTTTAACCAGCTTTTTATATAAGCTTTTATCGGGAGCCCTAGTCCCAAGATTAGAGTGATGTCCAGTTAATCTTGGTATCGCATCATCGTTATTCATATACGATGCATACAAGTCTTTTTCGACACTCTGCTGGGGAATACAGTAAACATTGTCATGACGAGTTACATGTCTTTTTCCTTCTTGATCTCCATCAAGAATGCAGATGACATTTTCTGGGGACGATAAAAACGTACTATCTATATTCCTTTCCATTAAATCGACCACATTCTCTCCACCGCCGACATAAATTATTTTATATCTATAAAAAACCTCTGGGCAAAATTTGTTGATTAGGTATTCTATATAGCCTTGAAGTGTTTCATCTTCTGTAAGAATGTACTTATCCCAGCCTTCAAAACCAAATAGCACGCTTTTTATGTAGTTATAAGAAACTTGCGAGATCTCAGCTTTTCCACTGATATTTCTGAGATAGAATAGCTCACCGTCGTCTAGTGTTCTCATTAAAGCAAGAGAGTGAGTTGTAAATAGGATGTTGACTGAGTATGTTTGACAATATTCCCTAAGTTTTCTCACTAACAATACTTGAGCGGCAGCATCCAGTGATATATCTAGCTCATCAATCACAATAAGCTTTTTTTGACTTTTAATTTTTCGATATAAGCTGATTACAAAAAACTCCCCCGAGCTCAAGTAGTCTTCCCGGATATAGCGACCTTCATCTCCATCCAATAGAGCATAGTAACTACTTCCTTTTTCTTGTACTTCGATAAGTGCATTAAACTTGTCAGTCGAATATATGGAATTTAGAAGCTCAATAAGTTCTTCAGGTGTTTGGTAAGTTCTAAGTGCAATGGCCTTTACAATGGCGTCGTTCGCATTGCTAATGCTTTGGAAAAAGTTAAATCGATTACCGTGTGGAATGGGCAGCTCAACATCAATCTCGCTTCTCAACGCGGCTGGAATTGGTGTCTTAAGTTCCAAAGCTTTTGTAGATGTATCATAGTTAAACGTATATGCATCACCTCCAAGGTCATATGTTATCTCGCTATCAGTAGAAAAGATGTTATCAGAAGATGTTTTGGCAAAAGTATCTGAGATTGACAAGTTTCGAATGCATTTGATGATCGTAGTTTTACCCACACCATTTTTACCAACTATGCATATTAAACCATGTTGGCTTGCATCTAACTCAAGCTGAAAGTCATTAATGTGCTGAATATTTTTTACGTTGATATTTATTTGCATTACAATTAAGCCTTCCGCATTAAAGTGTCGATGACAGTTACGCCATATTTTCTCATCAATTTATGTAGGTATCCTTCGTCTACAACTTTTATGTAGTTCAGAATTCCGGATATTCTGGCGAAGCCTTTATCCATATCATCATTCAGTAGTTCTCTGAATTTATTCTTATCTTCTCTATAAAAATGAAGTAATACTTCAATTTCTTTTTTTTGCTTCCTATCAATGGTGATATCACCGTTTGGCATTATCACCATCCCAAGTATTTTTACTCTTTGACCAATATGAGAATATCTACTCTTACGATCGTTGAGTGAGAACGTATCGCTATAATATTGACTTAAAAAGCTTTCGATCACATTTTCAATTGAATGATCGATTGTATTTTGCGATGAAATAATGAGATCGTCCGAATATCTTGTGTAGATGAGGTTGTTTATTGTGCAGTAGTTGACCAGAGCATCATCAAACTCTACAAGAACGCTATTACTGATCAAAGGCGACGTTGAAAAACCCGTAGCTAGCGAATTACCAACACTTACCATATCTACGATCCTATCCAAGTAGATATCCAGATCCAATACAGGAATGTTATCTCTGCTTCTCAAAAGAGCTTCTTTGATCAGTTGCTTATTGATGCTTGAAAAATAAGCACGAATGTCTGTTTGAAAAAAGTATTTGCTCTTGCGATGAACTTGTACCGCTGCCAAAGCATTTTTCCCTTTCCTATATGAAAATACGACATTGGCATTAATGTTTAACTGCTCACCAATCACCATGTTGATAAAATAGTGAAAGCTTTTTAGTTTGTTGCTTGGGGAGTAAAGCGTTCGCGATCTAACAGTCATTTCGGTCAGTTCGTTTTCTAAGTCGCACTCAAGGAACTCAGAAAAGCTATACTTTCCATGCAATATCAATGTAAATAATTGTTCTAGTGAACTTTTTTTCATCACAATTAGGCTGGTTGAGTTTGTACTTATTATAGCGAGAGTGAAAAGTGAATCCAAAGATTCTACACAATATGGGAGGAGCGAGGAAAAAAGTACGAGTTTCTAGAGGCTATAATTACAAAATGCACGCCCTTTTGTAAAGGAAACGTGCACAAGTAACATACCTAAACGCAGGTAGAGGCTAGTTAACGACTGGAGCTACTCCTAGTCTCTAGCATGTTAATAGGTTATATCTAGATTGATACTGTGTCAATTGTTGACCGTTTCGAAATCAAGTATCAGATACTTAGGATAAGTATTAGTAGGATAAAACGCTAAAATTAGAATGTTAATAAACCACTGTTTTTACTTATAAAGAGCAAATAACGGGGTCAGGTCTAGCCTTTTGATAATCATTGCTTTTTGTATGTCAAAATTAACTGAAAATCTATATTCGTACTTTAGCTCACAACACGTTTCGGGGCACAAATGAGCAGGCTTCCCTGCTCATTTTGTTAAGTATTAAGCGCTTAAACCGGTGGATTGGGATACTTGCCCCACGAGTTCTTTTAGGTTCGCTGCTATCTCGTTAAGTGTGGCTAACTCTTCTTCTGTGAATGGGTGTTTAAGCAGCTCTTGCGCGCCATTTTTGCCAACAACGGTCGGTAAACTTAATACAACATCATGCAAGTCATATGCACCTTCCATCATGGTTGCAACGGGAAGTACAGAACGTTCATCAATGGCTATCGCCTGAATAATACGGAACACACTCGCAGCAATGCCATGGGTTGTGTTGAGCTTGCGTTTAAAGATCTCGTAACCTGCCTGTTTCACCGACTCAAGTAACTCATCGGCGCAGATCCGTTCAATATGGTGGGTATCGCAATAATAATCGGCTGGCTGCCCTGCAATAGAAATCAGACTTTTCGGCGTAAAGCAGTTACTGCCGTGCTCACCTAATACGTAGCCAAAAATATTTTTAGGGTCGAGGTTAACGCGGTTCGCCACAATGGTCATCAGGCGCGCCGTATCAATCACACAGCCACTGCTGATCACATGAGAAGGCTTAAAGTTAGTATTTTTAACGATAAAGTGCGTCACGATATCGCATGGGTTCGTTACGACGATGAGAGTGGCATTGGGTGCAACACGCTCGACTTTTCTCGCAATTTCGACGCCGATTTTGCTGTTGATTTCAGCAAGATCGACACGGGTTTGACCTTGCTTGATCTGCGCGCCAGCGGTGATCACAACGATATCTGCCCCGATCAGCGATAAGTAGTCATCGGTTGGAACCAAGTGTGTATTTTTAGAGAAGGTTAACGCCGCCGTATGGCGAAAATCAAACACCTCCCCTTCTGCTCGCTCTAAATTCTGGTCGAGAAGAACCAATTCACTTACGCTGCCCATAGTTAGGAGGTAGTTACAGATCCCCACACCCACGGAACCAGCGCCAATTACGCCAATCTTCATATTTCAATCCCTGATAATTTAATCAACTAAATTCAATTTTACTTATAAAAGGCTAACTTTCGTTAGTTTTTATTGCTATAAATTTAAGTAACTAACCTTTTACCTTATATATATCTAGTTATTAACACTTTTGCATCATAAAAATGCTATTCACAAATCCAAATGCTTAGATAACAAACAAAGCCCACTAAAAAGTGGGCTTTGTTATTAGGGTCTGTCACTATTTATCGCCGTTTGAAGAAACGTCCATCCGTTCGATACAGCAACAATGCAAACAGGATCAATCCACAACCAATCAGTTTATTGCCTGACAATGTTTCGTTGTACCACGTGACACTCAGTACCACGGTCCAAATCGGTTCAAGGATCATGATCAAAGCGGCATTCGCCGGATTGGTATGTTTTTGTCCAAGGGTTTGCATTACGTATCTCAACGCTGTGGCAAGTAAGGCACTGGCCGCAAACCAGCCCCAAATCGACGGTTCAATGGCTTCGGGAAACTCTTCAAATAGCAGTGAAGTAATCAGTGAAAAGCAGCCAGTGACAAAAAGTTGGATGCAAGTGAGCAAGAGTACCGGTAACTTTTGCGAGTATTTGCTGTTCACATTAAAGTGCAGCGCAAGCATGGTTGCGTTGACTAAAAACCAGATGTGACTCGCTGACTGTTGCCACCCTCCCGCGAGCGATAAAAATGCCAAACCCGATATCGCGACAGGCATAGAAAGCCAGAAAATTCGTTTTGGCTTTTGCCCGAACAACATCCATGCAATCAACGGCACCATTAGCATGGAGAGGCTCACTATGAACGCCCCTTCCCCCAGCGTATCGCTGATTGAAATCGCGTATATCCAACTCATTAACGCCATGGTGAGCAAGCATCCAACTAAGGCAGCTGAGCGGATGTCTTGCCAACGGGTTTTAAACAATGCTTTGTAGCATAGAGGCAATATACAAAGGGATGCGATCAAAAATCGCAGACCAATAAAGCCAAACGGCGGTAACCCTTGAATGGCTTCTTTGGAAAATACCCAGCCAAACGCGGCAAACAGCGTGGTGACGACTAAAATAGAGGCAGCTTTACGTTCAGCGTTCAATATCAATTACTCTTAGTATTTATTGTGTTTTACAACGCATTTTTTGTTGTGTGTGTTTGACTATGACAAATTCATTCAGAGAGTTCGACCGCAGTAATGATGATTTTCTCATTGTCCGAGAAAACACAGTGATTAATTTTTAACCAGCCATACTGTAACAAGCATTTCATCAATTGGGTGACGACAAAACTCAATCTTGGCGTTATTCTGCGCTTGTTCACGGTATAGAAAGAAGAGAATTATGTCGCCAATCATTGTCGGCCATCGAGGTGTCTCTGGCCGTTTTCCAGAAAATACACGAGTGAGTATTGAGGCCGCGATTCAGCTTGGCCTGAAATGGATTGAAGTGGATGTTCAACCTACAAAGGACAATGTGTTAGTGGTTTGCCATGATCACACGGTAAATCGTTGCAGCAACGGCTATGGCCGGGTGGATGCTCATACGTTGGCTGAATTACAAACGCTAGACTTTGGGGCTTGGTTTTCATCGGAGTTTCGTGGTGAATCAATCATGACCTTAGAAGCCCTTCTCCATTTGGCCTCTGTTCACGGCGTAAACCTTAATATCGAAGTGAAGATTGATCAGCAAGACACTGCGGCTGTCACGCAACAATTAAAAACCATGTTAGACAAAGGCCCACTGGAACCTGATGCCATTGTATTGTCGAGTTTTAACCACGATATTATTCGCCAACTCCACCAACATTGTCCGGGGTATCGATTAGCGGTGCTCAGTGACCGGCTACGAAAGAAAGACTGGCAACTGTTAGAAGAAGTAAACGCATTTGGCTGTAACTTAAAGTTCCGCTGGGTTACTCAAAAGCAAGTCCGCATGCTGCAAAACCATGGGTATCAAGTATGGTGCTTTACGGTAAACAACCCACGTAAGTTGAAGCATTTCTCAATGTTAGATGGCATTTTTTCTGACTATCCCGAACGTTTTCTTAAGGAACAATAGTTCGCTTTATTGCCCTTAAGTGCCTCAGTTGGCATCGGGCTGGTTCTCCGGCGCAGCTTTGATAAATGCAGGATGGCTGCTCAGCGCTTCGTAGATGCGTGAGATAATCGGAAATGACGACATATCCACGTTAAATCGAAGCGCGTTATACACTTGAGGGACAAGGCAAACATCCACCAATGTGATTTGGTTTCCGACGCTGTACATTCCACTGGTTGAAACCAATTTCTTTTCGAGGGCGTGAAAGCCCAGCGCAATCCAGTGGTGATACCAAGCCATCTTCTGCGCTTCCGTTACCTCAAAATCATCGGTTAAGAATTGCAACACACGTAAATTGTTAAGGGGATGGATGTCGACAGCAATGTCTTGCGCCAATGCTTTTACAAGATATCGATCTTTTTTTCGTGACGGCGTCACTAAATGCTGAGGATAAACCTCATCGAGATAGTCGATGATGGCAAGCGATTGATTTAAGACCACGTCACCATCCACAAGTACAGGCACCAGTTCACTTGGATTAAGCGCTTGGTAGCGAGCAGTGTGTTGCTCGCCTCCCTCTTTGATCAAGTGAACCGAATGATGTTCATAGTCGAGCTGCTTAAGGTTTAGCGCAATCCGCACCCGATAGGCTGCGGATGAACGCCAGTAACCATAGAGTTGAATCGCCATTAATACTTCACCACGCGTTGGTCGATGCTACCGAAGATGCTATTGCCATCTACATCACGCATTTCCATTCTGATGCGGTCGCCAAATTTCATAAATGACGTCGACGGTTTACCATCGCGTATGGTTTCGATCATCCGAACTTCCGCAATGCACGAATACCCAACACCGCCTTCTTTAATCGCGGTGCCATATTCTGTGCCTTGTTTGTTGGATACGGTGCCAGAGCCAATAATCGCCCCTGCCGACAATGGACGCGTTTTCGCAGCATGGGAGACCAGTTGAGGGAATTCAAACGTCATGTCTACCCCCGCATTTGGGCAGCCAAACGGTTCGTCATTGTAGTAAGACAGCAAAGGTAGATTCACTTTGCCACCATCCCATGCCTGTCCCAATTCATCCGGCGTAACAGCCACCGGAGAAAAAACCGATGATGGCTTTGATTGGAAGAAGCCAAATCCTTTGGATAATTCTCCCGGGATCAAACCACGCAGTGACACATCATTCACCAGCATCAGCAGGCGAATGCATTCTGCCGCTTGTTGATTCGATGCGCCCATGGGAACATCGTCAGTGATCACGGCCACTTCTCCCTCGAAATCGATTCCCCATTCTTCGCTGCCAAGTGGAATGTCATCTCTCGGGCCGATAAACGCATCAGAGCCGCCTTGGTACATCAGCGGATCGGTCCAGAAGCTGGCGGGCATTTCGGCATTTCTTGCTTTGCGTACCAGCTCAACATGGTTCACGTAGGCAGAACCATCTGCCCACTGAAAGGCACGTGGTAGAGGCGATTCACATAAGGTTTCATCAAAGGTGATTTCATTTACTAATTCGCCATTGTTCAACGCAGTAGAGACTTCATTGAGCTGAGGAGCAACATTTTCCCAATTGTCCAAAGCTTGCTGCATGGTCTCGGCGATCTCCGGTACGGCAACACACTTGCTTAAATCTTTGTTGACGACAACAAGCAAACCATCACGGTTTTCATTCTTCAGGGTCGCTAATTTCATATTCTTTCCCTATTTAGCAGCGCTCTCTTTCCAACTGTAGACATACGCTTTGTTTTCCACTTTTTGTGCTTCTTCACCAAAGTTAAGTGCATGACGCGTATCAATCATCACAGCGACTTCGTCGGTGAATTTTTTCTCATGCGCTTGTCCCGCTTTGAAGGCCTTTGGATGCGGGCCATGGGCAAATCCGGCAGGATGAAAAGTCACCATACCCGCTTCGATATTGTCGCGGCTAAAAAAGTCACCCGCATGGTAAAACAGCACTTCATCATAGTCATCATTATTGTGGTAGAACGGCACTTTCAACGCACCGGAATCGCTCTCGATTGGGCGCGGTACAAACGTACAAATTACAAACCCATTCCCGACAAAGGTAGTGTGCGCAGATGGGGGTAAATGATAGCGATGAGACATGAGCGGACGTATGTCTCGCCAGTTCAATTTGACCACGGAAAGATCGCCATGCCATCCGATGGCATCAAGCGGGTTAAATGGGTATGTGATCACGCTGACTTGGTCATGGCGCTTAACCTGAACTTGGGTTTGTTGCTCTGAATATTGAGCGCGAAATGAATCGTTGATCGAAGGAACTTCAAGCACTGCTGGGTCAAATACCGCATGATTTCCCACCAAACCTTTTTCCGGCAAAGAATACGCCGCGTCGGTATTTTCAATCATCAAGATAAACATGGGTGCGCTTGGCTCAAGTCGCCAGTTGGTTGAACGCGGGATCATCACATAATCTCCTTCGCTCACTTCAAGGTGCCCATAGTCAGAATACAGGTCGGCGCTCCCTTGATGAATGAATAGCAAATCATCACCATCGGCATTGCGGACTAAAAATTCCATCTTCTCATCTAACCGCCAGACGCGAATTTTACAGTCATTGTTGTGCAATAAATGCGGAACGGTCCAAGGAGAGTATTTCGCTGCACTTTCCACCAAATTGAAGTTGAATGCACGTGGTCTAAGCTCGCCTTCCCACTCACTCCAACCTGTTGGGGCATGTTGATGATGAAAGTGCGCTGCCGGGCCGAAAAAACCACTTCTTCCCGCTTCTCGCTCATAAATTGCTTCATCAGGAAAATCGGCATGGGCTTGTTTGGAGCACACCCCCTCCCGATGTGGAAAAGAAATCCATTTATGCATCGTTGAGTACTCCTCGGCGAATTTGATCTTCTTCTATCGATTCAAACAGCGCTTTAAAGTTACCTTCACCAAATCCTTCATTGCCCTTGCGCTGAATGATTTCAAAGAACACCGGACCAATTACGGTCTGGGTGAATATTTGCAGCAAAATGCCGTCTTTCATAGGTGCACCATCGATTAAGATACGCAAATCACGCAGCGCTTCGATATCTTCACTGTGCCCTTCAACACGCTCATTAACCTTTTCATAGTAGGTGTCTGGCGTTGGCATAAAGTCCATTCCTCGGTCACGAAGGGTGCGAACTGTGGTATAGATGTCATCGGTGGTTAGTGCGATGTGCTGGATGCCTTCGCCGTTGTACTCTCGGATAAACTCTTCAATTTGCGATTTGTCATCTGACGACTCATTGATGGGGATCCGGATCTTTCCACATGGTGCGGTCATCGCTTTACTCACCAGCCCTGTCAACTTACCTTCGATATCGAAGTAGCGGATCTCACGGAAACTACCAATGCGTTCATAGAAGTTCGCCCATACTTCCATGTTGCCTTGCTTGACGTTGTGCGTTAGGTGGTCAATCTCATACAAACCGACGTCCATTTTGCTAAGGCGGGAATCCACATCGCCGTAAAAAACGAAATCCACATCGTAAATGCTTTGTTTTCCGTAACGATCGACGAAATACAGTAAGCTGCCACCAATGCCGTAGATTGCCGGAATACTGAGCTCCATTGGCCCAATTTCTGTCACATACGCTTTGCCACCGTTGTTCAGTGCCTGCTCCAACGCGGTTGTCGAATTTTGCACCCGAAAAGCCATACCGCACACCGACGGACCATGTTCTTTCGCAAATTCTTCCGCCTGACTATGGGGTTGTGCATTGACGATGAAATTAATGTCACCTTGGCGATAGAGCCATGCTTCTTTTGAACGATGCTTTGCCACTTCAGCAAACCCCAGTGAATTAAAGAGCGTTTTTAATGCCTCAATTCCTTTTGTATCCGCCGCGGTGTATTCAACAAACTCAAACCCGTCGGTACCAAGGGGGTTATACAGTTCAGACATTGGCAACTCCTTCCGTTTCTTTGCTTTTAGTCATCTTTTAAAACTGAATTACCCACTGAAAAAAAGAAACCTTCGGCCCTCAATTCGCTAAACTAGAGAAAGCAGAATTAAGTGTAATATTTACATTACATTAACATCCCCATCTTTAGCAAAATCCAAAATAAGTCATTTAAATACAAAAGATTAGATTCAATAACATCAATAGTACCAATAAGAAAAAAGTGTATTTTAGAGTACTCTCATGCTTACAATGTACATTTCATTAACATCTCATCTATTCAATGCATTTCTAACCAATTCATAAACAAATGAACAGCTCACATCAGAAGTAGTGATTAATTCCAAACAAAACATCAAATTCAATAATTATCACCAACAATCAGACACAAATAGAGACATATTTATTGATTTAACTCAGTGTTAAAGCGCATCAAACGGCGGTATGGTATCGGCCTCTGTTCCCTCATGAGGTATAACCATGACTCAAGTGAATCAAGAACGCTTAGTTGAACACTTTATCCAGCTAGTAAAAATCGACAGCGAATCACGCAACGAAAAACAAATCGCCGAGACACTGGCTGAACAGCTAGGTGAAATGGGCTTTACTGTACACAAACTTCCAGTACCTGAAGACGTTTCTAACGGCTTTAACGTCTATGCTCGCCTTGAAGGTAAGCTTGATGACAGCATCGTATTTAGCTGCCATATGGATACGGTAACTCCGGGAATCGGCATCGAACCTATCATTGAAGATGGCATCATTCGCTCAAAAGGCGACACTATCTTAGGTGGTGACGATAAATCAGGTATTGCAGCTGTGATGGAAGCTGTTCGTTGTATCCAAGCGGAAAACAAAGAACACAAAACCATCGAGATCGCATTTACGGTTCACGAAGAAGGCGGTTTATTTGGCTCGCTTCACTTCGATATGGATTACATTCAGTCAGATAAAGCGATCGTTCTTGATACAGGCGGTCCAATCGGTACCATCGTGAACTCAGCACCAGGCCAACAAAAAATTGTTGCTCACATTAAAGGCCGCCCTGCTCACGCTGGTCTAGCACCAGAAGAAGGGATCAGCGCAATCCAAGTGGCTGCTGATGCCATCACGCAAATGAAGCTGCTTCGCATTGATGAAGAAACGACAGCAAACATTGGTGTTGTACGCGGTGGTCAGGCAACGAATATTGTCATGCCAGCACTTGAAATTGTGGCTGAAGCACGCTCACTGAATGCTGATAAACTTGATCAACAAGTCGCTCATATGATTGAAACTTTCCAAGCAACTGCAGAAAAACACGGTGCAGAAGTCGAGATTGAATCGAGCAGAGCATACAATGCGTTCGTTATCGCAGATGATCACCCTCACATTCTAGCCATCAAATCGTCTTTTGAAGCGGTTGGCCTAGAACCATTCACTAAACGTACGGGTGGTGGTAGTGACGCGAATAACTTCAACGAAAAAGGGTTAACCACAGTAAACCTTTCTACGGGAATGGCAAAAGTTCATACTACGGAAGAGCATATTGCTGTCTCAGATATGGTAAAAATCACTGAATTTGTTAAGCATTACTTAACTAACTAATTAGTTTTGGTTAAATCTGTTGATTGCGTGAGGCTGCTCTCAGGAGCGGCCTTTTTATGGGTAATTTATTTATTTTCATACATTTACGCTATTGACCTTCCCCTAGGGGATCCCTTTATAGTATTTAACGTTTATCATTAAAGATACGTTATACGTCCCTTCTCTACGTATATGCCGGATAACCATTTTTATATCGCTTCTGTGGTGTTATTTTCACTTCCGACGTATCTTTAATGATTTTTTCTTTCTACTTCTCCTACTCCAACATTAATTCCCTTAGTTCTGCTTCAACCTCATCACAATCAAGCTGATATTTCCCTGTTAAATTTATGTGTACTGTTGATGTTGAGCTGCTAAATTTGCCGCTTACAATACGATTTGTCCCCTTGACCTTACCCCTAGGGCAAACTTTATTATGTCGAAACTTCATTTAGTTAGGGCTTGCAATGCGTTACTCACGACTTCGCATTTTTTGGATTACAGCACTCAGCATTATGACAATGCTGGTGTCGTCTGTTGTATCCAGCGCCCCACTAATGACCTTTCATATGCTCAGCAATAACCAGACTCAAATGATGTCTAGTCATTGCGGCGAGCCAAGCTCAGACACAATGCAACATCACGACACAAGCCACACGATGAAACACCAAAGCAGTTTTATGGCGTGTGCTGGTGATGTAGACATGCAACACAATTGCTGCGGTGCAACCTGTGTCAGCGTTCTCGGTTTTGTTCCTGTTACTACAAATTCCGCCTTACTCCCTGCCCAATTGGCACTCATCCCCCATGAGCCTTTGCTGGTTGCAGTGAGTCGCGGCCGATCCCTTTACCGCCCTCCTATAGCATAAATCCTCTTTCACTCTTGATGCCGTTTGCTATTGCAACGGCGAGTTTTAGCACGCCTTTTTAGGCGCATATAAAGTGGATTTATTTGTGAAAATGACCCCAAGCTTACTGGCACTTTCTATAAGTGCTATGGCATTGGTCAGCTCACCCGTATTTTCTGCCGTACAAGCGGCCCAGACTACGCAGTCAGCAACCAATGTCGATTCTTTAACGCTTCTCATCGAGCAAGCACTGGCTCACGATGCAAGTAGAAAACAGTTTTACGCACAATCTCAGGCGATGAGGGAAACGGGTGTTGCGAGTTCAACACTCATGGATCCAAAACTAAAAGTCGGTTTTGGTGGCTTACCCGTTGATAGTTTCAAATTTGATGACGATCCGATGACCAATATTTCAGTTGGATTGATGCAGCAATTTGAAAGAGGCGACACTCTCGATTTACAAGCGAAAAAAACCAATCAACAAGCTGATGGTATTGCGCTGAAGGTCTCTGCAAGAGAGCTTGATGTAGCTAATAACATGACCAAGCTATGGCTTGAACTTGGCTATCAACAACAAGCAAGAAAAATCCTGACTCAGAATAAACAGCTGATGTCGGAACTTGCACGCTACATTCAAACTAACTATTCAATTGGTAAAAGTGAAGCTCAAGATCTGCTTAACGCTCAACTTCAAGTCAGCAAGCTTGATGAGAAGTTACAAGCCAACTTACAAGTACAAAACCGCATCATCTCTCAGCTCTCTGAATGGCTTGGCTCTGACTGGCTTGCAACCAATCAACACATTCAAGCTTCTAACCAACTCAACTGGGCGTTGCTTAATCAACGATTAAGTGAAGGCAATCAAACCAAGCATTACGCACAGCTTAGCCAACATCCGCTGATCAAAATGGCCGATGTGACAATAAAAACCAATCAAACTCAGGTTGAAATCGCCGAACAGGCTTACAACCCGCAATTCGGTGTTGAAGTCATGTACGCCTATCGCCAAGCCAATAACATGCGTGGAGAACCCGCATCTGACTTGGTCAGTGCCTACCTCACCATGGACATTCCCCTTTTCACCGGGAATCGTCAGGATAAAAATCATGCGGCTGCGCAATATCAAGTCGGAGCCGCAAAGTCTCAAAAAGATCAGCTACTAGCGCAGATGAATGCTCAGATGAACGCTTTACTCGTTGACAAACACAACCTTGAACAGCGATTAGCTCGTTATCAAGGAACCTTGCTCACACAAGCAAAAGCACGAACCAAGGCTGTTGAACGAGGGTATCAAAACAATACCTCTCAATTTAACGATGTGATTCTGGCAGCACGTGATGAGCTCAGCCTCCAACTTGAAGAGCTGCGTCTCGTGACGGATCTCAATATTGTTCAGAGTAATTTAGCGTCACTACTGAACGGTTTTGAGTTTTCGACTCAGACACCGGTTATCACGCAAACATCATCAGCAAACGACTAATCTCTGCGAGGAAAAATTATGAAAACAATGCAAGTCGCCACCATCGCTTTGCTGATTGGTGGAGCCATTGGCTTCGGTGCAAACACATTTATCAACGGCCACAACATGACCACAATGGCCAATGCGGATAGCAGCAGCGCATCGAACGAGCCACTTTATTGGGTTGCCCCAATGGACCCAAACTACAAACGTGACAAGCCCGGCAAATCACCAATGGGCATGGATCTTATCCCTGTTTATGCAGAAGATTTGGCTGGCGAAAATGATAAGCCGGGCACGGTTAAAATTGACCCAGCGGTGGAAAACAATCTCGGTGTAAAAACCGCGTCAGTGACGTCAGCACAGCTTTCTCCACGCATTGAAACCGTGGGCTATATTGCCTTTGATGAAAGTCTACTTTGGCAAACTAACGTCCGTGTTGCGGGTTGGGTAGAAAAACTCTACATCAATGCAGTTGGGGAACAGGTGCGACGTGGTGATGTGCTTTTCACACTCTACTCACCTGAGCTTGTGAAAGCACAAGAAGAGTTACTCAATGCTTACCGAACGGGTCGCAGTGGCTTAGTGAAAGGCGCAACAGAGCGCTTAGTTTCTCTCGGTGTAGACCGCGCCCAGATAAAACAAATTGTTAAGCGTGGAAAGGCTTCACAAACCATTGAAGTAAAAGCGTTGGCCGATGGTGTTATTGCCAGCCTTAACATTCGCGAAGGGGGTTACTTGTCACCTGCGCAAGCGGTGATCAGTGCCGGGCCACTGGAAGAAGTTTGGGTCGATGCGGAAGTATTTGAACGCCAAGCGCATTGGATTAACGCCGGTAGCAAAGCCACTATGACATTAGACGCCCTACCCGGTAAACAATGGGTTGGCGCGGTCGATTATGTTTACCCCATTCTCGACCCGAGTACTCGAACCCTGCGTGTAAGGCTTAAATTTACCAATCCAGATGGAGCCTTGAAGCCAAACATGTTTGCCAACATTGCGCTGCAGCCTGTCAGTAAGCAATCCGTTTTGACCATTCCAAAAGCGTCGGTCATTCGATCCGGTGGTATGACACGTGTTGTTTTAGCCCAAGGTAACGGTAAGTATCGCTCAGCCCGCATTGAAGTTGGACGTGAAGCGGGTGACAAAAT
Source organism: Vibrio sp. NTOU-M3 (assembly GCF_040869035.1). Classification (NCBI taxonomy): domain Bacteria; kingdom Pseudomonadati; phylum Pseudomonadota; class Gammaproteobacteria; order Vibrionales; family Vibrionaceae; genus Vibrio; species Vibrio sp. NTOU-M3. The sequence goes on from NZ_CP162100.1 coordinate 1,807,987, forward strand.
CGAAGTGCTGCAAGGCCTAACAGAGCAAGACCGCGTTGTGACTTCTGCTCATTTCATGCTGGATTCTGAATCTAGCCAGTCCGCAGATTTATCAAGAATCAACGGCATTGAGCCACCAGCAGAAACCGTTTGGGCAAAAGGCGAAATCACCGACATCATGGCCGACCACGGCATGCTGACCATCAATCACCAACCCGTACCAAAATGGGATTGGCCAGGTATGACGATGAACTTCAATGCTTCAAAAACACTGGATATTTCATCGCTGACAAAAGGCCAAGCGATTGAATTTGAGATGCAAAAAACACCAGATGGTCAATATGAGGTTGTCGACTTCAAAGCCGATGACAGCATCATCACACCAGAGATTTGGGTGACTGGAGACATCTCCATGCTAATGGCTGATTTTGGCATGATCACCCTTTCACACTTGCCTGTTGCCGAGTGGAACTGGGACGCTGGTGAAATGAACTTCTCTGTTGGTGAGGAGGTCGACCTAAGCGGCTTTCAAGAAGGCCAGAAGGTTCGGTTTCTGATCAGCAAGAATGGTTCCGAATACGCCCTAAAAGCTTTGAAAGCATTGGAGGGTGAACAATGATTGGCGCAATTATCCGTTGGTCAATCAACAACCGATTCATGGTATTGATTGCCACGTTATTTCTCACGTTAGCGGGGTTGTACAGCGTAAAAAACACGCCAGTTGATGCCCTTCCCGACTTGTCAGATGTTCAGGTGATCATCAAGACAAGCTACCCGGGTCAAGCTCCTCAAGTGGTTGAAGACCAAGTGACTTATCCGCTCACAACCGCCATGTTGGCGGTACCGGGTGCGGAAACAGTTCGAGGTTATTCCTTCTTTGGTGACTCTTACGTTTACATCATCTTTAACGATGATACCGACATGTATTGGGCACGTTCTCGTGTGCTTGAATACTTAAGCCAAGTTGCCCCTAAGCTGCCACCAAGTGCAAAACCAACATTGGGACCGGATGCAACCGGTGTGGGCTGGATTTACAGTTATGTATTGCAGGATAAAACGGGCAAACATGACTTAGCGCAGCTGCGCACGCTGCAAGATTGGTTCTTAAAATACGAGTTGCAAACCGTTGAAGGGGTTTCTGAAGTCGCTACTGTTGGCGGAATGGTGAAACAGTATCAAGTCCAAATCGATCCAGCGAAGCTACGTGCTTACGATTTGACACTGCAACAAGTCAATATGGCGATTCAAAACGGCAACCAAGAAACGGGAGCCTCAGTTATCGAAGTGGCCGAAGCGGAACACATGGTCCGTACAACAGGTTACTTAACCGATATTGAAGACATCAAGTCCCTGCCGTTAAAAGTCACGAAGAAAGGAACGCCGTTGTTACTCGGCGACATTGCTGACATCAACATCGGCCCACAAATGCGCCGTGGTATTTCTGAATTTAACGGTGAAGGTGAAGCCGTCGGTGGGGTCATTGTGATGCGCTTTGGTGAAAACGCCAGTGAAGTCATTGATAACGTGAAAGCAAAGCTCAGCGAACTTCAACGCGGCCTACCGGAAGGCGTTGAGATTGTTGCGACCTACGATCGCTCAACGTTGATCAATGCTGCCGTCGAAAACTTATGGAAAAAGCTCGCTGAAGAATTCATCGTGGTCGCGATAGTGTGTGCGCTGTTCTTGTTCCATATTCGTTCTTCGCTTGTTATCGCCTTGAGCTTGCCTGTTGGGATCTTATCTGCCTTTATCGTCATGCACTGGCAAGGGATCAACGCCAACATCATGTCTCTTGGCGGTATTGCGATAGCCATTGGCGCTATGGTGGACGGCGCAATCGTGATGATTGAAAACGTTCACAAGCATATTGAACGAACACCACTGACCGATAAAAATCGCTGGCAAGTAATAGGTAAAGCAGCGGAAGAAGTGGGCGCGCCACTGTTCTTCTCACTCCTTATCATTACGTTAAGCTTTGTTCCTGTATTCGCATTGGAAGGACAAGAAGGCAAAATGTTCTCTCCTCTTGCCTTCACAAAAACCTATGCGATGGCGGCCGCGGCTGGTTTAGCCATCACCTTAGTCCCTGTGCTGATGGGCTACTTTATTCGCGGTAACGTGCTACCTGAGCATAAAAACCCAGTGAATAAAGGTTTGGTTGCACTTTATCGTCCGCTGCTCAACCTTAGCCTTAGCTATCCAAAAACGATGATCGTACTCGCTCTAGGTTTAATGGCATCAGCTTACTACCCGACAACAAAACTGGGCAGTGAGTTCATCCCACCATTGGATGAAGGCGATTTAATGTACATGCCAACGACCTATCCGGGGATCTCAATTGGTAAAGCACGCGAGTTGCTGCAACAAACCAACAAGCTGATCAAAACCGTACCGGAAGTACAAACGGTATGGGGCAAAATTGGCCGTGCTGAAACCGCAACCGATCCAGCGCCACTGACTATGATTGAAACTGTCATCCAACTTAAACCGCGCGACCAATGGCGTGACGGCGTCACCACCGAATCATTACGTAAGGAGTTCGACGACTTAGTACAGTTCCCCGGATTAACCAATGCTTGGGTGATGCCAATTAAAACGCGTATCGACATGCTAGCGACCGGGATCAAGACACCGATTGGTATCAAGATCGCAGGCCCAGACTTAAAAGTCATTGAGAAAATCGGGGCAGATTTAGAGCCGATTCTAAATGGCATCAACGGCACAGCGTCTGTTTATGCAGAACGTGTCGCAGGTGGTCGCTATGTGACAATAGACATCAAGCGTCGCGCGGCTGCTCGTTATGGGTTGAGCATCAAAGATGTTCAGCAAGTGATTTCAACGGCCGTTGGCGGTATGAACGTCGGAGAAACCATTGAAGGGCTTGAGCGTTACCCAATTAACGTTCGTTACCCACAAGACTATCGTGATTCGGTTGTGAAGTTGCAGAACTTGCCACTTGTAACACCAAATGGGGCTCGCATTGCACTCGCTGACGTTGCCGACATCCGTTATGAAGATGGCCCACCAATGATCAAGACCGAAAACGCACGTCCTAACGGCTGGGTGTTTGTCGACATCGAAGGCAGAGACCTTGGCTCCTACGTCGTTGAAGCGCAGCAGATCGTTGCTGACCAACTTGTGTTGCCCGCGGGATACTCACTTGCTTGGTCTGGGCAATATGAATACATGGAACGTGCGAAAGAGCGCTTAAGTGTTGTGGTCCCTATCACGCTGGCCATCATCATGTTGCTGCTCTACTTCAGCTTCCGCCGCATTGGTGAAGTGCTGATCATCATGGCGACGTTACCGCTGGCAATGGTTGGCGGCCTGTGGCTAATGCATTACCTCGGTTACAACTTCTCCATTGCCGTTGGCGTGGGCTTCATCGCCCTTGCGGGGGTTGCCGTAGAAATCGGCGTGATCATGCTGGTGTACCTAAACCAAGCTTGGCATTACCGAAAACTGCATGCGAGCGAAAACCAGCAATCACTCAATCATGAGGATCTCACAGATGCGATTCGTGAAGGTGCCGGCTTACGTGTCCGTCCCGTAATGATGACCGTACTGACCGTCATTATCGGCTTGATCCCAATTATGTACGGTGAAGGAACGGGTTCTGAAGTGATGCAACGTATCGCAGCCCCCATGATCGGCGGTATGGCTTCTGCCCTACTTCTTACTTTGTTAGTACTTCCTGCCATTTTCAAATTATGGAAATCCAGAGAAGTGAAAAAAAGCTTAAACAAACACTAATTCAACTCTCCCTAGGGCTGTCCCAACAAAAGAAACACTTTGTTGCCCTAGGGAACCTTATTAAAAAGGAACAAACCATGAAAAAAACACTGATTACTCTGGCACTAGCGCTTACTACAACCACTGCATTTGCTGACAAAATGGACCATTCAAATATGGATCATGGCAATATGGACCACGGTTCAATGAAAATGGACCACAGCAAGATGGATCACTCAGGCATGATGAATATGGAAGGCATGTCTGATGTCGGTATGCCAGCAAAAGGAGCTAAACCAGATAAAGTTGTGCATGTTCTTCTTAGCGATGACATGAAAATCACTTTCAAAAAAGAAGTAAAGATCGAGCCAAATGACGTCGTTCAATTTGTGGTGATGAACACTGGTAAAATTGACCATGAATTTTCCATCGGTTCTGCAGCTGAACAATTAAAACATCGCGAGATGATGAAAACCATGAGTGCACATGCACACGATAGTGGCAGCACGGTTACGGTAAAACCGGGTAAAGCTAAGCAACTACTTTGGCATTTCCACGGCGACAATAACGTTGAGTTTGCGTGCAATATTCCAGGCCACACTGAGGCCGGCATGGTGAAGTCTATTCGCCTATAATTACGCTTCTCTGAGCTAAGTTTGGCTTAGCTCAGAGATTTCGAACACAATGCGATTAAACTTGATTTTGATCAATTGAACAACACCACTCTGCTTCCTACGCTTACTGATAATAAGGACTAAACGAAAGCTGGAGGCACCCCATGAAAACCACAACCATAGCATTAGGGATTGCAGCTATTTTCGTCTGCACAACCGCTCTTGCTGCAAAAACCATGACCTTAGAAACAACCAAACTTAACACCAATCTTAATTTAGATGGACAAGTTGATGAGGTATGGAATAAGGCTAAATCCCTGAAAGTCAAAGTAAACAAACTCCCTTACAAACCCAACAATGGTTATGAAGGGATCAAGAGAACCAATGTTGTAATGCGTTCATTTTATGATGATGCGTATATCTACTTTCTGGTTGAGTACGCAGACCCAACCCTTAGTATTGAACGTTTTCCTTGGATGAAACAAGCCGATGGCAGTTGGAAACAATTGATCAATAAAGACAGCACAGGCCACGAAAATACCTACTACGAAGACAAATTTGCCCTGTATTGGAACATCAATGCCGACGGTTTTGACCAAAAAGGCTGTAACGCAGCTTGCCACCGAGCCAAAGACGGCATGATCGAAGGCCGTAAAGATAAAAACCCAGCGCGAAAATTTACCAAGGTAGACGGTCAATATATCGATATGTGGCATTGGAAAGGCGTGCGAACTGCCCCTCACAATCAACTTGATGATCAATATGTCGATAGCAATACCGATCCTAAGCAAAACAAAGGCTGGGGTCGAAAAGGCGACAGTAAAACTGGTGGCGGCTATGTCACTAACATCAAAGATGGTCAACCTGCTTTTGTAGCAGACAACCTAACTGACACCACCCTACTGATCCTTGAATCTGAGAAAAAACCTTTCACTCAAGAGTACAACCAATCCAATCGCATTCCGGGATTAACAGGCGCACCATTTACGGGTTCACGTGGTGACATTGATGTTTATGCACAGTGGAACGATGGAATGTGGACACTAGAAATGAGACGAAAACTGGTGACCACGGGTGAAAACGCAGAAACACAAGATGTCCAGTTTAATGACCTCACCAAGCCATATCCATTTGGCGTGGCTGTGTTTGACAATACCCAGATAAATCACATCTATCACCTTGGTGTGATTAACCTTCAGTTCAAATGATGCTCGGGCTGAGGTGGGCCAATGTTGGCCTACCTCTTCGAACGTTTGGGAGGCGATATGCACACATGGTCTGTTCGTGCCGTTTGTATTGTCCTATTTACAACTTTCAGTGGCTGCATGTTCTATGCTCATGCCGAAGAGACATTTAGCGCTCAATTGTCCCCCAGCAACACTCTTGAACACATTCAAAAAGAGAACAAACGCTGTATTCGATGCCACCAGAAAGAACGTTTATTGAAACAAATTAGTGCAATTCATTCCGTAGGGAAACACGCAAGTAGTGAGTACGAGAACAACTGTACGGCCTGCCACGGCGATAAAGAAAAACACCCAAAAGATGATCACACCATCATTCCCCAACGAGATAGCTTACTCTTTAGTGCTTGGGAGCAAAACCAGCGTTGTGTTTCATGTCACTCCCCTATTCTGTTACGACACTCAGACTGGACCCATGATGTACATGCCGCCAAGTTAACCTGTTCTAATTGTCATCAACTTCATCGCTCCCAAGACCCGATTATTGGCATACAGCCCCGTTTTAGAATTGGGTTATGTGTGACCTGTCATGAAAGCATGAAACAGATAAAGCATTACAAACAATTGAAAAGCGAGGAATAAGATCATGAAGAAAACGTTGATATTAATAGTGTTCCTGCTTACCAGCGCTGTTTATTCAGCGGCTGACGAATTACCAAATCCAGAGCAAGACAACCTTGCCAACCGGCATTTGCAAGATGAGACTTGTGCTGGGCAGTGCCATGAAGGGGAGGAAGTCTCTGATGATTTGGAATTTGAGTATCAAAGCTGTATTGAATGCCATGATTTGATGGTGAATCTTGACGGTAAAGCACACAACATAAAACACCAAGATGACGAACAGATGGTCTGTGTGGACTGCCACGTTCCACATGAAGCCTATGCCCCCAAAGAAGGTTGCATTGACTGCCACGATGAAGAGGACGAAGCGATATCAAGTGAGTTATCCCACTTTCATATCAAAGCTCAGCCTTCCTATTTTCAGTTTATTTTTAAACGATTTAACAACCAAACTTTATCCCAAAGCGAGAGAGCCTTATTCTAAATAATTAATTATAAAACAATAAGTTAACAATATTATTATTGGAAAGACATAGCGTAAGAACTCATTTTCAAACTATCACGCAAACCTTGCAGGTTAACCTCTGCCAGCGAGAGAAAAATACGATGTGCATATTTTTTCGAGTAGTGACAAGGGGCTTCGAGATCTGGAACCATTATCGTTGTACACCCAGCCATTCTGCTTGCTTTGATCCGATAATTGCTTCGCTCAAAAACAATGCACTTTCTTGTCGGGAGCTTCAGTTTGGTACTAATAAAGTGATACGTCTCAGAAGTGACTTTCTGAAACCTTAAATCCTCTCCGCTAATAATCAATTCAAACTTCTCCAATAAATCCGTTTTTGAGAAGTTAAATTCTATACATTGATAAGGTGAAGACGTCACAAGAACACATGGAATACCATTTTCAATAGCCTGATCAAATAAATCTCTAAATCCTCGTTTAAAAACAGGAACTGTGCTAGTTAGGTTTAAATAATACGCTTCACGAACCGCTTTAAATCGGACCATGTCTATTTTACTTCTATATAATTTCTCTATAATTTTGTAGCTTTCTTCCTCACTAATGCCGATAAGTTCAGTATATTGATATTCGTTGATAAAAATACCCTGCTCAAATGCAGCATAATACCAACTCCGCTGATAGGCTAACTCGGTTTCAAATATTAACCCATTCATATCAAATAATAATGCACAATCCTTTTCATACGGCATAGAAAACATTAGCTAATCCTTATTAAATACATTACGAGAATAACGCGCATTTAAAACCTGCTATCATCAGATAGCAGGTTTCCATTCGATCAAATTTAGTGATTTAAAATTAATGTTGGTTTGGTGTCAGATTCGGTACTAAAGAAACTCACGTCCGATCGACCCGATTGCTCTCCTCGGTTTTCAAGCAGTAAGCTCACAACCCCATGATTGGTGTCGGTTAACAGAGAAGAAACATCAAATTCGACCCACTCTCCAACGTGCGCTGATGACACATTCACTGTTGGGCCGACGAGCTCTGGAGTCGGCAATGAGTTCCATGTAATAGACTCTTGCGTCCAATCATTATGACTTAATCGAGATACGGTAATTTGACGACTCGAGTCTGTATTCGATGCCCGGACTTTCATTTTCAGAATAGAGGATGATAAATCCGTTGTATCCACATCGCTTAGGTCAAACTTAAGCACCGCTTTTCTGTCATAGCTATCATTGTCATTTTTGACCACAAGGTAATTCATATCGCTGTAGTTCGTATTGGCGTATCTTCCACCACGAACAAATGCATCTTCTTGCGCGTAGACTTCCGCTACATTGAGACTCACAACAACACTCTTGCCTAAATCTTCCACCAAACTCGGGGTAATAACAGCGATATTACGATGACCCAACTTAGGAGAAGACAACGAAATATTCACTTCAGCACCCGCCACTCCAGGGGTAGAAACCGACAACGTTCCATTGGTTTCATCAAACATAACCACACTCTGATGATCGACAGACAGACTTGTACCATCAGCCAACTGAACTAAACCAGGCTGATAGAAGACTGCGCCAGTGACACCAAGACCTGAATGCGTAACTGACTGAAGCTCTGACGTATTTGAAACCACCTGTACTGGTGAATTTTGTGCATATTGCGCAGTTCGATCGACATCTGAATTCGGCAGTATGATGTATTGATATTGTCCATCGGTAGGTTTAATCCCGTGCCCGATTCGCAAAGTAAATACCTCTTTTTGCACAAGTTCATTTGAATACTTGCTGTTGATGCGGTTCCAGTTGCCAGAATGGGTATTGTTGCTCATTTGACCATACCAGTTCTCTGGAAAAACGTATCCGACATTATCGTGATGTACCCACTTGGCATTCACTAGCTGGCGCGCACCATTTTGATAAACACGGCCATCTACCGTAACCAGCCCATCCAATGAGGTTTGGTTTACCGTTGTGTTAATGTGCTCACCACGTTGAGAAGTAATTCCAGCCCCTAACGCCACTACCTCATCATTAAAGCTAAACCACGCTTTTTTGGCTTGCGTGCTGTAGTAGTTCATATCAAAAACGCCAACACCAACGTTGCCATCCGTCACCCCGCCAGTGAACGTGGTACTTTGAACCACCTTGCCCCAAAGTGCCGGACGTTTAACCAACACCGGAGCAGTTACGCCGGGAACAAATTTCCAATCCCAAACTGGAAAGATTTCATGATATTCATCGCCATCTTGCATCAAAAACATGCTGCCAAAACCGAGCCAAAAACCTAACTTGTTTTCACCGTTTCCATATTCATTCGGTTCTGTTCGGTTTGAATTCATTTTAATGCCAATAAAATGATGGTCCGCGAGTTTGGTGACATAATCTGAGCGCCAAAATGATTTAAAACCATTCAGTCCGGATACACCGCCATTGACATGATGTTGAAACGCTTCTGCCTCTGCTTTTCTTTGCTCCGTCAACCCTTGTACATACTGCGTTTGCGCTCTTAGTATCGGGTTATCTAGCGGGACTTTTCGGCTAATTCCTCGACCTTCGACGTTATAATCTAAGACACCATTCCAATTTAACCAACGCACGCCATCAAGGAAGTAATTGACCACAATCTCTCGTTTCTCGGCCGGGAAAGCCCATTGCAAATCTCGAACGTGATAAGCCCAAAACGTTAGGGATTTAATAAATGTTTCGCCATATCCACCGCTATATAGCTGCTTGCCATGTTGATGAAAAGAATAATCTTTTTGGATACCTTCACCGTTTGTGATCTCAATAACATCGAGCAATCCATTGATGCCTCGGTCAACTAATTGTTCGTTGTCATTTAGCAAACCTTTGTAAATCACACTGGTTGAAATATCAGATTTGTTCGCACCCGTTTTACTCGGAAAATCAGGCATATAACGAACAATATTACTCTTAACTTGTTCTGGGACCTTATCACCCAAAATGAGCAAAATTGGCCCTAATAGTCGTGGAATCCCAATATCATTCCACCACCAACTGCTATTTTCGCGGTTCTCATGTGCCCAAAATTGCAAGCTGATCAAAAGGGCATTCTGAGCTTCAGGGTGTACGTCATAATGTGCGCCGGCCGCAAGCGTTAACATTCGCTCACCGTGTTTCATCAACTCATCCGCATTTGTTTGATACTCATAATCGATGTCACTCCAAGTACCGTCTGGATTCATGCTTGAAATAAGTTGAGACACGGTATCTTGAAAGCTAGTGCCTGACTGTGGAAATCTATCGGCTTCTTGCTGTGCTAAATCGGGGACTATACGGCTTTTTAATAACTCTATTTGTTCACTAGCATAAGATGTGAAACTCATAGAGACCATTGCTGCTAATATTGTACTTTTGATAAAGGTGTATTTCTTCATAACCTTACCTTTTTATTATCTATCGAAAACAGGCCTTTCCCCTACCAACAAGACCAAACAAATTAGATTTGACTACATGTATTATTAACTAAGAAACTGAACAGACTTAGTTAAAGATATATTTATTAAAACCTCATCATAAACTCCTTATTCACATAAACAGAAACTATCTTAAAATTAAATGTAACAAGTTAATAATTAACAGAATTATGACTAAAGTAATAAGTATTATTTATATAGAGATAATATTTAATTATTAACATTGAAATTATTAAATTAAAAAACAAACATTAGGAACACCATACATTACAATGGTAGCAATAATACATTTTTAATATAATTAATGTAATAACATGACAATAATCACGTTCAGTGCATAAAGATGAATAGGAAATAATAAATAAAGCCGCGATTAATCACGTTAAGCTACTTTTATATTGGTGTGCTATAAAAAGAGGGGGTAAAAAGTCTCTACCTAAGTAGAGACTTTATTAGCAGATGACACTTTTTACTACGAAAGAGTAAAAGTGGCAGATTAAGTGTATTAATAACTTGAGGTGCTTAACGAAGGCGCCGTAAAGTCACTGTCTTTACTATAAAAAGTGGCGTATTTTTGCCCTCCAGAATCACCACTGTACAATCGCAATGAGATCTGTTGTTTACCCTGCTCTAATGCAGATTTCACTAATCCAGTCACGTCAATCGCTACCGTCTGATCCGTAGTATTGACTGCAACCGTAATCGGCGTGCTATTTCCTCTCGATAGTGAATTAAAGGTCACATTACTTTCACTCCAATTAGAGTCAATTTCTGCAATATTGAACGTCATGGCTTGGCCAATTGATTTCACCTCAAGTACGACTTCAGCACGACTCAACGCATCAGCTCTTAAATGCCCAATAGGGAACTTAAGCACACTTTCACGTGTATAGCTTGGCGAGTTTGGATCCAGTTTTACGATCAAGCGTGAATCCTGACCAAAATTCCCATCAGCAGAAGTGCCACCTTGAACAAATGCATCTTCAACAACATTAGCCTGCTCTTCTATCGGATTATAATCGATGTTAATCACAGGGCCCTCAGCTGCACTTTCTTTACTGTTAAACGTCACCCAGTTATTTGAACCATTATTGGCAACTTCAAGTTTCAGGCTAATCGCGTTTAAGCCTTGTTGGGCAGCTGTACGTACAGCATCCGTGATATCCCATTGGAATACACCATTGTTGTTCGTTGCCGTTGCCACTTGCACGCCGGTTGCAGGTGCAGTATTCGCAGTTATTGCAGACTCATCCCACGAGTTATCATTCACCAAATAAGCAACAACGGGCTGAGCTGCGCCGACATTGAAAACAGATAACTCAAGCTTAGCGGTATTTAATGCAGAGGCATTTACCTGATCGATTGGAAATTGAAGGTAAGCATGACGTCGATATGCGGAATTAGAATCTGCTTTAACCGCGATTTTTTCAGAGGTACCGTAGTTGTCATCAGAGTAGCCTCCGTAACGGACAAAGGCATCTGATGCGACTTGCAACACGAGATCAGGAGTGAGTTGAATGTCCCCCATAGCCAAGGAGTCCGATGAAACATTGGTTTGCTGGTAATTCGGCGCACTCAATTGGGATGATGCCCCACCGTGCGAATTGTATAAGCTCACCGTTGCAGCGGTATACGCCTGATCCGGATCAGCAAAATACAGTGTTGGTTGCTGCGAACTGACACCCGTGACCACAAACATGCCAGCTTGATCAGACACCAGCGTCAGCTCCGTATTACTCCATTGACCCGCTTCTCGCAGTACAAGTTGCAAAACGTCATCACGCTTATCATATACCGCCAATGTGCTCCCTTCTTGATAGGTCACAAACCGGTCACGAGGGTTTAAGTTTGATACTGAATTAGCAGTGACTCCCGGATAGATAGCGTAACTGAAGGTTGCGTTTGCAGGATAAGCACCATGATCAATCCAGCTAGTAAACACCGTGCCCGTAATGTCACGGTCACTTTCTGAGCTATTTACTCGCGTCCACTTGCCAGTACGCTCTTCAACACTGACCTTATAGGTATTGTTGTCCAATGGCATATAAGCCGTGCCATTATGCAGCAGGTAGGCCAGCTCTTCGCCGCTATAGCTATTTTCACCCAAAGTTAAAGAGTCTGTACTCCCATTACTAAGCCCAACGGTCACATTATCGCGAAACCAATTTTGCTCAAGGGATGTGGTAACCAGACCTGCTTTACTGGAAGTGACCTCTGAGGCCATCGCAACAATAGCGTCGGAGAAAACGAAGTTCGCCTTCTGAACTGTGACCCCAAATTTATTTTGGCTATGTACCATGATGGCGTTGTTTGCAGCCGACATAACACCAGAAAATGCAATACCTTTGCTATTCCAGCCTACGTTCATCGACTGGCCTTCTCTTCCAGTCACACCAGGAATTTTCAACCAGTCCCACAAAGGAAAGATGTTGTAGTACTCATCTCCTGACAAACGGATGGAATGCGATCCCATAGACATCAAAGCGCCTAGTAAGTTTTCACCATTGCCCTGTTCAATCGCCATGGTTCGATTAGAATGAGTGAGTGCAGAATATTGATAAGCCTGTTCATTTTTAAGCAAATAATCGCCATTCCAATACCCTTTCACGCCCCGGTACGGCATTTGATCTGCAGATACTTGTCCACTGGTCACTTTATTAACCAGTTCAAAGTGTTCAGCTCTATCAGGATTGAGTCGTTGTAATGCATCCGTAGAGAACCCGCGACCAAGGTTGTTTTCTCTTGAAACACCACCTCGTCCACCCGTTAGATAATCATGATAGCGACCGCGGAATGTGGGATACATGCCTTGATCCATAAAACCTTCTAACGAGTTTTGGCTATTGGTGCTCATCGAGTAATAACCGCGCGTAAACGCTTCAACCTGAAGTGTCCGCATGACCAAAACCCAACCATAAGAGTTAGTATTAAGCATCGGACCATGAGCAAAGAAACTCTTATCTGCATTGATCCCAATATCATTACGACCAACTTCATTCAGTGCTTCATTACTGTAATAGCTCAACCTTTCTGAGTTGTCTCTTACCACGCCGCTATACATGTTCGCTATGGCAATATCAATCGCATTCGCCCCTCGACCATAGCTCCAGTGACTTCGGGCATTCAGGTATTTCGCGTCAACTAACGCTTGGTAATCTACCGCATTGACCGGGATTTGATTCGCTCTGACATACACCACCAATTCACCTACCTTGTGGGGAATACCAATGTAATTGAACCACCAGCCTGTATGAGTATATTGAGCTTCTGCAAAGTGTTTCATTCCCGCTGAAATGGTTGTAAGCAGTGCCGGAGATGTACTTTCGTTACATTGAGTATTGGTGTAACAACGCGCTAAAGCCAGCAAGCGATCTAAATGTTCGGTCACAGGAAAAGCTGCTGCGGTTGAGGATACATAGTCAATATCCGACCATTGACCGGTCTCTGGATTAAACTCTCCGCCTTCCGATATCGGAACAATCCAATTGCCTACGTCAGTCACACTAGGCTTTGTAGCATCGATATACGCTGCCATTTGCTGCGCTACACCATCGCGAATATCTGCGTCACTCTGAACCGAGGCAGTAACGGCAGACGTTGTATCTACAGGCATCGCAATTGCTATCGGCGTCGCTAAAAGCCCCAGACTCATCGTAAGAGCGCTTAACTTAAGTACTGTCATTTTTTTCATGTTTGTCACCAATTCCTTCTATCAAGTAAGGATTAAATGGTTGAACACTATTCTCGAACACGAACCCTAAATAGCCCCCTACCTGTTACCTGCGAGAATCTAAATGCTGACTACAAAAACCCCCTTTCCCATAATCAACAGCATCAGTATGTAACATTAATACATAAATGCACTTAATAATTGTACTCTTATGACATAACTCACACTTCTATTTATAAAATCACAAATGTACTTTCATTACACACCAAAAAGAAGATACGGTAATGAAACTACAGATAAGTTTATAAATAAGGATTTGAATTTATGCGAGACACCAAGATTGATGCATTGATTGAAAATGAAATGAATTCAAAAACATTAGGGCTTTCAAAAATGAGTACGTTTGAAATCCTACAAACCATCAATACACACGATAAAACGGTCGCTAGAGCCATTGAAAAACAACTTCCTGCTGTAGAAAAAGCCGTGGATGCGATTTGCATGCAACTACTCAACGGTGGTCGGATATTTTATGTCGGCGCCGGAACGAGTGGTCGTCTGGCCGTTCTGGATAGTGCTGAATGTCCCCCTACCTTCGGTACCGATCCAGAACTGGTTCAGTCGATCATCGCTGGCGGGTTAGATGCCATGCTAGCCGCTGTCGAAGATGTGGAAGACAGCGATACCTTATCGATCAGCGCATTAGAATACCGAAACCTCAAGCCTGTCGATGTAGTCATCGGTATTTCTGCCAGTGGACGAACGCCGTTTGCACTTTCAGCACTGAAATACGCCAATGAAATGGGTTGCTTAACCATTGCCATTTGTACTCGTGGCACATCCCCAATGGAACAAGAAGCTAACATTGCAATTGCACCTGACGTTGGCCCTGAAGTGCTAAGCGGCTCTTCGAGAATGAAAAGTGGTACTGCACAAAAAATGCTGCTGGGCATGATCAGTACCACCGTTATGACCCGTTTAGGCAAAGTCTATAACAACCAGATGATCGATCTTGTTGCTAACAACGAAAAGCTGATTTATCGCGCAGAGAATATGGTCGCCTCTATCTGCCAAATCCCAGTGGAGAAAGCCAAAGAATTTCTCGAAAAGGCCCAATACAACCCACGAATTGCAGCGCTTATGTGCCTAGGAAAAGTCTCCTATGAACAAGCACTTAAGTGCATTGAGAACGAATTCCAAACACTAGAAGAACAACTTATTACCGCTAAACAGCGCTACACCAGTAACTAAAAAACATTAGAAAGAGAGAACACTATGGGTATCAATCTAACTCGAGTCGACAATCGTTTGCTCCATGGTCAAGTTGCGGTGGCATGGAGCCATCACTCCGGTGCCAATTTGATCGTCATCGCCAATGATGATGTTGCAGAAGACTCAGTACAACAAAACCTGATGACTATGTTAGCAGGAAACATGGGCGTACGATTTTTCTCCATTCAAAAAACCATCGATGTCATCCACAACGCCTCACCAGAGCAGCACATCATTCTTGTCGTAAGAACGCCTCAAGACGTGGTTCGCTTGGTTGAAGGTGGTGTGCCACTCAATGACATCAACATTGGCAACATGCACTTCTCCGAAGGCAAAAAACAAATTCATGTCACCGTATCAGTTGATGACAACGACATGCAAGCGTTCAAGCGCCTTAAAGAACTCGGAGTACGTTTTGCCATCCAGCGTATGCCTGATGAAGACAAGCTGGATATCTTTGAACTCTACGACGCATATAAGGGATAGATATGTTTGAAATACTATTAATCGGACTGTGGGCAGCCTTTGCAGGCGTCGACTTTTATAGCGGGCAGTTTTATTTTGGACGCCCTATCGTAACCGGCCCTGTTGTTGGTTTGATCTTAGGTGATTACCAAACGGGCCTAGCAGTAGGTGCTGCACTTGAGCTCGCATGGCTTGGCTTGGTGCCGATTGCTGGCGCGCAGCCACCGAATGTCACCATCGGTGCTGTGGTAGGTACAGCATTCGCAATCCAAGGCGGTTTTGCACCAGAAGTCGTAGTGGGTATTGCACTACCGTTCGCTATCTTGATGCAACAACTGATCGTACTTCAATTTACCGTGTTCTCAGGCTTAATGCACAAAGCTGACGACTTAGCACAACAAGGTGATGATAAAGGGATAGCCCGTATCAACCATTTAGGCATGCTCTCTTTAGGGTGTCTTTATTTTATCACCGCGGTACTGCCTGTTTACTTTGGTGAAGAAGTTGCTAACACCATTATTACCTACGTTCCTGAAAGCATCATCACTGGCCTTAAAATAGCGGGTGGTTTAATGCCTGCACTTGGCTTCGCGATGCTACTTAAGATCATGTTTAAAAAAGCATTCATTCCCTACTTTGTTGCCGGGTTTGCAGCCATGACATATTTGAATCTTCCAGTACTTGCTATCGCTATTTTCGCTACATGTATCGCTGTTATTGACTACATGACGCGCCAACGAATCGAAGAAAACAAGCCAGCTGTTACGTCAAACCAAAACCAAGGCGGAGGTATTTAAGATGTCAGAACAACTAACTCAACCAGCATCTGTTGCCGAACAAAATGAGACAAGCTCAAATGCACTGCCAAAGAGTGTGGTTAGAAAAATATTGTGGCGACAACTCTTTATTCAGGCTTCTTTTAACTACGAGCGGATGCAAGCGTGTGGTTTTCTCTGGGCAATTTCGCCGGGTTTAAAGCATATCCACAAGCAAAAAGAACGTTTGGGTGAGTCAATGCGGGCTCACATGGACTTCTTTAACTCACACACTTATTTGGTGACGTTTATTCTGGGCCTTGTCCTTGCAATGGAGCAGAGCAAACAAAAGGTAGAAACCATTCGTGCATTTAAAGTAGCCGCAATGGGACCCATTGCAGGTATTGGCGATGCGATGTTTAACCTTACGTTAAAGCCAATTAGTGCAGCCATTGCGGCCTCTTTAGCACTGGATAATGTGGCATTAGCGCCCATTTTCTATCTGTTGCTACTGAACGTGACCCGACTAAGCATACAGATTCCGTTGTTCAAGTATGGATACGAGTCTGGCTTGAAAGCACTGGACAAGCTGAAAGACCACACCGTTGCGATGGCTCGCTCTGCAACCATCGTCGGTATTATGGTAATTGGTGCCATGTCTGCCCAGTTTGTAAAACTGAAGACAACAGCCACCATTGGTTATGCGGACACAACCTTTAATATCCAAACCGACTTACTGGATAAAATTGTCCCTAACATTCTACCAGTGCTGTTCGTACTCCTGACTTATCGCCTACTTATGAAAGGCCTCTCTCCAACGAAGATCATATTCCTGATGATTTTGTTCGGTATAGGTGGTCATTACATCGGCATTTTATAACGGCTCTTGTTGCCTCTAATGCGGGCTTTGCCCGCATTCTTAACCTAATTCATTCATAGGACGAAATATGATAGCTGTAATTCTCGTTGGTCACGGTCATTTTGGCTCAGGTTTAGGCCAAGCAATTCACCAGATTATTGGTGCCCAACCTAATTTCTCAACCATTGATTTTGTTGAAGGCATTTCTGTTCCTGAACTCGAAATCCTGATGCTGAAAGAAGTCGACAAACTAGACACCACAGACGGCGTGGTTTTCTTCACCGACTTATTAGGTGGCAGCCCGTTCCGAGTAGCCTCACAAATCGCCCTACAACGGGATGATGTCGAAGTAATTTCAGGTACGAACTTACAACTGTGTGTCGAGATGTTGTTAGAGCGAGAGGATTTAGATCTAATTGAATTTGCCAAGACAGCAGTAGTCAGTGGGCATAACGGACTGACACGATTAGCCGACGCACTAGAAGCCTCACGCCAAGATAACTCATCAGAAGATGGTATCTAACAACTGAGGTTGGACGCATGGAATTCATTTCACTCTTAGTCAATAACGCTACCTTCTATAGCATATTACTTCAACTTGCGATGGGATTAGTGCTTGGGCTAGCGATGGGGTTAACCGGTGTGGGCGGTGGAATTCTTATCATCCCACTTCTTCAGTTCGTATTTCATATGGAACCAGTGCTTGCGGTCGGAACCGCAAGCCTGATTGCATCATTAGTAAAAGTGAATGCGAGCTTTTGCCATATTAAAGCCGCCAATGTCGACTGGCGCAGTGTTAAAGGCATTCTACTTGGGGCGATTCCTATTGGAATGTTAAGTGCTTCAACGGTCGTGTATTTGCATCAACATGAAGACTATAACCAACTGATTTCCACCGCAACACAGGTTCTCATTGTGTTGATGATGTTTTATGCCCTTTTTTCACTCATGCGCAAATATATGAAAAGCCAACACCCTCAGCCGCAAACAATGCCGTTATCTGCACCATCAAATTGGTCTTATCGTCGCGCTTCCAGCTCGGGGGCTTTTTGTGGGCTTATCATAGGAACGACTGGCATTGGTGGTGGCGTATTGCTTCTTCCAGTTCTCAATTCTTACTTAGGTATTGGGATAAAAAAAGCCGTTGGCTCGTCTATTGTTATTGCATTGGCTTTATCAGCCAGTACATCTTTCATTTATGCGAAAGGAGGCCAAAGTGATATCCCTACTGCGTTTACCTTGGTTGTAGGGTCTTTGCTTGGTGTTCCACTTTCAACCGTGTTGCTTAAACAACTCTCTGAAGCCAAGTTGTATTTAACGACGTTAAGCGTGATATGTGTAAGCATATTGATTATGATGTTAAGCAACATTCTTTAAACTTCAACATATATTTCAGGCGTCTATATGTCAGATCTTATTCCTAGGTTGGAAACACTATCGGTACATGGTAGTGAAGCAGAAAAGAAAATTTCTGGATTTCTTCTGAACGATAAAAAAAACAACATCTCTACACTTAGCGCCATCGCTCTAGGGAAACAGTGCGGTGTGAGTAATGCGTCTGTCATCCGCTTCGCACAACACCTTGGATACAAAGGATACTCCGAATTCAAGCTGGAATATTTAGCGATTCAAAAACACGATGTAGGAGAAATTCTATACAGCGACGTCCGCTTAGATGACTCCCCTTCGGAGGTGATCCAAAAAGCAGGATATCTATTTAGCAAGAATGTTGAAAATTCCATTAAAGTTGTTGAACCTGAAGTGTTAGACCAGCTTGCAAATGCTATCGTCAACGCTGGAAAAATTGCGTTATTTGGCGTCGGCTCATCCGGTGTCGTGGCATCTGATGCTTGCCAAAAGCTCATTCGAATTAATAAAAACGTACTCTTTAATTCAGACACGCACGTACAACGTGCCTATGCGAGTATGTTGACGGAAAACGATCTTGCTCTGGCTTTTACTACCCGAGGGCAAACTAAAGAAGTCCTTCAATCACTCGAAATTGCTCAACAATCAGGTTGCACAGTGTCTGCGATTACTCGTTATGGTAAAACACCAACAACCAAAATGGCGGATCTTGTGCTGCCATTTGCTTACCGAGAGCGCCACCACGAATTAGGCATGATCACTCCTCAATTATCTCAAATGATGCTGTTTGATATTTTGTTCTTTAGAGTCACGGCCTTGATGGGTGACAGTGCAACCTCTTCCTTAAAACGTATCCGTAACACCTTTTCAAATCTCACATCAAAATAATAAAAAAGCCGAACGCTGGGTTCGGCTTTTTTATTACTGAAATCTTGTTAGCTACATCATTTCGTACACGTCTGCTGCTCTTGATTTGGTTGTATTTTTAATAACAGAGAATCGGTTAACTCAGCGATAGTGTACTCAGTCCAGCTGCCAGTTCTCACATCTTTACGTAAGTTGTAGGCAAAGAACTTTGAATCGTTATTTAATGGTGTGGCCTCAAATTTATCAATGACTTGCTTTAACTTATTCTTTTCTAACTTCCAACGTCCTGCGATATCAATTTCAATATTTATATCACCATCAAAGTCAGGTATTCGACCAGACATTAAAGCGTGACCCGATAATTTTCCATCGGCTAAGAAGGTCGTCGTCGCATCAAGTTGAAACATTTTATCGAACTGCTCATCAGGCGACTGGCAATTCCATGTACCAAGTAGTGTGTCTTTGTCGTAACTAACGACGACTTCTTCAACCACAGATTCACTTTGCGTCGAGGCACACCCAAGAATCAGGGTCGAGAAAATGAAAGCCAAACAATATCGTATCATCACATCTCCCAAAATATCTTTAAAACAATGGCTACAAGGCTGCTTGAATGCCAAGCATTACAGCTGAGTCACCGCTTCTAATTTGTTCCCATCTAAATCAATGATATAAGCGGCGTAATAACCTTCAGCATATTCCGCTCTTAAACCTGGTTTACCATTACACGTCGCTCCATGCTGCATAGCGATACGATAGAATTCGTCAACTGAAGCCTTACTTGGTGCGTTGAAAGCAATATGAGAACCGTTCCCTGACGTTGCTTTATCGCTACACGGACAACCGATCCAAAATTCAAATTGCTCGCCATAACATGCTGCAACATTGTCTATAGTGTGAGAGCGCTTTATGTTTAACGACGCGAATAATGCATCATAAAAAGACATTGCCGTATTTAAGTCTCTTACGCCAACAGAGACATGATTAATGATCATATTGCCTTTTACCTTTCTTGCGGAACAAATATAGCAAGCAACATATTACTTAATCAGCAACCATCATTTCGAAGCTATTGATTTATCTGTGATATTAACCTTGACAAAACACCTATTTTTCGGTTTGGGACTCGTTTTAAAACCAAAATAATCTGAAAATAAAAAGTGTCGTAACGTTCAGCCACCATTATTCAAGTATTTGTTGTTGTGAACTACCCTACTCAACTTTTTACTTACATTTTTATTATCAAAAAACAAGTTATTCAAGAGACCTGTCACAAACCATAAAACCTATGTCTCGATCACAAAAATGCCATCTAGACTGTAAGTAAACAAAAAATACGAATGGAAATCCCCTTGCTGAACTGGATGTTTTATTATGCTAAAAAATAACCACACCTTTCTTGAAGAATCAAAAATTGTCGTCGTATTAAGAAGTCAATTTTTATGTTTTTGTAACCAGAATATCAACTGCCGAGCACCGTTATGTCACGTCAAATGTGACGATAAACAGCGTTCTATTCAACTCAGCCACACTGAGAGTATTAAGCTGCAAAAACATGATTACGACGTATTAAGGCATTTCATCAAGGACTGTCAGGGTGAGGAGTACCTAACGCATTAAATAGATGCTGCCCCTAAACACATAAGGCAATGCCAATGCATTGCCTTTTTTAGTGGGTACGAAAATGGTTGGTAACCTAAGCAGAGAGTAAAAAGGAGCTCAATGAGCTCCTTTTATTATGGGTATAGCGATACAGGCCCTCGGAACATTGATTGATCAGTAGGTACTAAGCCTTGAGGTGTCCCACTTTCTCTGACCTGACTATCAACATACGTCGCATGTACTTCTAATACTGGAACATTGGCCGCTCCGGGGTATGCTGGTTTCTTAATTATTCTGTTAACTAACAACTGCGCACTAGGTGGTAATAAGAACTCGGCTTGAACAGCGACAACACTCTCATGTCCCCTCAACGCCATCAGCTTGGCAAGGTTCTCATAACCCGCTTTCATTTTTTTAATGCGTCGTTTCTCAAACCATAAATCCTTACTTTTTACGATCACGTCAGTGACGTACTTCTTTTCGTAATCCACAACACCATTTACGGTTTGATCTTCCAACACGCCCAAAGAAATCTTCGCGTAGGTATCTAGTTGTTTGGCTTGGTTAGTACTGTTGTATCCACTAAAAGCACTGATATTAATTCCTCTTGCTTTACGGATAACAAAATTCAGAATGCCTTCGGTATTTTTGTACTCAGGGAAGCACGCCCCTTCGATAAAACCTTTATGGAAACTGCATGAGATGTAGCGGCTGCTCTTAATGACACCGACTGGGCCTCGGGGGTTTGCGCCATTCACCATATCATTTGCGTACTTCCACCACGCTGAGTTTTGCGGGCTTGGTATCGTCATTTGGCGATAAACAGGAGCATCGGCGATTGTTGTGGAGTTCTGGCTCCACTTTTTATAAGCATTCCAGACATTCACATCGTTAGTTGAAAGCGCCGTGCCTGATGTTGTGTATGCTGTCATGGCATTATTGATCCGGCTGGAGTTATAAGTATAAAACGCTAGTGCCGTGACCATTTCAATTTGTTCTAATAACCGCTGTTCTTCTTGAGAAGACACTAAACGACGTACCTTTTCAGGTACTCCCCACATCTTCCGTGGTTCTTGTCTGTGTTTATATTGGCTAACGAATTCACGGAGCATATCAAGCCAAATCGTCGGGCTATTAGTTTGCCGAAAGCGACTGTATGAAGCTTGTGTTAGTTTCAAAGCCATTTGATGAAGCGAATCCATACACTCTTTTTCAGCTGCTTCATTGATTTTCAAGTACTTAAGGCGTTTATCGAGGTTTTGCACCCCTAACGCTTTAAGCTGCTCGTAGCGATACTCATCGTAACCACCAATTTCCATCCTCACATCCTTATTCAAATGAAGTTGCTAACTTTACTTTTGTGTTAATTCTTTGTTGTAACTGTAAACTTAGAATGTAGTTAGTGCACGCTCAACGGTAAGCATGAGAAAAAAATGATCGGATCAGAATTACTAGATGCATGTCGAATTGTTTTGAAACATTGTTAGTAACATTATCATTAAATACAAAAAGATATTACGCTCCAATTCTGACGAGGAAAGCTGTCACTCGCCCACCCTCTTGCCAAAACAGTTCGACCAAAATTCAACCGTGCACCCCCACTAGACCAGCACTTCAGACCAGCCTAACTTGAATTCAGCCCTGAGCTCTTGCAAACAAACATGACTAAAAAGCCATCTATCAATCAAAATAACAAATGGATCAAGTTCACAATCATGACGCTTAGTACAATTATTGTCATTTGCCCCAACGTTATTCATTTTCTTAATTTTCAACTAGTTAAATATTTTTAACTGTAAATCCCGAACAATATCGTCCAAAAAAACATCAAAAAAAAGCTTGATCAATTACCAATTAAAAACTACTGTATAGACATACAGCATGCATGGAGAGACAGTAAAATGACGCAAGCACGTACTCAAACATTTTCTAAACACAATATTCTGGCTCAGCCGACTCAACCAATGAATGTCGCTGATACTACGTTGTCTCGTTGGGCTCACCTATCGATGCAACATCAATGGATTTTGTTTACCTCAGAGTGTTTACGCCCTGACTACGCGCAGCTTTCTGCCTCAAACGTTCGCTGTCAAAACATCATTCAGATGAAACCATCCCTCTCGCATAGCGAAATGGAAATTGCCATTAAAGCCATTAAGTCAGGAAATGCGAGTGCAGTGGTTGCCTCTAATAATATCGATTATGTCAATCAGGAGTTACTTCGCCAGTTAGGTGAGCAGTACGAGTGTGAAGTCTTTTTCGTTGAGGGCAGAGAGACCCAGTACCATTAATTAAGCTCAACAAAAAACTACTGTCTTATACCTCCCAAATGGGAGGTTTTTTTTGCTTGTCATTCCCTTCTCGCTCTCTATGTTGTTACCTATAGCTCATAAAGTTACGACACGTTTAGATCAACCAAATGTACAACATAGGAAACATCATCAATCAATTTAAGCAATCGTTTGCTTTTTATCTGGAAGCTAAGATTAGATCTGGTATGATGCCTGTCAAATCCGTGCTTCTGAGAGAAGAAACACGTTTATTTGCCGTTTGACTGATAGGATTGCCTCATGAGCCTCTCGAATCAAGTTCTCGCCGTTAACGACGATCTACCCATTCGCACTCACAAACCTGTACATAGTGGAAAAGTACGCTCTGTTTACTGGCTAACTGAAGAAGATAGCCGTCGCCTTATTGAAGAAAAGGGTTACGACGTTTCACCAGATGCACCACTTGCAATTATGGTGATCAGCGATCGCATTTCTGCATTTGACTGTATTTGGCATGCTGAAGGTGGGTTAAAAGGCGTACCTGGTAAAGGTGCTGCGCTTAATGCGATCTCTAATCACTGGTTTAAACTGTTTAAAGAAAATGGCCTAGCGGATAGCCATATTCTCGACATCCCTCACCCACTGGTTTGGATTGTTCAAAAAGCAAAACCAATCATGATCGAAGCTATTTGTCGTAAGTACATTACTGGCTCTATGTGGCGCGCTTATGAAAAAGGCGAACGTGAGTTTTGTGGCATTCAATTGCCTGAAGGTTTGGAAAGAGATAAAGCCTTACCCAACCTATTGATGACACCATCTACCAAAGGCATTCTAAAAGGTATTCCTGGCGTACCGGAAGCGGACGACGTCAACATCACTCGTAAAAATATTGAAGATAACTACGCGGCGTTTAATTTCTCTAAACAAGAAGATATCGCACTGTACGAGAAGCTACTGAGCGATGGCTTTGTTGTCATTAGCGAAGCACTTGAGAAAGTCGATCAAATCTTTGTCGATACCAAGTTTGAATTTGGCTATGTTCATGATGCCGCGGGTAACGAAAAATTGATTTATATGGATGAAGTCGGCACACCAGACTCCTCTCGTATTTGGGATAACGAAGAATACCAAGCAGGTAAGATCGTGGAAAATTCCAAGGAAGGCTTCCGCCAGTTTCTCCTTAACCACTTCCCTGATCCAGATATTCTGTTAAATAAAGAACGAATGCCTGAGCGCGAAGCACTTGCTCGTGACAATGAGTTACCACTTCAAGCCCTAATGGATATCTCGACAACCTATACAGGTATCGCAGAAAAAATTACCGGACAACCGATTCAACTTAGCGACAATCCAAAGCAAGAAATTATCGACATTCTTGGCTCACAATACGGTTTAATTGATTAACCCATATATTTAAAACGCCCTAACTTAGGGCGTTTTTTTGTTGAAGACGGCAGCAACTATCTGGCTTTATCTCACGCTATTGTTTCTTTGGCTATCACTCTTGTGAGCAAACAAAGATATAATAAGCGCACTTATTTTCAGACTGTAGCCAACCATGGATTTTGTCGCCCTATCGCGTATTAGCTTAAAACACCTAACCGTGCTTCACGTTATGCTCTCTACAAACAGTGTTACCCGTACTGCGGCTAGGCTATGTGTGACGCCATCAAGTGTCAGTAAAACCTTGTCTCAGTTGAGAGTTCAGCTCGATGATGAGCTTTTTTACCGCGAAGGTGCCCTACTGTTACCCACGTCTTTTGCTTTAAACATTGCACCTCAAATTCACGGTATTCTATCGAGCATGAACGGCATCCTTCATCAGGGTGAGTTCGAACCACACAACTACACTGGCACTATCTCACTGTCGATGCGAGAAAGTACCTTTGAGTTATTTGCGAATAAAATTGACCACATATGCCTGCAATTAAGTACAGCAAAACAGATTCAGCTTTATGCCAAAGAACAGATGAACTTTGATGCACTGAGCCGAGGGCAAGTTGATTTTATGCTACTACCGCATGATATTAGCCAACCCCCAACACGTAGCCGAGAACTAATGTGGCAACAAATACTTACGGATAAAATGATCTGTTTGATGTCACCGAATCATCCGTTGGCCCAGAAAGAGGTCATTTCAATCGATGACTATCTGGCTTGCCAGCACATTGGCATTCAAGATAACGATCTCTCTGAACCTTACTTCGAACAAAACCTGACCCAACAGTACCGCTCCCGCCATGTGACGATTTCAGTCTCAGACTTTGGCTCTGGTGCTGTGTTATGCCATCAGTCCGACCGAATACTGACATGTTCAAAAGCTTGGGCAGACAAGGCATTTCAAGCACAAGGGCTGGAACAAAAAGCACTACCCTTTGACTATGGACAAGTGGGATACAGCTTAGTCTGGAATGAAGCCAGTTTAAATCATCCTGCACTGCGTTGGCTTCATCAACAATTATTGGTTGTTAGTTAAATATATACGCTGGGTAAGAGAATCGGGTGTGAAATCAACTCACGTAGTGATTGGTAAAATGTATCCATTTGCAATTCACTGCACTTGGGCCAATTTAATGCTTCCCCCACCACTCCATGATGCTGAAATGCATTCAATCTCACGTTTATATTTTGAGGTAATTGGTTAATAAGACGGGCCACTTGCACTACCTCCATATCCAGATCACTTCTGCTTGGAATATGCAGTAAGCGCAGTTCATGTAACTTGCGATGATCTGCTAATAAACGAATGGAGTTGATGACTTTATGGTTGTCCCTCCCCACCAGCCACTGATGTGTTTCGTTTTGCCACGATTTAAGGTCTATCATCGCGCCATCCAAGTAAGGCATCACTTTTTGCCAGCCTTGCTGCGAGAGATAGCCATTACTGTCAATAAAACAGGTAAGATGCTGAAGCTGTTTGTCCACTTTAATGGCTTGAAACAGCTGAATAATAAAAGGGAGCTGCATCGTTGCTTCTCCGCCAGACACAGTAATGCCAGCAATGAAGTAATGCTGTTTCCTG
Organism: Vibrio sp. NTOU-M3; assembly: GCF_040869035.1. NCBI lineage: Bacteria > Pseudomonadati > Pseudomonadota > Gammaproteobacteria > Vibrionales > Vibrionaceae > Vibrio > Vibrio sp. NTOU-M3. The sequence goes on from NZ_CP162100.1 coordinate 1,834,178, forward strand.
ATAACTTGCAGCATCTCTCCCACGGAATAAAGCTTAACCTTGGGGCTAGCATGATGAGCACAAACCTCAATGCAGTGATCGCAATGAATGCATTTCGTTTCATCCCACATCACTTTTCCATCATTGCTGTTCACCGTTAACGCTTGGCTCGGGCATCCAGAGACGCAGTCACCACAATGATTACAATGGTTGATGGTATGTGGGTTATGGCAGTTTTTACAATTGAAATTGCACCCTTGAAGAAAGATGACCAGGCGATTGCCTGGCCCGTCAACACATGAAAAATTGAGGATTCGACTCACGAATGCGCTTTTTTCCATGACTCTCGCCTTACTTATAGATTGGTTTCGATTCCATACTGACAACTCGTGGCATCCTGTCGAGTATGCCAGTGTTGTTTGCCGCTTCGGCCCCCAAGAAGGTGGTATTGTTTCGCGACCCTTCTTCAGCAAACTTTTCAATATCTGATAGCTTAACCATATAGCCCGTTACACGAACTAAATCATTCGAGGCCACATTCGCAGTGAATTCTCGATACCCAAATGTGAGCGCGCCTTTGCATAAGTTGAACATCGCTTCAGGGTTGGATTTTACCGTTTCATCAATGGTCAAAATATCACTGATACCTGAGGTGTAATATTGGTGATGTTGCGCCGTTGCCTGAATATAAGTTATAGGGTCAGGTTCTGTTCCATAAGGAATACGAACACCCGGTGTAACATCTTTATCTAGACTAATTCCACCTTGAGCATGCAACAATGCTTTGCCTTCAAGGCCATATTTAACGGGTGTGCTTTCAACAATCCGATGTAAAGTCTGAGAGATCCTATGACCCAGCTGATTCGCTTTTTCATCATGACCATACTTTGTTAAGTCGCCCTGTTTATGCATCAGAATATTCACCGCTTCTGCCATACCATAAATACCAAACATGGGTGCAAAGCGCTGCTCTTCAATCAATCCTTCTTGAGTCAAAAAACCTTTAAAGAAGTTTGATTCTTCATGCAAATGGCAACTACGCACATCAATTAGCTCGGCCATCAAAGCACTGTATTTCGGAAGAAGATGGGTTAAGAAATCTTCTACGCCAGTCGCTAGCTTAGCAACTTCTTTCAGGTTCATTCGCACTAGCGTATTGGCTCCGCCAGCTAAAGGAAGCGAATTGTAACAACTCACAATACCAAAGCGTTTATCGCCGTAACTTGCCGCATGAACTGGGTAATTCGCAATATGTGGTTTGCTGCATTCACAGATATTTGAACAAGCATGGCGCAGCAAATCATCTGGCGTGATCGCTGGGTCGTACATAAAAGTTAAATTTGGTGCAATTTGCTTCAGCTCAGCATCCACCTTTAGAATCGTACGACAGATAACATTGTCTGACGGGCCGATGTTTACGTGCATAAAGGCATCGGGCAAGGTTCGATCCAGCATGATCCAGAAACGCTTGAGCTTCATGTAAACTTGCTCTTCAGTCAGTTTCCCTACGTATGGAAGGAGCACATCATCAAGTTGACCAAGGTAGACCGGAATATTGGTGACTGAAGGTACGTGATGGTAAAGAATCGTCAATAAATTCAGCGCATCATCAAAATCTTCCGCCGGGCCAACTTCAAGGTATGTGGAACCTTGCTTAAGGTACTTGGCATAGTCAGGTAATACGTAGCGCGGCTTAAATGGTGCGTGGCCTTCGAACATGTCACACAAGATTCCCTGTGCCATCGCGGCGGTTGTAGGCTCGGAAAGCTCCAAATATGGTAAGTTTGCCTCCGCTTCTAATGCCAGAAATTGATTTTTCTGTTTAGGGTTGAGATGGGCATCGGTAACGATCTCTTGGATACGTTGCTGGAAACTATTGAGTTGAGTTGGCATTACACATATTCCTTATTGTTTATAAGGACTTTAAGTGTTCGCTAAAGGTTTCTACAAATGAAATATAGAAAAGTACATCTTTCCAAATTGGAAATTTATAGTTAAAAGAAAGCCCAGTACAATAACTGGGCTTGGACAGAACATCGTCGGATAACTTTGATTAGAGTTTAAAGCGATTAATTTCTTGCTCTAATTCATGTGACAATTCAGAAAGCTGCGCCGCTTGTGATGCTGCATCGTGCGCTTCATCGGCAAGATCGTTAGATACATCGCGGATACCAACCGTATTACGCGTGATCTCCGAAGTAACAGAAGCCTGCTCTTCTGCCGCAGAGGCAATTTGAGTCGCCATATCACTGATGCGCTCTACTGCTGCCTGAATTTGAGTCAGGCTAACGGCTGCTGAGTCAGCATCATTGACACTGGTACCTGCTAACTGGCGACTATCGCCCATAATACCGACAGCTTTCCCTGTTGTACCTTGCAATGTTTCGATCATTTGCTGAATTTCTTTTGTCGAAGCATGGGTACGTTGGCTCAAAACACGAACTTCATCAGCAACAACCGCAAAGCCGCGCCCTTGCTCTCCTGCACGTGCCGCTTCGATTGCCGCGTTCAACGCCAGAAGATTGGTTTGCTCTGCAATATCTTGAATGGTCGACAAAATAGTACTGATGCTGTTTCCATGAGCTTCCAATTCTTGGATTACTTCAGTCGCTACCTGCACCTCTTGAGCAAGGTTTTGGATCGAACTTTGTGTTTGTACTACTTGTTCACCACCGTGGACACATGCCGATACCGCTTCAGATGAGCTCTGAGCTGTGTGGTCGGCATTGCCCGCTATCTCTTGAGTCGCGGCCGCCATTTCGTTGATCGCCGTAGCAACCATATTGATTTCATCTTGCTGATGACGGATTCGTGCGCTGCGCTCTTCTGCATGTTGCGCCGTTTGCTGCGCTTGTTCAGACAGTGATGCCGACACCAAACTTAGTTTGGATACCATGGTGTGCATGTTGCCGACAAAAGTGTTGAAATTCGTCGCCAGTTGACCAACTTCATCGTTACTGCGTGGCTCTAAACGTTGAGTTAGATCCCCTTCTCCAGAAGCAATTTCTTCCAAAGCTTTTGACACATGGCCAAGATCACGGAATAGGAAGTTTACTAACCACGACACAACGGCAATCACTAAAAGAGTGATCACAACTGCAGCAATAAACAGGCCTTGTAATAGTTCTGTATGCGCAGCCTCTTCAGTTGCACGATCCATCTCAATAGCGAATATCCACTCCGTTCCAGGCACTTCTTTGAAGAAGTAGAGTTTTTCTTTCCCGTTACGTTCCGTAGTTTCAATTCGACCTGATTTCGCTGATTTACTGATCAAACTTAGTGTCAATCGGTTATCCAGATCTGTTACAGGCTTTAATAGTAGATCTTTACTAGGATGGGCTAAAAAAGTGCCGTCTTGAGCATCAATCAACATTGCATAAGCATTTGCACCAGCATCTAAGTTGATAACGTCGTTGATCAGCTGATCGATAAGAACATCGGCACCAACAACCCCAACAAACTGACCTTTCTTCCTTACAGGCTCTGCAATTGTCACTAAAAGAGCATTGGTAATAGCATCTTGGTATGCAGTCGTAATGATTTGCTTTCCTGCGCTGTCAGCATCTTTGTACCACGGACGAGTACGAGGATCATAACCAGCACGATTACGCTCTGGGTGAGAGCGATGCATTTCTCCAGCGGGTGTCCCTAGAAAAATATCATCAAAGCCACCAGCCTTTCGTGCTTGCTGCAGGTATGGCACGACATCACTTTCTAAACTGTAATCATTAAAGGCTCGAGCGATATCTTTTCTGATCGAAATCCAATCCGAGATCCCTTCAGAAGCTGCCGTAGATAAGCTTTCTGCGCGAGAATACACCCCATTTCGAGTTTGTTTGAACAACTGATCAGCAGACAACCATGTAAGAGCACCAGCCATTAGCACAACGGCTAATAGGCTCGCACCGATTAATTTCTGTTTAAGCGTTAGTTTCATGTTGCGATAGATACAATATTTATATGAAAGCGCGCATGTTATAGACAACAAACAAATGTTGCACGCGTTTTTTTATAAAATCACTTGAAAAGTAAGCTATTGTATTATAGGCAAAATATTGACGTCAGACGTTTGTCGGATATAAACAATCTACGCAACTGTTCTAACTTGAGAAATAGAAAAAGCCCGGTAATAACCGAGCTTTGAATCAGGAATTTTTGTCAGAATTATTAAGGTAATAAGCATCAAGCAGTTCTTTGCCATAATAGACTTCTGTTTGCATGTGGAAAACAAACAATAACAGCGTGAGTATTCCACAGATCAGGTTCACTCGACTTATCACAACTTTACGTCGCTGCTCAGAATAAATGGCGATAGAAATACCAACAAGAACAAATGGATAAATAAAAAGCATTGCTAGCAAACCTGCAAGATAATTGGATATTGCCATAGGTGTGTCCATACCCATAACGCCCTCCTTAAATCCACTTAATCAATTAGTAGAAACGATAACCTCAATTTATATAAGTTTTCATCTTAAGTCCGAGACGTCGTCGACAGTAAAGCGCCCGCACTCACAAAAACACTACCAGATAAGCGATTAAATAACTTAGCTCTGCCTTTTGCTAGGATCCAGCTCGATGACTTCGCACCAAGAGAAGCATAGAGTAGCAACCAACTTAACTCCATCACCATGAAGGTACTAGCAAAAATCAGATACTGTTGGAACATAGGTTCCGTCGGTGAAATGAACTGAGGGAAAAGTGCTGTAAAAAACAAGATGGCTTTGGGGTTACTCGCACCTACAATAAAGCCGCTGACATAGTGCTCTAAAGCGTTTTTCTCTTGAACTTCTCCTTGCTTTGACAGTTCATATTGCTCCTCTTTAGAGAAAATCGCTTTTGCCCCCAAATAAATTAGGTATGCAGCTCCCGTATATTTGATGATATTGAAGACCAATTCAGAAGAAGCAATCACGACCCCTAAACCAGTAAATGAAAGGCTAAGAATGATGGTAATTGCCGTTAAGCTCCCTAACGCCGTATAGGTACCACTGCGCATCCCCTGCGTCACCCCTTTTGTCATACACAATAAGGAGCTAGGGCCTGGTGACGCTGTTAAGATTAAGACAGCTAAAAAATAAAGAATCCAAGTATCTACACTCATTAGTGTTCCTCCATTAACACTATGATTTTATGAATCTTTAATTGAACAAATTTCCAACATTATGTAAACATTTTTTTCTTAAGGCATAAAAAAACCGAGCATTTCGCTCGGTTTTTATGACTAGCTAAGAAGATTATTCTTCAGATGTCACATCATCTGAACCTTCTGAGGAAGCTTCAGCATCAGTTGTTGCTGCTGCAACTTCTTCGCCTTCTTCACCCTCTGGTAATTCTACTTCTTCGACTTCATCGATTCGTTGTAGGCCAACAACGTTCTCGTCTTCAGCGGTACGAATTAACGTAACACCTTGAGTATTACGACCCACTTGGCTTACTTCAGCCACACGGGTACGAACCAGAGTACCAGCGTCGGTGATCATCATCATCTCGTCGCCTTCTTCTACTTGTACCGCGCCAACAACAGGGCCATTACGCTCAGAAACCTTGATAGACACAACGCCCTGAGTCGCACGACCTTTTGTTGGGTATTCAGCAAGTTCAGTACGTTTACCGTAACCGTTTTGTGTCACAGTCAGAATGTCACCTTCGTTTGAAGGTACAATCAAGGATACCACTTGGTCTTCATCCGCCAGTTTCATACCACGTACACCAGCAGCTGTACGACCCATCGCACGAACTTTATCTTCACTAAAGCGAACCACTTTACCCGCTTTCGAGAACAGCATGATGTCGCTTTCGCCGTTAGTAATATCAACGCCAATTAGAGAGTCATCATCACGTAGGTTAACTGCAATCAGACCGTTTGAACGAACATTCGCAAACTGGTCTAAAGAGGTCTTCTTAACAGTACCGTCACCTGTAGCCATGAAGATGAACTTCTCTGGAGAGAACTCATCTACTGGTAGGATCGCAGTAATACGCTCACCTTCTTCTAGTGGAAGAATATTAACGATTGGCTTACCACGAGCAGTACGGCTCGCTAATGGTAGTTGATACACTTTCAGACGGTAAGTCTTACCACGCGTAGAGAAACATAAGATGTTGTCGTGAGTATTCGCAACAAGCAAGCGCTCGATGTAATCCTCTTCTTTCATCTTAGTTGCACTCTTACCTTTACCACCACGACGCTGTGCTTCGTAATCACTTAGGATTTGATACTTAACGTAACCTTCGTGAGAAAGAGTTACAACTACGTCTTCACGTGCAATCAGCTCTTCCATGTCGATATCATGGCTTGCTGCAGTGATTTCAGTGCGGCGAACGTCACCGAATCCATCACGAACAGATTCTAGCTCTTCACGGATCACTTCCATTAGACGCTCAGTGCTTGCAAGGATGTGCATTAGTTCAGCGATTTCATCCAGAAGTGCCTTGTATTCATCAAGGATCTTCTCGTGCTCAAGACCAGTAAGCTTATGTAGACGTAGATCTAGAATTGCTTGTGCTTGAGTTTCAGTCAGGAAGTACTGACCGTCACGGATACCGTATTGCTCTTCTAGCCAGTCTGGGCGAGCTGCGTCAGTACCAGCACGTTCTAGCATTGCTGCAACGTTACCCAGGTCCCAACCGCGAGCAACCAAGCCAGCTTTTGCTTCTGCTGGTGTCGGTGCGTTACGGATCAGTTCAATGATTTCATCGATGTTAGCTAGCGCTAGTGCCAGACCTTCAAGGATGTGTGCACGGTCACGTGCTTTACGCAGTTCGTAGATAGTACGACGTGTAACAACTTCACGGCGGTGATCAACGAAGCACTTCAACATATCTTTTAGGTTGAATAGCTGAGGCTGACCATTGTTCAGTGCAACCATGTTGATGCCGAAAGTCGTTTGCAGCTGAGTTTGTGCGTATAGGTTGTTTAGAACCACTTCGCCTACTGCATCACGCTTACATTCAATAACAATACGCATACCGTCTTTATCAGACTCATCACGTAGTGCACTGATGCCTTCTACTTTCTTATCTTTAACAAGCTCAGCAATCTTTTCGATCAGACGAGCTTTGTTAACTTGGTAAGGAATCTCAGTAACAATAATGGTTTCTTTACCATTCTTGTCTGCTTCTACTTCCGCTTTAGAGCGCATGTAGATTTTGCCGCGGCCAGTTTTGTACGCGTCTACGATGCCTTTACGGCCACTGATTAGTGCTGCCGTCGGGAAGTCAGGACCAGGAATGTAGTCCATTAGCTCATCAATAGTGATTTCTTCATTATTGATGTATGCAAGACAGCCATCAATCACCTCAGTTAGGTTATGAGGTGGAATGTTGGTTGCCATACCTACTGCGATACCAGAAGCACCGTTAACCAGTAGGTTAGGAATTTTTGTAGGAAGAACTGCTGGGATTTGTTCCGTACCATCATAGTTAGGTACGTAATCCACAGTTTCTTTATCTAGATCTGCCAAAAGTTCATGGGCAATTTTTGCCATGCGAACTTCGGTATAACGCATTGCCGCTGCGGAATCGCCATCGATCGAGCCAAAGTTACCTTGACCATCGACTAGCATGTAACGTAATGAGAACGGCTGAGCCATACGTACAATTGTGTCGTATACAGCACTATCACCATGTGGGTGATATTTACCGATTACGTCGCCGACAACACGAGCAGATTTTTTATATGGTTTGTTCCAATCGTTGCCTAGTACGTTCATCGCGAAAAGAACGCGTCGATGTACTGGTTTTAGGCCATCACGCACATCTGGAAGAGCACGACCAACGATGACGGACATCGCATAGTCTAGGTATGAACCTCGTAGCTCATCTTCAATGTTTACGGGCGTGATCTCTTTAGCTAGATCGCTCATAGAGCCATTATCCCTCTATTTGTAGATCGTATGTACAATACGTTTAAGGTGCAAAAATATAACACACAATTCGCCAGTTCGGCATTACTTTCCCTCTCCTTTTATCAGGTTGTGAGCTTGGTTGTGAATCAAATGACGAGAAAATGCACACTTTGATCTTATCTTGCTGATTATTGGTTATATTTGCACCAATGCATAATAAAAATCTAACAACCTATGGTATGAGCCAACCCAGACGCTATAATGCGATCTCCGATTCAGGGAAGCACTAACTATCAGAAGACGTTATGACAAATACACAAAACGTAGACCCAAACGAAATTAAAAAATTTGAAGATATGGCCTCACGTTGGTGGGATTTAGAAGGCGAGTTCAAGCCCCTTCACCAAATTAACCCATTGCGGCTGGGTTACGTTTTACAAAAAGCAGATGGCTTATTTGGTAAGACAGTACTAGACGTAGGTTGCGGTGGTGGCATCTTGGCAGAAAGCATGGCAAAGGAAGGCGCCACTGTAACCGGATTAGACATGGGTAAAGAGCCATTAGAAGTTGCTCGCCTCCATGCTTTAGAAACCGGCACTAAGCTCGAATACATACAAAGCACCATTGAAGAGCACGCTAAAGAAAATGCGGGTAAATACGATGTGGTTACCTGTATGGAAATGTTGGAGCACGTTCCTGACCCACTCTCTGTCATTCGTTCATGTGCTCAGCTAGTGAAACCTGAAGGCCATGTTTTCTTCTCAACGCTAAACCGAAATTTTAAATCATATCTGTTCGCAATTGTTGGCGCAGAAAAGCTATTGAAGATTGTTCCTGAAGGTACACATGACCATGAAAAATTTATTCGCCCTTCAGAATTGATCAAAATGATCGATCAAACTGATCTTATTGAGCAAGGTATCACAGGGTTGCACTACAACCCATTGAATGACACGTATAAACTTGGTCGGAATGTCGATGTAAATTACATTGTCCATACACAAAAATTCTGATCTCAATATATGCAATTCAATCGAAGGCGGTAGCACAAAGTGGCCGCCTTTTTTAGTTATTTGAATCACAATTTCGAGGCTTTGATTCCAAAATAATCAGCTCGATCATCACTACCAATTTTCCCTAAAGATCAAGAAATTTTTTTTTGTTTATGGTTAAGAAAAAACCGATCTAAAAGGGACGCTTTTCTGCTGCTAAATACCACCGTAGATCTTAAGTTAGTAGATACTTACTGTTTTTTTTAATTTTGTTAGTTATCCACAAGTCTTCCAAGATCTGTTCCTTGAAAATCTACTCTCATAGCACTATCTTGTAACCCGAAAACCAAATCACCCCTATATGTTGTGTTTGCACTACAATATAAAGATAGATTTTGATCACAAAGCCGCTATCTAATTTACAAGAATTACACAAAAACACGGCTTTCATCAGTTTTGTTAGGGAAATGAAGCAGAATGAACCAACAACTAACCGTCACTAAGCGTGATGGACGAAAAGAAAGTATTGATCTGGAGAAACTTCATCGCGTAATCACTTGGGCCGCAGAAGGCCTAGATAACGTGTCCGTTTCTCAAGTTGAACTACGTGCTCACATTCAGTTCTACGATGGCATCACCACAACAGATATTCATGAAACCATCATTAAATCTGCTGCGGATCTGATCTCAGAAGAGACGCCTGATTACCAATATCTTGCTGCTCGCCTTGCTGTCTTCCACCTACGTAAAAAAGCATACGGCCAATACGAGCCGCCAACGCTTTATGATCACGTAGCGCGTTTGGTAGACATGGGTAAATACGACAAGCATATTCTCGAAGATTATACAAAAGCAGAATTGGACGAGCTTGATGCGTACATCGACCACAAGCGCGACTTAGACTTCTCTTACGCGGCAGTAAAGCAGTTAGAAGGTAAGTACTTTGTTCAAAACCGCGTATCAGGTGAAATCTACGAAAGTGCTCAGTTCCTGTACATCCTCGTTTCAGCGTGCCTGTTTGCAAATTACCCGAAAGAAACGCGCCTTAGCTACATCAAGCGTTTCTATGATGCGACATCTACATTTAAGATTTCGCTACCAACACCAATCATGTCTGGTGTACGTACCCCTACTCGTCAATTCAGCTCATGTGTGCTGATCGAGTGTGGTGACAGCCTTGACTCTATTAATGCGACAGCAAGTTCCATCGTACGTTACGTTTCTCAACGTGCGGGTATTGGTATCAACGCGGGTCGTATTCGTGCACTAGGTTCTGAAATCCGTGGTGGTGAAGCATTCCACACTGGCTGTATTCCTTTCTACAAATACTTCCAAACAGCGGTTAAATGCTGTTCTCAAGGCGGTGTGCGTGGTGGTGCAGCTACTGTGTTCTACCCACTATGGCACGGTGAAGCTCGTTCACTCTTAGTTCTTAAGAACAACCGTGGTGTTGAAGAGAACCGTGTACGTCACATGGACTACGGTGTGCAGTTGAACAAACTGATGTACCAACGTTTAGTTGAAGGTGGCAACATCACACTATTCTCACCATCAGATGTTCCGGGTCTGTACGACGCATTCTTCGAAAACCAAGAAGAATTCGAACGTCTATATGTGAAATACGAAAACGATCCGTCAATTAAGAAAGAGACGGTTAAAGCTGTTGAAATGTTCACATTGTTGATGCAAGAACGTGCATCAACAGGTCGTATCTACATCCAGAACGTGGACCACTGTAACACGCACAGCCCATTCGATTCAGAAGTAGCACCAGTTCGTCAGTCAAACCTATGTTTGGAAATCGCATTGCCGACTAAGCCTCTAACGAACGTTGAAGACGATTCAGGCGAAATTGCATTGTGTACACTGTCTGCATTTAACTTGGGTGTCATTGAGTCTCTAGATGACTTTGAAGAACTTTCTGAGCTTGTGGTTCGTGCACTAGATGCACTGCTTGATTACCAAGACTACCCACTGCCAGCTGCATATAAATCGTCCATGAACCGTCGTACGCTTGGTGTTGGTGTGATTAACTTCGCTTACTACTTAGCGAAAAATGGTGTGAAGTATTCAGATGGTAGTGCGAATGGCCTAACCCACCGTACATTTGAAGCCATCCAGTACTACTTATTGAAAGCATCTGTTGAGCTTGCGAAAGAACAAGGTAAATGCCCATCGTTTGATGAAACTAACTATGCGAAAGGCCTATTACCTATCGATACTTACAAAAAGGATATCGACCTAATTTGTGAGGAAGAACTTCATTATGATTGGGATGGCCTACGTCAAGAGATCATGGAACACGGTCTGCGCAACTCAACGTTAACTGCGTTGATGCCTTCTGAAACTTCTTCTCAGATTTCAAACGCGACAAACGGCATTGAACCACCACGTGGTTACGTATCTGTGAAGGCATCAAAAGATGGTATTCTGAAGCAGGTTGTACCGGACTTTACTGAGTTGAAAGACAACTACGAGCTACTTTGGGATATTGGATCTAACAACGGTTATTTGCACCTTGTTGGCATCATGCAGAAGTTTGTCGACCAAGCTATCTCTGCCAATACCAACTACGACCCTAGCCGTTTCGAAACCGGTAAAGTACCGATGAAGAAACTGCTGCAAGATCTTCTGACCGCTTATAAGTTTGGTGTAAAAACGCTTTATTACCATAACACTCGTGACGGCGCGAAAGACGATCAAAAAGACGCAGTACAAGCACAAGACGATGATTGTGCAGGCGGCGGTTGTAAGATCTAATCACCAGGCTTAACAGAATGACAGCCTCCCACATTAGGGAGGCTTTAAAGGAATTGAGGCACCATGGCTTACAGTACTTTTAACAGAAATAAAAATGACCAACTAAAAGAACCAATGTTTCTTGGTCAATCAGTCAACGTTGCACGTTACGACCAACAAAAGTTCGAGATCTTCGAAAAACTTATTGAGAAGCAACTTTCTTTCTTCTGGCGTCCGGAAGAAGTAGATGTATCTAGCGACCGTATCGATTACAACAAGTTACCTGATCACGAAAAACACATTTTCATCTCTAACTTAAAATACCAAACACTGCTGGATTCAATTCAAGGTCGTAGCCCAAACGTAGCGCTACTACCACTCGTTTCTCTGCCTGAAGTTGAAACATGGATTGAGACATGGTCTTTCTCAGAGACAATCCACTCACGCTCATACACACACATCATCCGTAATATCGTGAATGATCCAGGTATCGTCTTTGATGATATCGTAGAGAATGAACACATCTTAAAACGTGCAGAAGACATTTCTCACTATTACGATGATCTGATTAAGCTGACGAACGATTACCATCGCTACGGTGAAGGTACTCACCATATCAATGGTGAAGAAGTCTCTATCAAGCTTCATGACCTAAAGAAAAAGCTATACCTATGCTTAATGTCCGTTAACGCACTAGAAGCGATTCGTTTTTATGTCAGTTTCGCTTGCTCTTTTGCGTTTGCAGAGCGTGAGTTGATGGAAGGTAATGCGAAGATCATCAAGCTTATTGCTCGTGACGAAGCGCTTCACCTAACAGGTACGCAGCACATGATTAACTTACTGCGTAACGGTCAAGATGACTTCTCATTCATGCAAGTTGCTGAAGAGTGTAAACAAGAGTGTTTCGACCTGTTTAAAGCAGCGGCTGAACAAGAAAAAGAATGGGCAGAATACCTATTCAAAGATGGTTCAATGATTGGCCTAAACAAAGACATTTTGTGCCAATACGTTGAATACATTACAAACATTCGTATGCAAGCTGTAGGCTTAGGTGTCGCTTATCCTGACGCAACATCAAACCCTATTCCTTGGATAAACTCATGGTTATCATCTGACAATGTTCAAGTAGCCCCTCAAGAAGCTGAAATTTCTTCTTACTTGGTTGGCCAAATTGAAAGTGATGTCAAGGCAGATGACTTTAAGGACTTCGAACTGTAATGCCAACAATCAAAATCAACCGTATTACGACTATCGAATCAAACCCGTCTAATACTATCTTAGAAACCTTGGAGAGTGCGGGAGTCCAACCTGAATATAATTGCCGCGATGGTCACTGTGGCGCTTGTCGCTGCACCCTTATTTCAGGTGAAGTTGAATACGTTGGTTTTGCAATGGCTTACACTCAAGGCCAAGAAATTCTTCCTTGTATATGCAAAGCAAAGACCGACATCGAGTTAGATGACGTCATCTATAAGCTTAAGGAAAAACGTGCATAGTTATGCACTATAAGAAACCAATAATAACGAAGGCCAGACTATGTGCTGGCCTTTTTAATACCTGATAGAAACTCGTCTGCAGTCAACATTGATACGGGTTTGGCCGCGATCTCTCGTCCATCATCATCGAATAACGATAATCGATAGCCTTGATTACTCATGCGGGAGCCAAGTTCAGGCGCACGACGCCACATTGAAATCACATCAAAAAACTCGCTACTAAGTGCCTCACCCAAAACAACTTTTTGACTTGACACTTGATACTGAACTTGAATCTTTGACTGATGAAACATGCCCGCTCCTCACAATAGAACCACTGATGAACTCTCAGTTTAAGCAGATTTGTATTAAATGCACGTCGCAAAGTGAAGACATTTTAGCCTTCTATTAAAAATCATTCGTTTAGCACTTAGACCAAATTGTCATAAAAAAAACATATGAAACCCAATTGGTAATATAGAGCATATTCATTCACTTATTGTCAAACGCAAAGCGGGTGTCATTTGACACCCGCTCGCTTTTCATATACCGCTTTCTAACACTATGATCCAATAACACTTTGCGGTACAAACATTTCTTTTTCTGATTTTAGAGAACTGTAACGCACAAAAATGGGCTTTGATGAAAGGTAACGACGCAACATGTCCGCTGCGACTGTTGAAATCACTAACCTCTGTTCTTTTTTCGAATACGTTCGATTAAATTGCAGCTTTTGTCCCCACTCACCTTCTGGAGCTGCTAGTGCTACAGTAAACGTATCTTCCACTACTTTCCCTGTTACCAGAGCCAGATCAGTCGCACACTTTTCACGAGTGGCACCGGCAAGCGCAAAGGTTGCAGCCAGATGATCACTTTCTTCATTGCCTAGTTGCACTCGGTGCCCCAATACCCAGCCATGACCACAGTATGTCGCAACATGATCATCTTCATGTAACCAATTTGATAACCAACCGAATGTCGACTGTTCGGTGATCGCCAGTGATTGTTTTCTATGTTCAATCAAACTACCAAGGTGAACTAACATCGGCTCATCAACACTCACGACGTGTGTTTCAATTAAATTAAATAGGATCTGCATTAACTTAGATCGATTTTCAACATCGTTCACAGGGCCGAACAGCTTTACTTCAATGAATGGGAGATAAGAGCGATAGCCAAGAGTATAACCCGCTGGTAGTTCAACTTTATCTAGCTTATCCGACAATGCAGACTCTGATGTGCCAAAAGTATAGAGACGACTACACTCCTCGCCAGTTACATGTGGAAATAAATTTTTTAAATCTGGCAAGATTTGTTCATCGACCATGCGCTTAAATTCTTTTGGTACGCCCGGCGTAAAATAGAACAAACAATCATTGATGTGCATCTTGAACCCACACGCTGTGCCTATTGGGTTATCTAAAATCTGGCACGACTTCGGTAAGGTTGCTTGTTTTATATTGCTTTCCGGCATGGTGACACCGCGCTGAGCGAAAAACGCTTCTAATCTGTCGCGCCATTCGGGAAAGACCACAAGCTCCTGCTCCGCAACGTTTGCGGCAGCTTCTGCACTGAGATCATCACTTGTCGGCCCAAGACCGCCATTAACAATCACAACATCGGTATTGAAACTAAGCATTAACAGCTCTTCCATTAACGATGACATTGCATCGCCAACCGTAGAACGTTTAATAAGCGAGAAACCGTGAACAAAGAAACGCTCAGACAACCATGCTGCATTGGTATCTAAAATATCTCCATGGAGAACTTCTTCTCCTGTACTAAGCATTGCGATCTTCAACATCATTGTTTCCTTTTTATACTTATTTAGACCAAGATTATATACCTAACTTCCGCCAACATGCAGTAAGTATGCTGGTTTAAAAAGATTGAGCGAAGCCTTGCATAGGCTCATTCTTATATCCAAAAATTATCACTCAAAACTCGGTTTATTACTTCTGTTATATACATTGTTAAAACTATCTTAAACAAAGTTCACGGTACATATTTCATTTTTCATCAATTTTCCGGTTTCCATTCTTTTGGCTTTGTATGATAATTGTGAACCTGATCATTAAAACTATAAGATTGTGGAGTTTTCCGTGTATAAAAAACACATCGCTGCCCTGATGTTGTCTGTTTCAACCTGCGCTAATGCAAGTACATTTGATTCCAACCAACATATCGAATTTTCATACACGGTAGATCAACCAGATACTTTCGAGATTTACAATCACTCATATCAGTATGAGGCTCAACCAAGTTATATCTTGGGTTTAACTGAAGGTGATTTAAAATTAGAAGAGCCATCTTTACCTAAATACCTGCAAGTTCAGGATGGGAAAGATTGGGATTATCTTATGGGTCAAACCTACACGATTTTGGGGTTAAGTGTTGCTACAGTAGGTTTGATGACGCTATTGCCTGAATCAATCACCAAATGGGATGAAGAGTCCCGTGACTTAAGTAAACTTGGTAGTAAGTGGAAAGATAATGTTTCTGAAGGCCCAGTATGGGATCGCGATGAGCACTTTCTAAACTACATCATGCACCCATATTTTGGCGGTGTGTACTACACTGCTGCTCGCCACGCTGGATTCAATGAGTTTGAATCTTTCGTTTACTCTGCAACTATGTCGACATTCTTCTGGGAGTATGGCGTAGAAGCATTCGCAGAAGTTCCTTCATGGCAAGATATCTTCATCACGCCGTTTTTCGGCGCGGTTGTGGGTGAATTGATGTTTGAAGCAGAGCAAAACATCGTTTCGACAGGCGGTGAAGTTTGGGGCTCAGAAACAATGGGTGATGTAACATTGTTTTTCTTAAACCCAGTTGGCCATATTCATGGCTGGGTCACTGACTCTTGGGGTGGCAGTGCAGACTTCCAGTTCAGCAGCAAACCTTGGTTTGGTAATCAAGATGCCGCTCAATTTGCCATGGATGCTGGCGCAAGCTACGATTCTCAGTTCTATGGTGTAGAACTAAAAATTGCTTTTTAATCAAAGTAATTTGTCTTCTTTAGAATACAAAAAAAGCGGCTAAGCCGCTTTTTTTGTGTCCAAGGTTTAATATTCAATAACTGGCTTACTAATTAGGTTAAAAAATTGACCTGTATCAAATCTTATAACCACTCAACTTCTACACTGAAACCAGAAACTTAATAAAAATAAGTCCCTACAATTCAGGAGGCCTGCTATGAACAGCACTTTTATCGTCAATTTCGTCGGTAAAGCGACGCCAGCCACCATTAAGCAACTTGCTGCCACAACTCATGAAAACGACGGGAAATGGTTAATCAGTAAAGTAAACTTTATTGAAGATCAAGTCGCGGCCGTTATCAAGATTGAACTCCCCCAAGACAATGAAGAAACGGTAAAAGAGGCCTTTCGTAATCAACCTGAACTTCTCGTGCAGTTTGTCGATTCTGATCTTCATGGACACCACGAAGATACAATTTATCAACTTCGTCTTGACTCCAATGATCGCGCTGGGATTGTGAATGAAATCACTCACGTCTTAGATGGCCAAGGCATTAGTATTCTTGATATGGACTGTCAGCGAGTTTTCATCGCTGGTGGTGGTGGCGTTAGCTCTAGCCTATTCACCGCAAACATGGCCATTAAATTGCCAAGCGAAGTCGATATTCAAGATGTAGCAAATGAGCTAGAGTCTTTGAGTGAAGATACGCGAGTAATGCTCGAAGCTTAATTAAACAAAAGATTAACAAAGAGCAGCCAATAGGCTGCTCTTTTTGTATGTAATCCAATTATTTGATAGTCCACTGAGACAGTGAGCGTTTAAAGTCTGAATAGTCAAACTCATTCAGTTTTTGGATATCGCCATTTGAGCGCTCACAATACACCGACGGCATACGAAGGCCATTAAACCAATTAAGCTTTACCATGGTGTAACCTGCACTATCTAGAATATGCAGGCGCTGACCAATCTCTAGTGGTTGGTCAAAGTTCGCCACACAGAATTGATCGCCAGCCAAACAAGAACATGAACCAATGACATATTCGTGCTCGCCGTTTTCTGATGCTTCAAAAATCGACGCTGGCTCGTTGTAAATCAGAGTATCCAAGCGGTGCGCTTCGGTTGCCGAATCCACAATCGCAGTCTTCTTCACGTTTTCAACGATATCCACCACAGTAACCACAAGATCCGTAGTCTTAGTAATGATCGCTTCACCCGGCTCTAGGTACATTTGTACTCCATGCTTTTCAGAGAACGATTTCAGCGCTAACCCTAGTTTTTCGATGCCATAACCCGGCCATGTGAAGAACACACCGCCACCCATACTGACCCAATCCAACTTATCTAGGTATTCACCAAACTGTTCAGAAATTGAATCTAACAAACCGATAAACGCGTCCACATCTTTGTTCTCACAGTTCATGTGGAACATCACACCATCAATACCATCGAAGATTTCTGGTTTGATATGATCGGCTTGAACGCCTAGACGAGAAAACTGACGTGCAGGGTTTGCCAAGTCTTGACCCGCGTAGCTTACACCTGGGTTAAGGCGAAGACCGATAGACACTTTACCTTCAACGATATGGCGATAAGCCGCTAGCTGTGACTGCGAGTTGAAAATCATTTTGTCACAGATATCCGCCACTTCGCGTACGTCATCTTCGCTGTAGCCCACACTGTATGCGTGGGTTTCACCACCGAATGTTTCATAGCCAAGTTTTACTTCAAACGGGCCTGAACTTGTCGTGCCGTCTAAGTATGGCTTGATGATGTCGAATACACCCCAAGTAGAGAAACACTTCAGCGCTAACACTAGCTTAACACCAGAAATCTCTTTGAGCTGCTTCGCTTTCTCTAGGTTCTCAATCAACTTATCTTCGTTGATCATAAAGTATGGGGTTTTAAGTTCTTCTTTCTTAAATGTCATTTCTATACGCACTCAAGCAGCATCTAACAGATGGATAAGGAAAATTAGTTGATTGGTGTGATTTAGTTTGATTTTGTCCTGTTCGAACGCAGTGAGTTACAAAATCAAACTAAATGATACCAACACCTTAAGGTAGCAATCGCTAAAAAGGGAACAGTCCTTGTCCCCTTTAATAAGTAATCAGACCAAAGGCCAATTCTTATTTATTAAGCTCGTGGATCAATGGTAATCCTTGACCCGCTTCAAGCTCCTGAACATGCCAATCGAGACCAATGCTAGGCATAGTGTCTAGGAATGGGTCTGGATTTAGCTGCTCCATGTTGAACACACCTTTATCTGCCCATTCACCACGGAAGAACTGAAGCGCAGCTGTGATCGCTGGTACACCTGTCGTGTAAGAGATCGCTTGGTGCTCAACATCTTCGTATGCAACTTCGTGATCCGCATTATTGTAGATAAACACGCTACGTTCTTTGCCGTCTTTCTTGCCTTGCACCCAAGTACCGATACACGTTAAGCCCGTGTAGCCCGGAGCTAGTGATGTTGGGTCTGGCAGTAGTGCTTTTAGTACGTGTAGCGGTTGGACTACTGTACCGTCGTGTAGAGTAAGCGGGTCTGGGCTTAATAGACCGATATCACGCATTACGTTGAAGTAGTTAAGGTAACGGTCACCGAAGCCCATCCAGAATTCAATGCGTTTGGCTGGGATAAACTCTTGCATTGAACGAACTTCATCGTGTGCCATTGAGTACACTTTGTGTGACCCACAGTTCGGGAAAGCAAACTCTAGCATGCGGGAATGACAAGGTACTTGTTTCCACTCTTCGTTTTCCCAGTAGAACGAGTCGCCTTGAATTTCCAGCATGTTTGTCTCTGGATCAAAGTTAGTCGCAAACTTCTTACCATGGTCACCTGCGTTAACGTCCATTACGTCGATGGTATCAATTTCATCGAACAAGTGTTTCACCGCATACGCTGCGAATACGGATACTACGCCTGGATCGAAACCAGCACCTAAAATACCTGTAATGCCCGCTTCTTTAAACTTCTCGCGGTAACCCCATTGCCAATCATAAGCTTGCGGTACTTGCTGACCTTCAGAACATAAATCAACCGCTACTGATGTATCTAGGTACGAGACTTTCGCTTGGTAACATGCTTCCATAATCGTCATGTTTACCCACGGAGGACCTGCATTGATCACCAAGTCAGGCTGAACTTCTTTAATAA
This sequence comes from Vibrio sp. NTOU-M3, assembly GCF_040869035.1. Classification (NCBI taxonomy): domain Bacteria; kingdom Pseudomonadati; phylum Pseudomonadota; class Gammaproteobacteria; order Vibrionales; family Vibrionaceae; genus Vibrio; species Vibrio sp. NTOU-M3. Next base: position 1,853,349 of record NZ_CP162100.1, read on the forward strand.
GAGCAACAAGTGCCTCTACGTCGTCAGCATTCACTGCACGAGCTTCTAGTTTCTTAGATGCATCTTTCAGGTTGTTTTTCTTCTGAATAGATTCGATGATCTTTTCACATTTGCCCACAGTACGTGAAGCGATAGTGATGTCACCTAGTACGTCGTTGTTTTGTGCTGCTTTGTGTGCAACAACCCAGCCAACACCACCTGCACCAATTTGAAGAATTGCCATTATTCCCTACCCTTATTACGCCAGCTCAACTGCTAGCTGGTTGATATCATTTAAAAGTTTTTCAAAGTCTGACAGAGCCAGACATGGATTTAAGATCGTAAATTTCAGCGCCGATTTCCCATCGACGGTTGTTTCACCAAGCACAGCAATACCGCGCACCAAGGCTTCAATACGGACTTGCTGATTCAACTTATCCAGATCTTGACCGTTGAATGTAGTGCGGAACAGTACGGTTGAAAGTGAAGGTTCGGCTAACAACTCAAAGCTTTGGTGGTTACGTACAAGCTCCGCTACGTCTTGTGTTTGAACAAGCAGGTGATCGTACATCTCTCCGAGCGCTGTCGGACCTACACTTTGCATCGTCATAAAGACTTTTAATGCGTCAAAGCGTTTGGTGGTTGCGATTGATTTGTCCACCAAATTAGGCAGCTCATCGTGCTCGCGATTTAGATATTCTGCGTGGTGAAGTAAGAATTTAAAGTTCGCTTTGTCTTTAACCAGCACAGCACCACAACTGATTGTTTGGTAAAACAACTTATGAAAATCAACGCTGGCAGAATCGGCACGCTCTATTCCTGCTAAACGAGATTTTTGCTTACTGAGAATGAGTGCGCCGCCATAGGCACCGTCTACATGCATCCACAACTGGTGCTTTTCAGCAACATTCGCAATGCTAGCAAGGTCATCAATTGCGCCATGATCCGTGGTGCCCGCAGTACCAACAACGGCAAATGGAATCAAACCTTGCGCTTTTGCATCAGCGACTACCGCATCAAGTTGCGAAGCATCCATCGTACCGTCAGGATTAGCAGTAACCGTCAGTACGGCTTTTTCACCCAATCCCATCCACGATGCTGATTTTTGAACGGTAAAATGTGCCTTCTCAGAACATACAATACGCAGTTTGTCTGCATACTCAGGTAAACCTAGCTTCTGGATAGAATGCCCACTCAACTTATCAGCAATCCAATCTCTTGCGAGCATCAGGCCCATTTGGTTGCTCTGAGTACCGCCACTGGTAAAAATGCCGTCTGCCTTTTCACCAAGTTGATACTTATCGCACAACCAATTCACCACCTTTTGTTCAACATAGGTTGCTGAAGAGGCTTGATCCCATGAGTCCATTGATTGGTTCAATGCTGCAATCATTGCTTCTGCTGCAATTGCAGGCATCAGAGGTGGTGTATGAAGGTGAGCAATACAATTTGGGTGTTGGGTGAAAATGGCATTTTTCGCCACAAGCTCGGTCGTACCGTCAATCACCTCTTTGAGGCTAGTGGTCGAGGCATCTAGATTCGCCGCATTTATCTGAGCTTCAAGAAGCTTAGGATCCATACCTGAATATGGTTTATCCACCATTTCAAATAACTGTTTCATCGCCGCTGTCGTGTGGTTCATTACAGAAGCAAACTCATTCGCACCATCTTCACCAGTGTGAACAAAATGCTTTTTCCACTCTGAGTTAGATTGAGGCTCAACTAAACTTCCACCAGCAACCAAAATCGCCTCTTCCATCACACGCAGTGCAAAGTCGATTTGTTCGAATGAAATGATCAGTGGCGGCAAGAAACGGATCACAGATCCTTCTCTGCCTCCTTTCTCAACCATTAGCCCGCGCTCAAGAGCCGCACGCTGGATTCGTAGCGTCATTTCACCATCGGCAAGCGGCTCTCCAAACTTGTTTTTATCACCATTCGGATTTTTGATCTCAACACCTAACATTAGGCCTTTACCGCGAACTTCTGCAATGCAGTTCACGCGCTGTTGAATTTTTTCCAACCCATGACGAAGGTATTGACCAGCGACATTGGCGTGGTCGACAAGGTGATCACGCTCGATAATTTCCAATGCCTTTGCACCAGAGACCATCGCCAATTGATTACCACGGAAGGTCCCGGTGTGTTCACCCGCCTTCCAAGTATCTATCGATTTATTAAACACCAGAATCGACATTGGTAGACCACCACCAATGGCTTTAGACAAGCAAAGTATATCTGGATTAATGCCAGATTCTTCGAACGCAAATCGGTAACCTGATTTACCAACGCCACACTGAATTTCATCGAAAATCAGCAAGATACCGTGTTCATCACAAATACGTCGTAATTCACGTAACCAGAATGCAGGAGCAGGAATCACGCCTCCTTCACCTTGTACAGGCTCTACGACAATTGCCGCAGGTTTCATAATTCCCGCTTCATCATCGTTCAAAAGACGATCGATATAACGAATACTGGCTTTTGCCCCTTCATCACCACCTAAACCAAATGGGCAACGAAGGTTGTATGGGAATGGCATGAAGTGAACATCAGACATAAGTCCTGTACGACGAGCTTTTGTCCCTAAATTGCCCATCATACCCATGGTGCCATTGGTCATACCATGATACGCACCACGGAAAGCAAACATAGTATTGCGACCGGTGGTTTGCTTTGCAAGCTTGATCGCCGCTTCCACAGCATCTGCCCCTGACGGTCCACAAAATTGTATTGCCGAATTTTGGGCAAAATCCTGCGGTAAAAACGCTTTAACCTGCTTAATGAATTTATCTTTTGCGTTGGTTGTAATATCAAGCGTTTGATAAGGTAAACCAGAATCCAACTGCTCTTTTAATGCTTGGTTGATCTCTGGGTGGTTGTAACCCAAAGCTAATGTACCTGCACCAGCAAGACAGTCTAAGAAAACCTGCCCACGAGTATCTTCAACTAGTGCGCCGTAGGCTTGCTTAATTGCAATGGGTAATCGTCTTGGGTACGAACGTACTTCTGACTCGTGCTCTGCCTGATCCAGTAAAACCTGATCTGGCGTTAAATCATATACTCCATCCACAACAGGGATTTGAGTGGAGAAAATATTTGCGATAGCGTTGTTATCGACTTCAAAGGCGGTGCTCATATTATGCCCCTTGAAACAATCAATACATACAACACGCTTATCTTTTGTAGTTAAGATATGACGTGCAGATACACTTAATCCCTCGTAGCGTAAATTACGGGTACGAGAAAACGACCATCAGTTATAGATGGTTAATTCTATTTAAGGAATTCAAGGTTCAGTGATGCAACTGTTTTGCAGAACAGGGCATTTTGGAAGTATGAAGCTGATTAATGTGTGTTTATTAAATGAGTTCAATGTTGGGTTTCCCATTCACATGCCGATTCCACGACATTAAGTATCCCGTCTATCGACAAAAGGACTTGCCGATACCTACCCTACGTATAATTACTCAGCCCGAATATTTATACGCGTATCCCCCAGAGCGCCACTTCATGGGCTCACATCCGAGATTGCGCGCGAAAATAACATAATAATCATTAAAATTGCAAAGGATTTTTAGTGATGTGATTCCAGAATGTTGATGCAAATTAAAAAAGAGGCCATTCAACTGAACGGCCTCAAGTTACTCCTATGCTGCATCGTTCTTTATGATTTGTGACAACAATTCTACTGAGTCAAAGGTGTTATCTGGCGCTATATAATCCCCTAATATATTGGCACCATCTTCCAAGATTATAGTTTGCTCGCCATCTTCATGCTCAATGATAAGCGCAAGATCGTCATCAACAATTTCCACATCCATATTGGTGATCAGCTCATCAACATCAAGGCTATCTGTATCATCAAGCACATCATCTAAATCGATAATATCTTCATCGAGGACAAAGTCTTTGATGATGTCAGTACCATTATCTAAAGTGTCGTCTAACCAACTGAAGACGTTTGCATTGTCATCACCAACCATCACTTCATTACCTAGTTCAGAGTTCAATGCATCACCATTCGCAGCTGACAACACTTGATATGCCGGTGATTCTGATACATCAATAGTGACCTTGGCTTCCTCACTTAAAGCGAGTTCAGAATCAACAGCAAGGTAATCAAAGGTCACATCTTCGGTAATTTCCTGAGTACCTGTAATATACCTTAGCTCCCAGTTACCACCCGTTGATGACATATCCATCGATACGATAGGATTGTCCGGTGAAGAGTAAGTGAACTCATAAAGAATTTGAGCATTACCGGTATCGCCGGGATCTTTTTGGTACTGCTCGGTGTGAGTTGAACCATCGGCTAAAGTAAATATAACCTCGATATAAACATGACTACCATCAATGAAGGCTCCCCCCATACCATCTAAGCCGAACGTCACCACTTCAAGCGGGTTATTAGATAAATCAATAATCAAATGCTCTTCTTTGTTCATCCCCTGTCCATCACTATCGCCAATACCAAAGCCAACATGAGGTTGCTGGCCATTGTACTGTTTCAAAGGTTTGTCATTATTATCTACGAGTGTAATAGTGATGGTATTACCATTGTCTAGTGTAATAAGCCGTTCTGAGTCACTTACATACTCACCCCAGTTATAGAAGCCATCTTCACCAACAACAACATCGTTAGGATCGCCACTATACCCCAACTCAAATGGGTCACCGGCACCGGGAACATAAACAATATTGTTCGGATCTAATAGCTTGTTGGCATCAATGGCTTCTCCAACCACATGTAAATCCGCTTCAGTTAACTCTCTAGTCACGCCCATATCATCGGTGTATAAAAGCACACCATATTGAGGTAATGAGGTAAGCATGATATTGACTTGAGTTCCCGTGAAGTCATCATCCTCATCTGAAATATGGTCTTCACTCTCTATATCCGAGTCGAACACAATGGGTACAATGGCTTCACTTCCCGCATCAACCAAAAAATCTTCAGCCATAGGCAGTTCATTAACATTGAGCTCACTAAGCTCAACATTGATATCGGTAAATTTCTGAATACCAAAACCATCAACCTCTGTCGCCGTCACAACTAAGGTGTGAACATTTGCCAACGCTTCATAATTGTTCGTGAAAGCTAAGACACCAAATGTTGTTAACGTGATTGCGCCAGTTGTGCTGTTAATAGCAAACAGATCGTTACCATCACCATCTTTAATATTAGTTTTGATGCTATACGTAACATCTTCACCATCAGCATCGGTTGCAGACACCGTTCCTATAATGTGATCAGAAGTATTATTTTCTTCATAGGTAAATGCATACTGATCGCCATCATTTGGGTCAAACACTGGTGCATTATCGTCGAGGTTCTGTTCATTAAGGATCACATCAACATCGCTGGTTTTAACCTCACCTAACCCATCCACTTCGGTCGCGGTCACGACTAGGTTATGAGTATTCGCCAGTGTTTCGTAATCATTACTGAATGCAATTACGCCATCTTCGGTCAGACTGATTTCACCGGTCAGCTCATCGATTTCAAATAATGGGTTGTTATCAGCATCATAAACGTTGGTTTTAATGCTGTAGGTGACATCTTCTCCATCCGCATCGGTTGCTGAGACAGTACCTATCACATAAGCATCAGTAGAGTTTTCATCGTAGTTGAAGACGTAGTCTCCATCACCATTAGTGTCGTTAAAGATTGGGCCATTGTCGTCAAGGTTCTGTTCATTAAGGATCACATCAACATCGCTGGTTTTAACCTCACCTAACCCATCCACTTCGGTCGCGGTCACGACTAGGTTATGAGTATTCGCCAGTGTCTCGTAATCATTACTGAATGCAATTACGCCATCTTCGGTCAGACTGATTTCACCGGTCAGCTCATCGATTTCAAACAATGGGTTGTTATCAGCATCATAAACGTTGGTTTTAATGCTGTAGGTGACATCTTCTCCATCCGCATCGGTTGCTGAGACGGTACCTATCACGTAAGCATCAGTAGAGTTTTCATCGTAATTAAAGACGTAGTCTCCATCACCATTAGTGTCGTTAAAGATTGGGCCATTGTCGTCTAGGTTCTGTTCGTTAAGGATCACATCAACATCGCTGGTTTTAACCTCACCTAACCCATCCACTTCGGTCGCGGTCACCACTAGGTTATGAGTATTCGCCAGTGTTTCGTAATCGTTGCTGAATGCAGCTACACCATCTTCTGTCAGACTGATTTCACCGGTCAGCTCGTCGATTTCAAACAATGGGTTGTTATCAGCATCATAAACGTTGGTTTTAATGCTGTAAGTGACATCTTCACCATCCGCATCGGTTGCTGAGACGGTACCTATCACGTAAGCATCAGTAGAGTTTTCATCGTAATTAAAGACGTAGTCTCCATCACCATTAGTGTCATTAAAGATTGGGGCATTGTCGTCTATATTTAATTCATTCAATACAACGTCAACATCGACCGACTGAGGGGTTCCCAGTCCATCAACTTCAATAACAGTTACCACTAAGTTGTGAGCATTATTTAATACTTCAAAGTCGTTTGTATATGCAGCTGCACCTTCAGCGGTTAAGCTGATCTCTCCAGTAACCGGATCAATTTGGTAAAGATCATTACCTTCACCATCGGTAATATTGCTGGTAATGCTGAAAGCTAACACTTCATTGTCTGGGTCAGTCGCAGATACCTGCCCTACAGTGACGCCTTCTGCTGTACCTTCCTCATAGCTAAAGGAATACTGGTCACCATCGTTAGGACTGAATTCTGGTAAGTCATTGGTACCATTAATAGTGACAGTCACCGTACTAACGGTTCCATCGCTGGCGGTCACTTCAAAGTCTTCACTTAAAGCATCACCTACATTCAATTCATCGAATGCGCTGTTTGCGACAAAAGTCCAGTTACCAAATTCATCAATCGAAAACAGACCATTGGTTCCGGGAGTGTCTGCTTGCGGGATAAAGGTAGGATCATCGGTATCCGTTGCGATAAGCGTGCCTTCAACAACAACAGGTTCGTCAGTTTCAAATACCGCAACGTTATCGTCACCAATAATAACTGCTTGCGAGCTAACCAAACTTTCTTCAACAAGATCTATCAGTGCCAAACTTTGAGTTTCTGACAGCCCTTGAGACTCTAATCCTGACGTATCGAAGAAGGTCTCAGCCTGAGTTTCAGCCCCAGTTCGGTCAATATCGCCTGAACCAGTCAAGCTTGAACCATTTTGTCCACCGGCGGCTGTTGCGAAGTCTTCATTTTGAGTCGGGTCGACCCCTTCTTCAATTTGTTCAATGATCGACGCAATTTCACTGTCGAGATCCAACGGTAAACCTGTACCTCCATCCTGCACAAATTCAGCGCTTATATCAGGAAAAGAAGCCCCTTCTGTTGAAGACTCTGTTGCCGCAGTAGCCCCACGCCCTACGGTAACAATGACCTCTCCCGGTCCCGGAATTTCGCCAGGCAGCAATGGACGAATTTGTCCGTTCGTATCAATCACAATTGTCGTGTTCGCAAGCACGAATGGAGCGAGAGTTGCTGTATTCATAGCGTCTGTCCCTATTAAGGTGAGTCGCATCTTCACAGACAAACAGACACAGCTTCACCACCTATCCTATTTGTAAAACTAGGGCAGCAAATACCGACATTCAACTCGATAATAAGAAAGTCCAAACGAAATAAATGCAAAGTCAATAATCTTTTCTATTATATTGCGTGATTAAATTCTCAAATATCTCACAAGTAATCTAAGCTTCCATTAAATAACAAAAATGCACGGTCATTTCATTACACGCTGACCGACTCAAATCCATAAACGAACGAGGGAAGAACAGTGAACTGGAAATCATCCATATTGCTAAGCTGTTCGGTGGCCTTCAGCCTACATACTCAGGCTCAAACACTCGAACAAGCCGTCGCGATCACTTTGGCGACTAACCCTGAAATCAAAGGCATCTTTAATGAATATGCCAGCGTCGTTAAACAACATGATGCCGCAAGCGGTGCATACCTACCTAGCTTAGATTTAGATGCAGGTATTGGTTACGAGGGAATTGACCCAGTAAGTTCGAGCGGACGAGAAGATACTGATTTAACCCGTAAAGAGGCATCAATAACGCTGACTCAACTGATATGGGATGGATCAGCAACGTTGAACGACATGGACCGGACGGCCGCGGATGCCGAATCCATCCGCCTTCAAATCCTAGCAGATGCTTCTGACATCGCATTACGAGTCACTGAGATATATCTAGATGCCGTAAAAGCAACCGAAGTACTGGCCCTCTCGGAGAGTAACCTTGCGGTTCATAAAGATATTTACAGAGATATAAAACGCAGAGCCGATTCAGGAATAGGTTCAACAGCAGACTTGACGCAAGTTGAAGCTCGTGTTGCCAAAGCTCATGGTAACTTGCTTGCAGCACAAAATAACCTAGTTGACACCCATACCCAATTCCGACGTCTTGTGGGTCAAGAGCCCATTGGCCTGATCTATCCTCGCGCTGATGCTTCAAAGATTCCTCTATCATTAACAGATGCGCTTGATGATGCATTCGATAATCACCCTGTTATTAAAATTGCAAAAGCCGATGTTGATTCAGCCCGCTTCCAATATAAACAGTCGAAAGGTAACTACTACCCAACCTTCTCAATTGAAGCCAGTCAGACATGGCGTAACGACGCCGCCGGTGATGAGGGTACTCGTGAAGAAACCCTTGCGATGCTGCGCATGCGATACAACTTGTACAATGGTGGAAGTGATAGTGCCCTATCTGAGCGTTCTGCATACCAACTGAATCGTGCAAAAGATTTAAGGGAAAACGCGTACCGTCAAGTTGAAGAAAGCTTGCGCCTGTCGTGGAGTGCTCTCGACCTAACTCTACAACAGAAAAACTTCCTTGCTGACCATGTTGATGCCGCATCAGACACAGTGATTGCTTACGAAAAGCAATACCAAATTGGCCAGCGTACCTTACTGGACTTACTCAACACCGAAAATGAATTGTTTGAAGCACGGAAAGACTATTTAGATGCACATTACGCTGAACAGTATGCAAAATACCGCGTAATGAACGCGACAGGAGGGTTACTGGATGCACTCCTTGTCGATATACCTGAAGAATGGACAAGACCAATGGAGTACTAATTATGACTAATGCCTTTTTTGTCACCACTTGTACTCTTTGCTCTCTCCTACTGGCAACAGCCAATGCAGAGGAAGAGTACACTTACATCGATACCCCAGCTGCAGATCAGATTGCGGATTTGCAAGATGATGATCGAGATGGTGTGGTTAATGCTCGTGATATATGTCCTGCAACACCACAAGGTGCGCAAGTGGACAATGAGGGTTGTGGTGAAACAGTTAGAGAAGAAGATGAGCGACAGCTGCGTATTCTCTTCTCCCACGACTCAGATGAAATTAACCCTGTCTTCACTGAACAAATTGCAACAATGGCAGATTTTCTTGAACAATATACATCCGCATCGATTGAAATTCAGGGGTTTGCCAGCAAAGTCGGCTCTCCAGAATATAACTTGGCGCTTTCCAAACGTAGAGCCCATGCAGTCGAAACGCTGCTTCTCGATTACGGTGTCGACCCTAAACGTGTTCGTATTGTAGGTTATGGAGAAACACGGTTAGAGGCAGAAGGTGATGATCCTGCTTCTCATGCCGTTAATAGAAAAGTAACTGCGACGGTTGTTGGTTTAACTGAAAGGGTTATTGATGAGTGGACTATTTTCTCCAAAATTGAAAAATAAGTCGTCGAATGTAAAAGCGCTCCCATTTGGGAGCGCTTTTTAGTTTACTTTTTAGGTAATGATATATGGAGAAGGATATATCCCAATATTGCTGCGGTAGTTGAGCCCATCAAAATGCCTAGTCGAGCGTAAGTATCAAACTCAACATTTACCTGACCAAACGCCAGTGAAGAGATGAAGATCGACATGGTAAAACCGATACCACATAACACTGACACAGCAAATATGTGTTTAAAGTTGATACCTTCAGGTAGCTTCGCCACCCCAAACTTAACTGCTGCCCAGCTGAACGAGAAGATCCCTAATGGTTTACCAACCAATAGTCCAAGCGCAATACCTAGCGGTAGCATAGAGGTTAAGCCTGACATTGAGACACCCTCTAGTGAAATACCTGCGTTAGCGAATGCGAACAAAGGTAGAATGAAAAACGCTACGTATGGGTGTAATGCATGCTCCATGTGTTTTAGTGGCGACTTCTCCCCTGCATTCCCTTTCAATGGAATAGCAAAACCAATCACCACACCCGCCAGTGTCGCGTGAACACCAGATTTCAGTACTGCAAACCAAAGGATGGCACCTACGATCATATAGGGCGTCAGTTTCGTCACATGTTTGGCGTTTAACACAAACAGCGCCGCGGTCATTGCAAAGCCAACCATCAACGCCATTGTTGATAGGTCACCGGTGTAGAACAGTGCAATGATAACGACAACACCAAGGTCATCAATAATCGCAAGTGCAAGCAAGAACACCTTTAGACTGACTGGAACACGCTTACCAAGTAACGCCATAATACCAAGCGCAAAAGCAATGTCGGTAGCTGCTGGGATCGCCCATCCTTGAATCGCTTGAGCATCACCAGCATTAAATAAGATGTAGACAAGTGCCGGTGCTAACATACCACCAACAGCGGCAATCGCTGGGAAGATTGCTGTCTCTTTTGACTTCAATGCGCCTTCAAGTAACTCACGTTTAACTTCAAGACCAATAAGTAAAAAGAAGACCGCCATTAGACCATCATTGATCCAATGCGAGACAGACATACCAAACACATAAGAATGTAAGAAAGCTTGATAAGTTTCATTGAGAGGAGTGTTTGCAATGGTCATCGCAATTGCTGCTGCAATTACCAGAAGAATGCCACCAGCAGACTCCATTTTGAAGAAATCGCGAATAATATCGCTCATGATATCGCCCTTATATTTATTGTGTTAATAAACGATTAACCAAGAATAGTGATGAGTGTATCGATAACCTTTCTACAGGAAAAATCGCTTGTTCGGAGTATATATTTCGGTTTTTCCGATAAAAACACCATCATAGTGCGTATATTCCTTATCCAGTTATCCTTATATTACTTAATATTAAAAACGCAGCTCCTGATCCTGTCAAAAGCTGCGTTCAAAGTTATTTAGACTCATGTCTCAATTATTTATGCTTAATAGCCTGTTGATTGCATAAAGCCCTTAGCTTGGTGGGAACCTTCCGTCACAATCGCCCCTTCCCAGTACGGGATCACAAATGGCAACCAACTTTCTGTGTTCATTGGTTTTGTGGTCACATCAATTCCATAGGCTGGCACTTGTATCTCCCAATCTAATGGAAGCACTTTGCCATTGGATAACGTCGTATTACGCAGCGGATTCACTTGTAGTTGCTCTTCCGTAAGTGTAATCACCTTGCCATCATTGGTAGAGAGTGTGCCAAATACATGGGGAAGTTGCATTTCATGGCGATAGCGATTGACTGACAACGTTCTTTCACCATCTAAATGGATCACAAACCAATCCCAACCCTGCTGACCTTCTGCCATCAGACCACTGCCCCATTCCTTGCTCATCCAACCCGAACCTTGAACTTTCAATACTTTCCCATTGGTCAGTTGCAGGTAACCGTTTACATTCAAAAAGGGAACGGAAAGGTTATATGATGCAATAGGTAGTAAGTCATGCTTCTCGACATAACCTTTGTCACCAGGCAAGACAAATGGCCCTGATGCCATGGTTCGAAGATCTAAGCGGAACGTATCTGTACCCGCTTGTAGCTGCCCTGGAAATGGGGTCATACCAAGTGAACGCCAGCTCCAGTTATCGATCCAAATACGAAACGGTTTTTGTGTCATTCCCGCTTGGCCAATACCACCTCGAGCAATGCGTTGTTCCTTCCATGTCTTATACTGATTTGAAATCACAACATGAGAGACATAGAGCTGAGGATTTTGCCACCCAGTTCGCTGATGTTCATCATTCGCGATGCGGAAATAACTCCACTGAATACCATAAGATTCACCAAACTGATCTGTCACATTCGCAAAAAAGTGCCACCATTCATGCTGATATTCATTGTGAAATTGAAAGTCATCAGGCAATACCACGGGTTCATTGGGTAGTACAGGCTCAAATACTTTCTTCTGAGCTTGTGAGAATACTGCCGTCACATCATCAGAACTGCCCGCTTTCGCAAAGACCCTGTCCCATGCGTGATAGACTGCGAGACACGCTCCTAGCAATGCAAATACAAAAACTAACACCAGCACTGATTTTATGTTTTGCCTAGCCTTCATTTACAGCGCATCTCTTAATAGCTTCATTGGGGTATTTTTAATTAAACGAGTCACGGGAATCGCACCAGCAATCATGAGTGCAACCATTGCCAAAATGATCGATTGCAAATACTGGTGTGGAATAAATTGCAGTTGCAACGTCCAACCAAATGATTGCTTGATGACGATATCAACCACTAATTGAGCAAGTAGCAAACCTAAAGGCATCGCAATTACGACAGCAATTGCGCCAAATACAAACAGTTGCAAACCACCCATCAACAAGAGCTCTCTGCCTGACATTCCTAAACAGCGTAACAAAGCAATGTGCCTTTGCCGCGAGACTTCACCAGCCAAGGTCGCAAAGAAAATGCCAAACACGGCGATAACCAGCGTGATATTACCTAAGGTATCCGCAATAGAGAATGTACGATCAAACACCCGCATAGCTTGCTTATGAATGTGGCTATTATCAAACACGCGATCAGAATCGATTCGGAACACGGATTCTAATCGACGTTTAAGCCCATCTGGATTAACTCCATCTTTGAGTACTGCGCCAAGCGCAACGCTGCCACTTCCTGCTAACGAATACAGCCAATTTCGGTGAGACAATAGAACTTGATGGTAAGGATTTCCATAGTCGTAATACACACCAACAACCTGCCAACCACCGCCAAGTTGTTCACCTAAATCAATATAGTCACCAGGTCGGATATCTAGTTTAATCGCCATCGACTCACTGACCATCACCCCTTTTGAATGGTGTAAATGATACCAGTAATTTGGCACGCCTAATTTTACAGTAAGAGAGTCTAGTTCACCCTCAGACGCACCAGAGCTCACTACCTGTAGCGGGCCTTGGTCTGTTTGAACTTCATCTTCCCAGCGCCACCACACTGATGACACTTCAGGTTGATTTGAAAGCCAGCCGCTCATTCGTGCTGCCGCATTATTATTTGGGTAGATATAAAGATCCGCAGCCAGCCTTTGACTCAGCCATTTGTCTGTCGTATCGCGGAAACTGCCAACCATGGTTTCAACACCAATATTAGCCGCCATAGCCAACATAAATGCCATCGTTGCAATACCACGATAGCTCATGCTGGCCGCTGCATCAGCGAAAAACCAACGTACTTTCACCCAACGCAGTGAATAAGAGAAACTATTAAACACTTTCCAGATAATATACGGGGTAAACAAAGCGACACTGAGTAACATTAAGCCGATGATGGCAAAACCAGACTCTTGGCTTTGCGGTGCTTGGTAGATAGCAATCGCAGCCACACAAAGCGCACACGATAACAACGCCTGAAGTGTAAACTCCGTACCAGCAAATCGTACAAGCGACAAACGTGCCGTCAGTCGAATTGGTTGCGAGCGCAGTAAACGCACCAACGGCCATGCACACGCGACAAAGGCACCAATGATTGTCATTCCCAAACTGTATCCGGATGAACGCCAGCTCCACTGAATGGCTAGCCCAACGTTCGCGTCATAAAGATCACCAAGACTCGCAGATACTGAAGGGAGAAGTTGGTTTGCAAGCAAGGTGCCTAAAACATTCCCGCATGCCCAGCTTAATAAAACCAATACCACCAACTCACAAGACAAAGCTTGCGTTAATTGCCAACCTGAAACCCCAGTTTGGCGAAGCGTGCCGACTAATGGCTGACGCTGAATAAGGGACAAAGACATCGCTTGATAGAAAATAAACAGTCCAACAAGAAACGCTAGCATCCCCATCGCACTTAAATTCATATGGAAAGCTTCAGTCAAAGACTCAAGCTCTGCACGTGAACTGCGTGACATCAGCATGCCATTTGGCAAGCTGTCTTTTAGTTTATTGAGTTTTTTCTGCGACATTTCGCCACAAGCAATAACAGAGATACCCGATGTCCGATCAAGCATACGCAGTAACGAGATATCAGCGATAATACGCGTCCCATTAAGCATGTGTTTTTGATCAACATACAATGGACCTAAGCGGCTACCATCTTCCAGAGTGATAAAGTCGTTGTCTTCCCACCCCATATGGTTCGCTAAATCGTTACTGACTAAAATGGGGTATGGGGGATTCATCAACTCTAATGTTGATAAATCATCAAGATGGATGCCGGGTTGAAGCTGCAGCATCGCAACAGGATCAATACCCACCAAGGTCAAGTCATGACCGTCATTATTATTCAATCGAAGACTGGAAAATGGCGCACATTGGTTAAAGCCATCCCTGCGTAACTGAATATAGAAGCCCTGAGGAATTTTATTGTTTTCGTGTTTAGAGCGAATGCGATAAGGAAGTGGATTAGAAAATAGCTTTTCGCCGTGCTCGTAGCTTTGCCGAGCGTGATCATTGATTGCCGTCACTCCAACGAGTAAAGAGACACCAAGAGTAAGACCTAACCAGACAAGAAGAATTTGAAAAGGATAACGTCTGTAATGGCCAAGTAATGCTTTAATTACGGGCCATAACATGCAGCTGCCCTCCTTGCAGGCGCACGCGACCTTCCATATGTTCGGCAACTTTCTCACTGTGGGTGACAAGCAATAGAGTACACTCTAATTGGCGAGTAAGTGTGGTGAGCAAACGCATCACGGCTTCAGCATTACGTTCATCCAAACTTCCTGTTGGCTCATCCGCTAACAACAATTTGGGTTCCATGTAGAGAGCACGAGCGATAGCTGCGCGCTGCTGCTGCCCACCAGAGGCTTCTTCAGGATAACGGCCTAGGAGTGGCATTAAATCTAACGCGGACAAAATCTGACGCCATAACCCTTGATCATCAGGTAGACCTTTGAGTTGGCGACAAAAGCGAATGTTATCAGCAATATTTAAGGTAGGAAGCAAGTTAAACTGTTGAAAGATAAGACCGATGTTATTACGGCGGTAGGCGGTACGTTTGCTTTCAGAGACTTGATGCATGGTAAATTTTGGAAAGCAAATTTCACCAGAATCGACCGTGTCTAAGCCAGCGATAAGGTTCAGTAATGTACTCTTGCCTGACCCACTTTCTCCCATCAACGCAATTTGTTCACCTTGCTTAAGAGACAGTTCAGCACCTTGTAAAACTGGATGAAATTCACCGCCATCTACATAGCCTTTACACAGGTCTGTCAGCTGTAACATTAACTGTCTCACAATTGCTTCAAAGAGGTATGAGAATCTACACTAAATCACACACAGTAGGAAGCTTTTTGGATACTAGATCACAAGATATGCATTTATTTGCAATAACTGGTCGTGCAATGTCTAATTTTCAATCAAATTTCGCATCCACTTCTTGCTTTTCATACGGTATAGCGAGCCACCCCATTTGATCACTTCTTCAGTGAGAAACAGAACATAAATCCATTCAGGCTTCCACCCCAAACTCATTGCAGCAAATGCTGCAACGGGAATACCAATCACCCACTGCGCAATCAAATCTTGATAGAGACAGAACTTCACATCGCCTCCCGCTCTCAGCACCCCAACGATCACCATCATGGGAATAGCGCGAAGAACGATACCAACACTTAGAATGACAATAAATTTTTCAGACAATGCACGCGTTTCCGCTGTCAACGCACTAAAGGCGTCTAAAACTAAGCTGTGGCAAAGATAAAGCAGGATAGCAACAACAATCGCAACGATTAAATTAAGCACAGTCATACCAAGTGCTTGGTAATACACTTGGTCATAATTCTTAGCACCTAACTGGTTTCCAACTAATACCGCAGCCGCATTCGAAAGCCCTATCATCATTGCTAAAGCAATGGATTCAACAGGTGTCATCACCGATAAGGCAGCTAACCCTTGAACACCGGAGTGCCCCATAATGGCATGGTAAACAAATAACCCCCCAGCCCACGCTAAAAAGTTAAATGTCGTTGGCATTGATAACTTAAGGAAACGGGTAACCTTGCTCCACAACATCACCGCACGGATGTCAGCCCAACCAAAAGCCAGCAGATGTTTTTTCAGATATAAGTAGCCATATAAGGTACCGACTTCAATAGCACCACTGCATACTGTCGCAATCGCAGCGCCTTTGATCCCCATAGGTGGGAAGCCCAGCTTACCGAAAATAAACACCCAGTTAAGGAAAATATTAGACACAATGCCAATACCACTAAAGAAGGTACTGATCCCTGGTTTGTGCATCGCCCGTAAACCGACTGCCATACTTGCAACGCAAGCCACAGCAAACATTGTTACCGCAGTTACAACAAGGTATTCGCTCCCTAACGCAATGACTTCAGCATCATCCGTTGTTAACGCCATAATTTGACGAGGAAAGAGAACAAATAACGCAACCGTAAAGGCCGCAAAGAACATCGCGACTAGCCAGGTCAACGCGGTACTCTCTCGTACACCGTTCCTATCAGAAGCTCCCCAATATTGCGCGGTGAGCATGGCTCCCCCTGTTGTCACGCCTACTAACATAATTGTCGTAACAAAAGTTGCCCGAGCAGCAACACCAACCGCAGCAATTTCAGCTTCACCTAACTGACCCAGCATAAGTACATCAACAAGACCACGGCTAGAAAACATGATACTTTGCAGTGTAATAGGCAGTGCGATAGCGATGAGGCGACGTAAAAAATCACCTCGAGTATGGAAGAGAACTTGAGAAGCTAACACTTGAGCACCACCTAGCGTACAACGCCTTGAAAATATTGAGAAAAGCAAGTTAACCATTATACGGTGTAGATTATAAAACAACCACGAGTTTCATAAGGGATATTGATGAAAAAAGTGCTGGTATTGGGAGCATCAGGCTACGTTGGCTCACAACTTTTAAAAAAACTCGCACAGCAAGGCTATTGTGTCACGGCAGCTTCCCGTCACGTCAACTATTTACAAGCACGAACCGAACCGCATGCCAATATCAACATTCAATACCTCGACTTAGCTGACCTTTCAGAAACCCAGCAACTTATCCCTCAGTTTGAGCTGGTGTTTTTCCTCGTTCATGGCATGGCTCATGGGTATGATTTTATCGACTACGAACTTTCTTTGGCAGAAAACTTTAAGCTTGCTCTTCAAGGAAGCTCGGTCAAACACGTAATTTACCTCAGTGCGATTCAACCCCAAACTGGAAACTCGGAACATTTAAAAGCACGCCGAATGACAGGCGAGATCATTCGTCAGGCTGGTATTCCTATCACTGAAGTGCGCGCTGGTGTCATTATTGGTCCAGGATCGGCGGCTTTCGAAATCATGCGAGATTTTGTCTACAACCTCCCTATTTTGATAGCGCCTAAGTGGGTCGACTCCAAAGCAAATCCAATCGCCTTAGATAACCTAAACCATTACCTGTTAGAGCTTGCCAAAGAAAATCCTACATGCCACCACATCTATGAAGCAGGTGGCCCAGATACCCTTAGCTATCGACAACAATTTAAAATCATTTGTGATACAGCAAAACGCCCTTTCAGGTTATGGTCAACGGCATTACTTACCCCAAAAATGGCCTCTCATTGGCTTGGAATGGTGACTTCTGTCCCCTCCAGCATTGGTCAAGCGCTCCTTGCCGGGCTTGAGCATGATTATGTGGCGAACAGCCAAGAGCTAGAAAAAAAGTACCCCCAACAACTCATCTCCTATAAAGAGATGGTCGAACAAAGCATTGCACATGAAGGTAAGTTCATTCGTAGTAATGTATGGGGGTTCGATCCTGCTGCGCTCAGCCGTTGGCAACCCGGATACGGGTATTATCCAAAACAAACTGGAGCCAGTATTAAAACAGGTTTGAGTAAGGCGCAATTATGGCAAGTAGTAAAACAGGTCGGCAGCCCCAAAGAAGGGTATTTTTTTGCCAATGCGTTGTGGCGTACTCGAGAGTGGCTTGATGTATTATTTGGCGGCCAAAGACCCGTTCGTTGCTCACCACCCGGACCAGAGTTGAAAGTGGGTGATCATATCGACTCTTGGAAAGTGATTCGCTGTGAAGAGAACCAGTTTCTTTCTCTATTATTTGGAATGAAAGGACCGGGACTGGGGAGGTTGGAATTTACATTAGAAGAGTGCGACGAAGGAACCGAGTTAACCGTAAAAGCTTGGTGGCACCCGCAAGGGTTTCTTGGTCTGCTCTACTGGTTTGCCATGATGCCTGCACACTTGTTTATTTTTAAAGGTATGGTCAAAGCAATTGCACAAAAAGCAAACCAGCAGCCCCAGTAAAAGGCACTGCTGGTTGTTCAACGACTCGTAAACGAGCCTTAATCCGCTTTAAACGACAATGGAATTTCAGCCAATTGTGTTCCCATATTTGCTGGGAAAATAAGGTATTCACCGTGATATTTAACGTTCGATTTATAATCCGTTACCTTATGCACCATAAAGCCCGCTGCGGTTGCCTTTTCCACAAACTCTGCATGGTTGCCACGGACAAACCAACTCATCGGTTTTACCAGCGTTTCATTATCGAAGCAATCTTCACACTGCTCCGAGCAAAGGGCTAATGAGTTTTGACCTTCCGTAAAAATCTGAACTTTGCCACAATTCACCAAAGGCTCACCTGTTGAAACTTCCCATTCTGATGCTTCCATAGCATCCAAGAAAGCTTCGATTTGTTTATCGGTGATTGCTGCTGGTGTTTCTCCTTCCGTAAAGAAACTGGCGTAAAAGGCAGAAATACGCTTGAAGATAAAAATTAACCCAGCATCGTTACCTTTTGAACGTCCTGCTTTTTGCCAGCGAGTTAAATCCCCGACCACAGAGCGATCAAAACGCTGTCCTTTTAAAGCCTTTGTAACCCAACGAACCAGAAAATGGTTATTAGAGACTGGTGCATCGGCCAGTTTCCCTGATTGATGCTCAGCACGTAGCTCAGCTAATGCGCTATTTACAAGTTTTTGTATTTCAATTGTGTATACAGACATTAAGCCTTTCTTCCAAAAATCCAATACCAAGCTGCCGATATTACAGAACAGGCAGACATAACAACAATCATTGGCCACGCGACCCCATTTGGCATGGCAGCCACGATAGCACCAATTAGTGACCCTGTACCAAAACGCAATGTGCCTGCCAAAGACGATGCGGTGCCCGCCATATGCGGATAACCACTCAGCAACAGCCCCATTGAGTTACTGCCAATAGTAGATAAGGTACCAATGAATAAAACGACAAATGGTACGGTGCCCCACAATCCAAGATCAAGTAGCCAGCCAACAAACAACCCGACACCCGCAAGCAACTGCACAGCTAAGCCAAATCGAAGCATGGCATGTGAACCCACTTTTTTCACCATTCGACCGTTAATACTGGTCATGATGATCATCGCAACGATGTTCAAGCCAAATAAATAACCAAACTGATCCGGTTGAACCCCATATAAATCGATATATACAAAAGAACCAGCGGTTAAAAATGCAAACATGCCTGCAAAAGAGAACGCCCCAGAAAGGATCAGTCCCATGGCAACAGGATTGCGAAACAAACTGGTGTAGTTACGTATGGTTGCCCCTAAACGTAACGGTTGGCGTTTCTCTACCGCTAAGGTTTCTGGAATTTTCCAGAAAACCAGCATAATAACGACAACCGCAAACGCAGCTAGAATCCAAAAAATAGAACGCCAACCAAACCAAATTGCTACGTGTCCACCGATCATTGGAGCCACAAGTGGTGCAATGGTAATAACCAAAGTGACAAACGACATAGCGCGAGCAAAGTCCTCGCGGTCAAACATGTCTCGCACCACCGCTTGAATGATCACTGCTGCCGCGGCACCAGCAAAACCTTGTGCGGCACGCACATACGTAAGTGATTCGATATCTTGCGTTGTTGCACTGACAATGGCGGCAATACCAAAGAAAAACACACCGCCGATTAATACAGGGCGGCGGCCAAAGCTGTCGGCAAGCGGACCATGAATAAGCTGACCAAGAGCAAAGCCAGCTGTATATGCTGTTAACGTGATCTGAACTTGGCCCGCAGTCACACCAAGATCTTTTGCGATGGTTGGCATCGCCGGAAGATACATATCAATCGCTAGGGGTGTAAGTGCACCAATGGCACCAAGCACAAGGAAGAGCAAAAAACTGATTTTAGGTGCCGAAGAAGGGTTCATTGCCGCAGAGTTATCTGACATAAGTCTCCTGATTGGTTGCGTGTGAATGCAGCGCTCCCTGCTGCAACCAAACGAAATAAAAATCAGCATGCTCAATATGCTGATAGTCACTATGCGATCTTGACGTATTTTCGTGCTATTGACTAGTTCCCAATAGGAATTAAAGTATTTCCTACAAGAGCTATTCTTGCTTAAGAATGATTATTTCCATACCGAATCAATTTCTTCTTGAGTAAGGTTACGGTACTCACCCGGTTCTAGATTTTCATCCAGAATAATCTCACCAATACGCTCACGATGCAGATGCTCTACTTTGTTCCCCAAAGCTGCAAACATCCGTTTTACTTGGTGATATTTTCCTTCATGAATGGTCAGCAAGACCTCTTTCTCTTCCTCATCAATGATGGTTAATTGCGCAGGTAGAGTCGGCTCTTTTTCATTACGAAGCTCAATGCCTTCGGCAAATTTCTCGCAATAATCAGGCTGAATAGGATCAGCTAGCCACACACGATATGTTTTCTCACATTTGTGTTTTGGCGAGGTGATTCGATGAGACCATTGACCATCATCTGTGATCAGTACAAGACCCGTGGTATCCACATCTAAACGGCCTGCAAAGTGCAGATCTTCCATCTTCACTTCATCGAGCAAAACAAATGCAGTGTGGTTGAATCCATCTTCATGCGAACACACAAAACCATCAGGCTTGAACAACATGATATAACGTGGCCCCGGCTTTGCGAGCTCGCGCCCTTTCCACTCAACAACGCAGGACTCCGTGACTTTATAAGAGCCACTTTTTTGCATCACATCGTTAACGGTGACATCACCACTTTTAATGATCTTGGTGGCTTCTTTACGTGTTGCGCCCAACGCGTCACACAAATATTTATCTAAACGCATGAATACCTCATCTCATCAGGGCGGGTATTATAGACACCTTTCTTTATTTAGTTGAATGGTTTCGCGATACAACTGATTATTGATTGTTTAAGTCACACAAACTTTTTGAACAATTTTGCTTTATCGAGCAGCCCTTCCAGATCTCGCATTCGATTGCTGGTTTCAGACCACGTCGCTGATTGAACCGCTTCTACTAAGGCTTCAACCAAAAATGTAATCGCAATGGTTGAGTCCCATGCTGATGGCGCTTCTATCCGTGCATGAAAAACATGTTGCGCCAGTTTTCCAACCGGAGATCCCCACTGATCCGTAAACAAAATCACATTCACACCACGGCTTCGTACGAGCTCTGCCAAGGTAAGAATATCATTCTCATAACGGCGAACATCGAACACGACTAAGGCGTCTCCGGGTTTCATATTAATCACATAATGTGACCAACAATTTGCATTCGGCCCCACCATGGTGACATTAGCTCTCACTACCTGCATATGAGTAAACATATATTCAGCAATGGAGTGGCTGATCCGGCCGCCCACGATATAAAGTGAACGTTCTTGATCACTCAACATATCAACCACTTGGTTGAACATGGCTTCATCAATTTGGCCAACGGTTTGGCGTATATTATTGACGGCCATGTCGGCAAACCTATCGAGTAAATGCAGTTTTTCATCCACATTTTGGATTGATGCATGCTTCTCAATTGGGCTTTTTAAGGTATCCCCTATTTCTTCATGAATACTGCGCTGCATGTCAGGAAAACCTGAAAAACCAAGCTTCTTCGCCAAACGAACCACGGTTGGAGAAGAAACTTTTGCCGCCTCCGACAGCGATACAACCGTCCCCAAACTGGATGCCGGGTAATTCTCTAACATCACATTCGCTAACTGTCTTTCTGCCCGAGTGAGCGAAGCAAAACCCGCTTTAATTCTTTCCGAAACTTTCAACATATTTCTCATGCCACCTAATGAATATGACCCGCCAACAATAGGATTGTAACAAAAATTACACCCCATCAAAAATTAAAAAAATATTTTCTGTAATTATATTGACAGAATCATAATTTCTGTAATTATGAATACAAATTGATCAATATTTAACCTTTCATTAACAAAAAATGATCAATTTAAGTTCAGAAAAGCATAGAGAGAAGCCATGTAGTTTCTTGTGCTATCAGTAAGAAAATGGAGTTGTTAATGAAGCCGGATCCCATCAATTCATTGCCTAAACCCATCATTAAGTTTGTGAAGGTTGTCGAGGCGATTAATCGTAAAATTGGCCGTTTTGCCATGTACCTCATTTTCGTAATGATCGGTATTTTGCTCTACTCATCCGTGTCCAAAACGTTTTTCTACCCTTCTTTGTGGACACTTGAAATGGCCCAATTCGTCATGGTGGCTTTTTATATGTTGGGTGGCCCTTATTCCATGCAGCTGCATAGCCATGTTCGCATGGATCTTATTTATGGCAATTGGAGTGTCCGCAAAAAAGCCATCATCGATAGCATTACGGTGATCATGTTAATCACCTACCTTGCGATCCTTCTCTACGGAGGGTTATCCAGTACCAGTTATGCCCTTGAGTATGGTGAACGTAGCTACTCAGCATGGCGGCCTTACATGGCACCGATAAAAATCATAATGTGCGTCAGCGTATTTCTCATGTTACTTCAAGCAGTCGCAGTTTGGTTGAGAGATATCGCCACCGTTGTTTATGGAAATAAGACGGAGGCAAGCTCATGAGCTACGAAATGATCGCACTTCTTATGTTTTCAGCGATGATGCTAATGCTGCTGACGGGTCAGCGTGTGTTTGCCGTCATTGGGTCAATAGCAGTGATCGCAGCCCTTTTGCTTTGGGGGAATGGTGGCTCTGAAATTGCTTTCAGTTCAGCTATTAAGCTCATGAAATGGTACCCACTGCTCACACTCCCACTCTTTATTTACATGGGATACATGTTGTCGGAATCTGGCATTGCTGAAGACCTCTATCGCATGTTCCACGTATGGACAGGCAACCTAAATGGCGGCCTCGCTATCGGCACCATTGGACTGATGGTGATTATCTCTGCAATGAATGGACTCAGTGTCGCAGGTATGGCGATTGGCGCAAGCATTGCGTTGCCCGAACTGCTTCGACGTGGTTACGACAAAATTATGGTCACCGGTGTCATTCAAGCAGGCAGCTCGCTTGGCATTTTAGTGCCCCCCAGCGTGGTGTTGGTTCTTTATGGCATGATTGCGCGCCAACCTGTTGGACAACTCTGGCTTGCCGGTGTATTTCCCGGGCTGCTTATGGCCACCCTGTTCATTATCTATATCGTCATACGCTGTAAGTTACGTCCGGAGCTGGGTCCTGCGCTACCAGAAGAAGAACGAAACGTTAGCTTGAAAGAGAAGCTATTGCTATTGCGCGCAGGCATCACACCACTTTTGATTTTTGTTTCCATGACGGGGCTGTTTCTACTGGGAGTCACAAGCTTGGTTGAGAGCTCCGCTGTGGGCGCGGTTGCCGCTACCATCGCTGCGATCGCAAAGAAGCGCCTGACTCGAAATGTCATGGAAGAAACCTTAAGAAAGACCCTAGCCATTAGCTGCATGTTTATGTGGATCATACTGGCAGCCTTATGTTTTGGCGCTGTGTTTGATGGTATTGGCGCAGTTAAAGCCATCGAAGCATTCTTTATTGAGCGATTAAATCTCACGCCATGGCAAGTGCTGCTTTTGATGCAATTGTCTTATCTCATCATGGGAACATTTCTCGATGACACAGCAATGCTGGTGATCGTCGCGCCTTTATACGTGCCTTTGGTAGGTGCATTAGGCTTTGATTTGCTTTGGTATGGCGTGCTTTACACCATTACCTGTCAGATTGCTTATATGACTCCGCCTTTCGGTTACAACTTGTTCCTCATGCGTGCTATGGCACCCCCAGAAATTTCGCTGAAAGACATCTACGTCTCAATCATCCCTTTCGTGCTCATCATGATATTCGGGCTGATTCTGGTGATGGCTTTCCCACAATTGGCTTTATGGCTTCCGCAGTACCACTACGGCCAATAACTATGACCTAAGTAACGACCTTTAACTTGGACAAGCAAACGCATTCCACGGAGGAATAAACCATGTCTAGTAGAAGAGATTTCCTTAAAAAAGCAGGAGCGGTTTCGGCCGTTGGTGCGACCGCAATTGTCGGAGCTCCCGCCATCGCTAACAGCAAGAAAACCATAAAATGGCGCTTGCAAACCTATGCCGGGCCTGCCCTTGGCGAACATGTCATTAAGCCTGCCGTGGATGCGTTTAACAAAGCGGCCAATGGTGAAATGGTCATCGAACTGTTTTACGCCGATCAACTTGTGCCAACCGGTGAGTTATTCCGAGCAATGCAACGCGGAACCATTGACGCAGTACAAAGTGACGATGACTCCATTGCCGCTCCGGTTGATGTCTCTGTATTTGGTGGCTACTTCCCATTTGCAACTCGCTACAGCCTTGATGTTCCCGTCCTGTTTGAGCAATACGGCTTAAAAGAGATCTGGCAAGAAGCCTATGGCGAAGTCAAAGGTGTGACTTGGTTGTCCGCTGGGGCGTGGGATCCATGCCACTTTGCCACCGTCAAACCGATTCGAAGCCTAGCTGACCTCAAAGGGAAACGCGTGTTTACCTTCCCAACAGCTGGCCGCTTTCTGTCTCGCTTTGGCGTTATTCCTGTGACCTTACCTTGGGAAGACGTCGAAGTGGCGATCCAAACGGGTGAACTCGATGGCATTGCGTGGTCAGGTATCACCGAGGATTACACCGTCGGCTGGGCTGATGTGACCAAGTACTTTTTGACCAACAACATCTCTGGAGCATGGTGCGGATCGTTCTTTGCCAATAGCGAGCGCTGGAATGCACTTCCTGAACACCTGAAAACACTGTGGCGTTTATGCATGGATAGCTCACATTACTACCGACAACATTGGTATTGGGGCGGAGAAGCTAAGCTTCGTGTAGAAGGAACAAAACTTGAGTTAACCACCATTCCGGATGACGAATGGAAAAGTGTTGAACAAGAAGCTCTGGTGTTTTGGGATGAGATTGCCAAAACCAGCCCCAGAGCGAAGCGTGTCGTCGACATCTTTAAGCAGTATGCCGCCGATATGGAAAAAGCAGGAAAACCGTACCGCTACAGCTAATAGGGAATGCACCGGCATCATGCCGGTGCCCAGAGGACAATAAAATGGATGCAAGATCAGTTAAAACCATCGAAGACGCCAAAAAAATTGTTGAAGAGCGTGGCTTAAGCCATGTCAAAGTTGGTCTGTTCGATAACGATGGGATTATGCGCGGAAAGTACATGTCGAAAGACAAGTTCTTTTCTTCACTGGATAACGGCTTTGCGTTTTGCGATGTGGTTTTAGGCTGGGATGCAAAAGACCAGCTCTACGACAACACCACCTACACCGGCTGGCACACAGGCTACCCCGACGCGCCTGTGGTGATTCTTCCAGACACCTGCCGCGATGTTTTAGATGAAGAAGGCATGCTGCTTTTTATTGCAGAATTTGATGACAAAGCGTCACTAGTATGCCCAAGAGCAACCTTGAACCGCGTATTAAAACAATATGATGATTTAGGTCTGAATGCTTTTGCTGCCTTCGAATATGAATTTTTTGTGTTCAACGAAACGCCTCACTCGGTTAGGGAAAAGCATTATCACGATCTTGAGCCAATTACACCCGACTGGTTCGGCTATTCCATGATCCGAAACTCGACGTACCTAGAGCTCTATCAACAACTGTTAGACTTAAGCCAGACCATGGACTTCCCCATCGAAGGGATCCACTCTGAGACCGGCCCCGGTGTGATTGAAGCGGCACTATCGGTAGACTCGGCAATGAACGCGTCAGATAAAGCGGCCCTTTTCAAAACCTACACAAAGGTACTGGCCCAACGAAATGATTTGATGGCGACCTTTATGGCGAAATGGAGTAATGACTATCCCGGCCAAAGCGGCCACATTCATATTTCGCTGCAAAACAAAGATGGCAGCTCTGCTTTCTACGATCCGAATGGTCAACACAATATGAGTGCGCTTCAACGTCACTTTGTTGCAGGATTACAGCGCTTAATGCCCGATTTCTTATGCATGGTAGCTCCAACCGTCAATAGTTATCGACGCATGATCCCGGGCTTCTGGGCTCCTACACATGCCACTTGGGCAGTTGAAAACCGCACGACGTCACTTCGCGTGATCCCCGGCTCTGCCAAAAGCCAACGTGTGGAATATCGCATCGGGGCGGCTGACGGGAATCCGTATCTCGCACTCGCTGCCGCGCTGGCCAGTGGCTTGTGCGGCATCATCAACAAATGGGAGCCGGGCGAACCTATTGTAGGTAACGCTTACGACCAAGAGATTCCTGAAGAACTAAAACTTCCACCTACATTATGGGATGCAGCTCAACGGCTAAAAGCCTCTTCACATGCCAGAGAAGTCTTAGGTGATGAATTCGTCGACCACTTTGCAGCCAGCCGTGAATGGGAAGAACGAGAGTTTAGAAAAGCTGTGACCGACTGGGAGCTGAAACGCTACTTCGAAATCATCTGATCAATGACACGACTGAATAGGTTAAAAACGCATGGAACAAAATACCCTATCGCCAATCGACAATAAGGTCTGTGTAACACGCCCGCTAGCCACTGCCGAGCAGATTGAAGCCACCGTGAGCACAGCATCATTAAGTCAAAAGCAGTGGCGAAATTTACCGCTGGATACACGCAAAGCCATTTGCACACAAGCAATTGAAAACTTTGTCGCTCAAAAAGAGCAGATTGCTCAAGAGATCACAATGATGATGGGCAGGCCCATTAGCTACACCCAAGGGGAAGTCCATGGTGTCGCAGAGCGAGCCCTTTCGATGATTGAGCAAGCTGAAGCCGCTCTTGCTGATATTCAATTGCCGCAAAAATCCGGCTTCCAGCGCCACATCAAACGGGTCCCTGTTGGCACTGTATTGGTTATCGCACCGTGGAACTACCCCTACTTAACAGCGATCAATGCAGTAATTCCAGCCTTATTGGCGGGCAATAGTGTGGTGCTTAAGCATTCAGCACAAACCCCATTATGTGCAGAACGTTTAGTTGAAGCCTTTAAAAATACGGGAATTCCAAACGGTGTGTTTCAATATCTGCACACCGATCATCCTTCAACGGAAAAACTGATCCAACACCCGAAAATCAACTACGTTGCCTTTACTGGCTCTGTAGCAGGTGGAGCGATGGTTGAACGAAATGCGGCAGGCCGTTTCATCGGTGTTGGCTTGGAGCTGGGTGGCAAAGACCCAGCCTATGTACGCCAAGATGCAAACCTTGAACACGCGGTCGCCACGTTGGTTGATGGCGCATTTTTCAATTCAGGACAATCTTGTTGCGGCATCGAGCGAATTTATGTTCATCAATCTATCCATGACGAGTTTGTGCAAAAAGCGGTAACGCTAGCTAAGCAGTATAAACTTGGTAACCCAACCGACAGTCACATCACTCTGGGTCCACTGGTTCGTACTGAAGCGGCTGATTTTGTGAGAGAGCAAATTGCAGAAGCGATCAGTCAGGGTGCCGAGCCCCATATTGATGAAGCTTTATTTCCAGCCAGTGCGATTGGTACGCCTTATCTCGCACCGCAAATCCTAACTCAGGTGAACCATTCAATGCGTGTAATGACGGAGGAATCCTTCGGCCCTGTCGTTGGTATTCAAGCGGTCGCCGATGATGATGAAGCCATCCGATTAATGAACGATTCAGAATTTGGCCTCACCGCTTCTATTTTTACCTCTGATGAAGCACTTGGTGTGAAACTGGGAGAACAAGTCGAAACCGGCACCTTTTTTGTCAATCGCTGTGACTATCTCGACCCAGAGCTGGCATGGACCGGAATTAAAAACTCTGGCAGAGGCTGCACGCTTTCTCAGATCGGCTTTGACATGTTAACCCGTCCAAAATCATTCCATATTAAAACATTGGGAGAAGGCTGATGACTTTCACAAACTGGAACTATCCCACGTCAATCAGTGTCGGCGAAGGCGTATTAGATGCGCTGCCTGAGCATTGTAAAAGGCTCAATATGCATGCACCTTTGCTGGTCACAGACCCGTTTCTAGCCGGACTCGACATCGTGACTAACCTCGTCACGCAATGTCAGCAGCAAGATATCAAGATACAGGTTTTTTCCGACATTCAAGGCAACCCAACCGATACCAATATCAATCACGGAATCGATGCCTACAATGCCAACGCTCATGATGGCATCATCGCTTTTGGTGGTGGTTCGAGTTTGGATGCCGCCAAAGCCATTGCTTTATGCGCTTGCCAAACTCTACCTCTTTGGAATTTTGAAGATGTTGGTGACAATTGGGCACAAGCTGACGAGTCAAAAATTGTCCCGGTGATCGCGATTCCAACCACCGCAGGAACGGGGTCTGAAGTTGGTCGAGCGTCGGTGATTACGGATGCAACTACCCACGTTAAAAAAATTATTTTCCATCCGAAAATGATGCCAGTACAAGTACTCTTAGACCCGCTTGTTACCATTGGACTACCGGCTCACATCACAGCGGCAACGGGAATGGATGCACTGTCCCATAGCTTGGAAGCTTATTGTGCGCCGAGTTATCACCCAATGGCAGATGGCATCGCGATCGAGTCAATGAAGCTGATAAAACACTTCTTATACCCCGCCTTTCTTGACGGTAACGACATCAACGCTCGTACTCAGCTACTGGTCGCATCAAGCATGGGCGCTACCGCCTTTCAAAAGGGACTGGGAGCGATGCACGCGCTGGCTCATACACTAGGGGGGCTGTACGACAAACATCATGGCTTACTCAACGCCATTTTGATGCCCTATGTACTGGAGGCCAATCGCTCAGAGATTGAAGACAAAATGGTGGTGCTCGCCAGAGCGTTATCACTTCAGTCACCGGGGTTTGAAGCGGTTCATCAGTGGGTCCTAAGCATGCGAGAAATCCTAGATATTCCTCACACACTTACCGAAATAGGAATTAACGCCGATGAGGCTAAAAAAGTAGGTGAGCTCGCGGTACTAGACGCGGCGGCAGGTGGTAATCCAATACCGTTTACGGCGGAAGAGTACACGCAACTGTTTATGTATGCACTGACAGGTCAAAAATCACAACAATAATAAATGGTGATGGCAATGAAAATTGGCGTATTAATCTGCGACAACGTAAATCCGGCATTAGAAGGCGAATATGGTAGCTATAAAGACATGTTCCAGAAACTATTGCACGCTGTAGATAACCAGCTCAATTTACGGTTTTATTGGGTCAATAAGCGAGAGTTTCCAACTGATATTCATGAATGTGATGCTTATATCACGTCTGGCAGTAAGTCCAGCGTACTGGATAGCGAACAATGGATAAATGAACTGGAGCAGTTAATTCGCCAGATTTATCATGCGCATATTCCCTTCATCGGGATCTGCTTTGGTCATCAAATGTTAGCAAAAGCCCTCGGAGGAATGGTTGCAAAAGCACAAGTTGGTTGGGGTGTTGGCGCTGCTACCACCCCAATCCTCACACCGAAAACATGGATGGTGCCGTTTCAAACACAGGTCAACTTACTGGTTAGCCACCAAGATCAAGTGCTCTCATTGCCAGAAGACGGAGTGGTATTAGCAGGAAATGACTTTTGTCCTATATCAATGATGCAAGTCGGTTCAAAGGCGTTGGGTATTCAAGCCCATCCTGAATTTTGCGCCCCCTACTCCAAAGCATTGATTGAGGTAAGGAAAGACGCCATTCCATTAGCTGTTCAAGCCAAAGGCGTAACCTCGTTGAAACTGCCCACCGACGGGTTATTGGTCACCCAGTGGATGTTGAACTTCATCAATGAGGCCAAAAAAACACCATGATGTTACCCTCGCGCAGCTTTATCGCAGATAAGAATCACAAAAACAGCCAATACAAAAATGGGGCTTTGAGATAGATTTATCAGCAATGTGGATACCTCATCACGCTTTGGTCAGGTATGATAAATGCCGATGTCCCTGTTGTTGAATGAATCCACACTCCCAATGTACACCTTACGCCCCTATCAAGCCGACTCAGTCAAAGCGGTTATCCATTACTTTCGTAAACACACTACGCCAGCGGTGATTGTTCTGCCAACGGGTGCGGGAAAAAGTCTGGTTATCGCCGAGTTAGCAAGGCTTGCTAAAGGACGCGTATTGGTGTTGGCTCATGTAAAAGAGCTTGTGGAACAAAACCATGCGAAGTATGAAGGCTATGGATTAACGGGCGCGATTTTTTCCGCCGGACTTGGCCGAAAAGAGACCGACCAACAAGTGGTGTTTGCCTCTGTACAATCGGTCGTTCGTAACCTCGATGCCTTCAAGAACCAATTTTCCTTATTGGTTATTGACGAATGTCACCGCGTCCCGGACGAAAAAAACAGCAGCTACCAAAAAGTCATCAGCCATTTAAGCGAGCTCAACCCCGGAATGAAGGTTTTGGGCCTGACTGCAACGCCCTATCGTCTTGGCATGGGCTGGATTTACCAATACCACACACGTGGGTTAGTTCGCTCTGAAGACACTCGATTTTTCCGAGACTGTATTTTTGAACTGCCGATTCGCTACTTACTTGATGAAGGCTTCCTTACCCCAGCAAAAATGATGGATGCTCCAGTGTTGAGTTATGACTTCTCACAACTCAAGCCAGCAAGTACAGGACGCTATAAAGAAGCGGAACTGGATATGGTGATCGACCAAGCCAAGCGTGCCACCCCTCAAATTGTTGAGCAGATCATCCACCTTGCGAAAGACAAACAAGGCATTATGGTATTCGCCGCAACCGTACGCCATGCTCAAGAGATATTTGGCCTGTTGCCTGTGGGAGAAACTGCCTTAGTTATTGGCGATACGCCGACCCTAGAACGTGATGACATCATCTCTCGCTTTAAAAACCGCGAGATCAAATTCCTTGTCAACGTCTCGGTTTTAACGACGGGGTTCGATGCGCCACACGTAGATTTGATCGCAATACTCCGTCCGACGGAGTCGATCAGTTTGTATCAACAAATTGTCGGACGCGGTTTACGACTTTCTCCCGGGAAAACGGAATGCTTGGTGCTTGATTACGCAGGCAACAGCTATGATTTATACCAACCTGAAGTGGGCGACCCAAAACCTGACTCAGACAGTGAAATCATTACTATTCCCTGCCCTGCTTGCGGGTTTAATAATAACTTCTGGGGAAAATTAGATTCGAACGGTTTCTTACTGGAACATTTTGGCCGCCGTTGCCAGGGCTTTTTTACCGATGAAGAAACCGGCGAGCGAGAGCACTGTGGCTATCGCTTCAGAGCGAAATATTGCGGCGAATGTGGTGCTGACAATGACATTGCCGCTCGTATATGTCATGATTGTGACGCCACACTTGTTGACCCAGATAAAAAGCTTAAGGAAGCGTTAAACCTTAAAGACGCACTGGTATTTGAGTGCCTAGAAATGGATTTAAACGTGCATAAAGACCAAAATGGCAAGTCACAGCTCAAAGTGACTTACATCGGCGATAATCAAGCCCAAGTCCATGAGTTCTGGCCTCTGACGACAAAAAAACAGAAACAGACCTTCAAAGATCAGTTTGTCCGCCCTCACCTTGCTGATAAACATCGTCCTTTCGAAGAAGCCTCGCCAACCAAGGTGGTCTCCCACCAGCATCGCTTTCGTCCACCTCAATTTGTCATTGCCAGAAAGGTCGGACGATTTTGGAAAATGCGCGATAAAATCTTTGAAGACGAGCTACGTTAATTTTTGAGGCCTAAGTGAAGCAGACCCTAGCAATTAATAGGCACCGTTCACTTTCTATTCATTCTCGTTCATTTATACTCAGAGTGTCTTTCCCCTGAAGGTATCAATATGCTGATTAACAAGGTAAAAAGTATTGTGTCTCTGCTACTCATTGGGCTTATCGCTTCACCGGTGTTTGCCGAGCCACAACATCAGCCAGACGGTCACGAGCTGGTGCAAGATGCCTATAAATCAGGAACTCGCGTGGAGATCGATGAAGATCAAGACGAAGTGTATCAAGCCGTGCAAAGTGGCTTGATTAAACCGTTTTCTGAACTCTACGCCACCATCGACCAAGAGCTTAATGGCCGCCTTATTAAGGTCGAGTTGGATGAAGACGATGATGAATGGGTCTATGAACTTAAACTAGTGCATGACAACAACGTCATTAAAGTGGAATACAATGCTGCCACGTTAGAAATGATCGAAATTAAAGGCCGTAACCTTCGCAACGTAATCAAAAAATAGAGAATAATAATGAAAATACTCGTAGTAGAAGATGACCCTCGCCTAGGGGAACAAATTTGTGAAACATTGGAGCAAGCAGGCTGGGTTCCAGAGTTATCGCAGGATGGTATCGACGCACTCTATCGCGCTACCTCTGAAGAATGGGACGTCATTGTGCTTGATTTAGGCCTACCAAAACTCGATGGCCTCACCGTACTAAAAAGTATCCGAGACGAAAACATCAATACTCCGGTCATCATACTCAGCGCTCGCGAGACCTTAACTCAACGCGTTGAGGGCTTAAATGCTGGTGCCGATGATTATCTAACTAAGCCCTTTGAAGTGGTTGAACTTATTGCCCGCATTCGCGCCCAACTGCGCCGAGCATCAGGCAATGCATCTCCTATCATGCAAATTGGCGATTTAAGCCTTGATACCCGCAGCTCGAAAGTGATGTGGCAAGGACAAGCCATTAGCCTGACGGCTCTGGAATATAAGGTCGTTGCCTACTTTATGCATAACCCTGAAAAGGTCATTTCCCGAACCGAACTGGTAGAACACATCTATAAACAGGATTTCGACCGCGATTCCAATACTATCGAAGTATTTATTGGCCGCATTCGTAAGAAAATCGCCCCGAAAATCATCAAGACAGTGCGTGGTTTAGGGTACCAACTCAATGCAAATTAACCGCTCTCGATTCAAACGACTCAGTTTAAAAGGCCGCCTTTTCTTGGCGGCTGTTCTATGGTTAAGCGCCATGATCCTCGCCGCTGGTATTGGTATTCCACGATTAGTTAACGATTACCTGATCAATGATGTCAAAAGCCAGCTGAACTTATCCATGGATGAAATTACCGCCAACATTGAAGTGGATAAAAATGGACGCCTCACTCTAGACAGTCGACTCTCAGACCCGCGATTTAACCGACCATACAGTGGCCTTTATTGGTCCGCCTCAACAGATAATCAGGTTCTACGATCACGTTCACTCTGGGACCGTGATATCCAAGTTGAACAAAAAGGGTTGAAGGAAATTGTCCGTGGCGCAAAGAATGAAAAGCTGATCTATATTAGCCAAGCCATTTATCTACCCGATTTCACACACCCTGTGGAAATCATTATTGGTTTAGATGAAGACCCGCTCGAACACACATTAACCAGTTTGGTGAGCCAACTTTGGATCATTCTCGGTTTGCTGTTTGCTGGGGTACTTATCTTTGTTGAACTGCAGGTGCGTTGGTCTCTAAGACCGCTCAACAAAATGCACAATGAACTGTCCCAACTTCGGTTAGGTAAGCGAGATAGCTTAGAGGAAGATTACCCAAGCGAAGTATCGCCATTGGTGTCAGATCTCAACGCGTTACTCTTCCACTATCAAGAGTTATTGGAACGGGCTCGCCAGCACGCAGGAAACTTATCTCATGCGTTGAAAACGCCGCTATCGGTATTGAAAAATGATATCACCGCACTTAGTGATGAAGAGAAACAGCGTCTGTCTGTTCCTGTCGAGCAAATCCAGAGCCAAATTGATTACCACTTAGGGCGAGCTCGTATGGCAGGGTCGGCCAATATTCTCTCAGTGAAAGTAAACCCATCCGATCGCGTCGATACCATCTCTATGGCCTTTGATAAAGTGTATGCGCAGCGTGAAGTGGTGTTAATTAATGAGCTGGATACTGACCTTGAAGTCGCTGTCGATCCAACCGATTTTGATGAAATGATCGGGAACCTACTGGAAAACGGCTATAAATGGGCGGGTTCTATTATTCGTGTGTACAGCGAAGAACTGGGTAATGACTTTATCAACATCCATGTGTGTGACGATGGCCCGGGCATTCCGCAACAGCAAAGAAAGCATGCCATCCAACGTGGGGTTCGCCTTGATGAAACCACACCAGGAACTGGCCTTGGCTTAAACATTGTGTGTGAAATGGCCCACAGTTACCGAGGTGATCTGTCACTCAGTGACAGTAGTATGGGGGGCTTACAAGCAACTTTAAAACTTAAGAAGGTCACCAAAGCCCAGCGTTAAGCGCTGGGCTTGGCTAATAACTCTCAATTCCTGCAATCTCAACATTTGCAGCTAATTGTGTTTGGGCCAGTGATTTCCCTACCACGAGTACTCTCCCATCTGAAAAATAGTCGTGATCTTTATCTAATACAGCCACTGAGTTGGCACTGTAATACCCCATCTCCCAGCCATTTTTCAAGTCACCAGTTATGCTCTGAGCAAGCAAGTCACGCTCCTTATCAACATTCGGATCGATGCTATGCAGAATCGTCACGATGCCAGAGTACGGCGTGATCTTTAAGCCATCATCATAACTAACCGCACCGAGCCAAATGCGTTCGCCTGTTGCTGAATCCAAACCACTTTGCCACCAGCGAATGTGGCTTCTCGTCAACAAATCTCCCGGTCTCTGGTAAGCAGACTCTTGAGGTACACCACGCCAAAATAGGTCAGATACAGGTGGCGTACTGGCTTTCAGCAAAGCAAGGTAATCTTTCCATTCAATTTCATTTCGTGAAAACGTTTTGTTTTCAATCCAACCTAAGCTCTGCATTAAATCAGCAGGATTGTCACCAACATACGCGACATTGAGGGGCTGCGCATTGAAGTATGACGCTTGCCCGGCATACACTTTGAAATGACTCGGGTCCGAGCTTAAATCACGATTAAAAACATCCACAGCCGCACTCTGCGGCGCAATATTGTCATCGGCATACCAGAAAAAGTAACTGTAATTAGCAAACGCCACACCGAGTACAAATACAGCACTACTTTTTAGCAAAGTGAATCGCCATTGCTTACGTCGGCCATACCAATAACACAGAAGAGAAGCGCCAGCACTCACGAGCAATAACCAATGCTCCTGCGTAAATGCCCATGCGGTATCCCACCATGTGAACGAGCCCACGCCAAGTGCAAGCAGATACCCCCACAACACAAACTGCCCCACACCAAGTATCAGACCAATCATTGAGAACAGCGAAAAACGTGACCATGTCACTTTATAACTTCCTGCAATAAATGGAACAACCCAAGCTAATGGCCCTAATAAACGAGAAAAGGCCAAAATATAATTCGCTCTCTTGTGCAACAGCAGGCGACAACGCGCAAACACGCGACGCAATTTAGGTTGCCAACGCACTAAACGTTTTTGACCATTCAAGCCAAATCGTCGACCCGCTAAATAACTGAGTTGATCACCCAGCCATGCACCAAGCACAACTGCGATGACACCTGTCCAGATCCCCTGAAAGAGCTGGTAGCCCGCCGCAAGGAAGAATGGCTCGCCGGGAACAAATAAATTGGGGCCAATCAGCGCATCAAACAATGCGCCGAAAAATAGGCCGAATCCTTCTACCATCTTATTGCCCTTCTACCTTATTTCTGTTCTTTGTAATGGCCGAACTGATATTCCATTTCGCTATTACGCATTTCACCAAAGAACATTCGACGTAGATTCGCTTTAAGGTAGGTCGCCCCCATTTTTAGAGAGCCCTCTTGCTCTAATCGGCGAGGGTCAAATTCAAAGCTGACGGGCAGAAAACGAAAACGCCATGTCTTTGAAGCACGTTTAACGTAATCACAATCTTCACACAGCACGATTTGCTCATCAAAACCGCCAATTTCATCATGAGCTCGACGTGTCGAGAATAAACACGCACCCACCGCGGTAGGGAAAACAAATTGTGTGGCGAAGAAACCGAGATTAAACAGTCCATAACCCAGCTTGTGATTTAACGGGAGTGATTTTGCACTCATGTAAACGCCAGCAACTTCCAGCTTCTTCTCTTCCAACAAAGTGATTGAACGAGAAAGAAAGTCAGGTGCCAATCGCACATCCGCATCTAGAAACAATAATCTCTGATGCTCTGCCAGCGTCGCACCAGTATTACGCCCGAGACTTACACCACGCTCTTCCATTTTATGGATCACTAACTTCGGTAGTGACGCAGCATACGCTTTAGCAATATCGCAGGTTGCATCGTCACTATTTGAGTCAACTAAGATAACCTCAAAATCTCGATACATTTGCTTGCTTAGATCGTCCAGCAATCGTCCAATTCGTTTTTCTTCATTTAGTGTAATAACAACAATACTTAACGGTCCCATAATAGACTCCTTGTGCTCATGTTTAATATTCAACACAAGAATAAAATGGTGTGGCTTAATTAAGACTGAGTTATCTGTTCAGATTCAGTTCAGCCGTGAGAAACGGCAACGCAGAAGGGAAAAATAAGATGCTCCCTCTCAGGTGTGAGCGGGAGCGCTGTCATAGAAAATTAAAGTTGTTCTGCCAAATGTACGGCATCACTCACCAATTGTCCGAGCTCTTGCCAATTGCCCTCTTCCATTAACTGGCTTGGCACCATCCAAGTCCCACCACAAGCTAACACGGAAGAGATTGACAAATAATCCGCCACATTATTGATACTCACACCACCTGTTGGCATGAACTTAACCGGATAAACGGCACTTAGTGCTTTTAGCATGGCAACACCGCCAGAAGGCTCTGCCGGGAAAAATTTGAGGGTACGCAGCCCCATCTCCATTGCCTGCTCAACGAGGCTTGGGTTATTTACCCCAGGAACGATCGGCACGCCCTTTTCTAGGCAGTAGCGCACCGTTCTTGGGTTAAAACCAGGGCTGACAATAAAATCCACTCCGGCTTCCACGGCTTGATCGACTTGTTCATTCGTCAGCACTGTCCCCGCCCCGATAACCATATCAGGAAACTCACGGCGCATGATGGCAATGGCTTCGGCAGCACATTCCGTACGAAACGTAATTTCAGCGCAAGGAAGGCCGTTATCCATCAATGCCTTCCCCAGTGGAATGGCATGCTCGATATGATTAATCGCAATTACTGGGATTACCTTAAATCGGGCAAGTTGTTCATCTAAAGTACTCATTACAATCTCCCTACACTTCATCAATAGTTGGGGTAGCAAACTTGGGAATAATCGCCCCACGATGCTGAATTACTTCACCCGCTAATTTATGGCCCATTATCGCTGACTGAGCAGGATTGCCACCGGTAAGCCGCCGAGCAAGATACCCAGCGCTAAACGAATCTCCCGCAGCGGTCGTATCGATGACACTCTCCACTTTGTTTGGCGAGATATGATCCATTCCGTTTTCACTCACCACGATACAAGCTTTGTCTCCTTGCTTAACCACCACTTCTGCGACGCCTAGCTGCTTCGCTCTGGTGATGCATTGCTCGACTTTCTCATCACCAAATAGCGCTTGCTCATCATCAAAAGTCAGTAAAGCGATATCCGTCAGCTTCAGTATCTCACGATGGTATTTTTCTGCTTCATCTTTTGACGCCCATAATAACGGCCGATAATTGTTATCAAAAAATACCTTACCGCCACGCTGCTTAAAGGTTTGTAGCACTTCAAAAAGCGTATCACGCCCTTGTTTTGTCAATATAGCAAGTGTAATACCACTTAAATAAACGGCATGGTAAGTCATAAGTGCTTCGATCAGATATGTCGACTCAGATTGTTCAAACATATATTTTGCCGCCGAATCGCTCCGCCAATAGAAAAAACGACGCTCGCCGTTATCATCTGTTTCAATGTGGTAAAGCCCGGGCATTTTATCTTTCAAACGCAGCACTAAATGTGTGTCAACGCCCTCCGCTTGCCACGCTTGCAGCATTTGCTGTGAAAATGGATCTTCACCCAGTGCGGTCACATAACTCACACCCAGTTTTTTCGTATCAGCAAGCCTTGCAAGGTACAACGCAGTATTTAGCGTATCACCGCCAAAACTCTGCTTAAGGCTGACGCCTCGACGCTGCAGCTCTACCATACACTCACCAATGATTGCGATTTTAAACGGCTCCATTGCTGCTCTCCTATGCTCAATAAAATAGTCCAGGCAGCCAGAGCGACAATGCCGGAATATACGTGACAAGCAACAACACAATGATGTTACATACAAGGAAAGGAATGATGGCTTTGGCGACTTTCTCCATCGAAATATTACCGATGGATGAGGCAACAAAGAGGCAGACGCCCACCGGAGGTGTTGATAAACCAATCATCAAATTCAACACAGCAATAATGCCGAAATGCACCGGATTCACACCAACCGATGTCGCGACCCCAAGCAGGGTTGGGAACAAAATGATCAGCGCCGCGATGGTTTCCATAAATGAACCTACTAACAGCAGCACCAAATTGATGATGAGCAACACCACAATTTTGTTTTCACTGAGGCTTAAAATGGCATCAGCAATCATCTGTGGAATGCGTTCTGAGGTTAAAATCCAGCCAAACACATTGGCTAACCCAACTAAAATCAACAAAGACGAGCTGGTGACGGCTGTCGCGACCAATACTTGTGGAACGTCACGCCATTTCAAACCACGGTAAACATATAAGCCAATGATTAAGGCATAGAAAGCCGCAACCACTGATGCTTCCGTTGGGGTAAAGAAACCACCGATGATGCCAACCAGAATCAATAAGGTAAGTGATACTGCCCAGCTGCTTTTACGCATCTCTACCAAGAGTTGCTTAAAGCCAACCTTTTGCTCTTTAGGATAATTTCGTTTGATGGCCAAGATATAAACCGTGATCATCATACCTACCCCAAGTAACACTCCGGGAATGGCGCCAGCTAAAAACATTTGTCCGACAGAGATACCCGTTAGCGTTCCTACAATGATCATCGGCACACTTGGAGGGATAATCGGCCCGATGGTCGAAGACGCGGCAGTCACCGCCGCTGAAAACGGTGTGTCATAACCTGCTTTCGACATTCCCGGGATCATCACCCCACCAATGCTTGCGGTATCCGCAACAGCGGTTCCAGAAACACCACCGAACAGCATTGATCCGGCAACGTTAGCTAGCCCCAAACCACCACGGATATGGCCGACCATTGCGTTGCTTAAATTAATGATTTGTTCGGTAATGTTGCCACGATTCATCAAGTTACCCGCAAGGATAAATCCCGGCACACACAGCAAAACAAAACTATCCATGCCGGCATACATTTTTTGAGGCACCACGGTGAAAGGTATCTCCATCAAAAACAAATACGTTAATGACGCAGCCCCTAATGTAATCGCAATCGGCACGCCTAAAGCGAGTAAGGCAAAAAAGACGAGAAATAAGATCCACACTTCCATTAGCTGACCCTCTTATCCAATAATTCAAGGCAAGCTTTAATAAATGAAAGCGTTGCAAACAAAGCGATATTCCCCAAGATAATGACCGTGCAATAAAACACGTAACTCATTGGAAAATACATGGTTGGCGATGACTGAAATTTACCGATCATGGCAAACTGAATTGCATAAGGAATTAAAATAATACAAAAGGAGGCAATAAAGAGTGCAGAGGTAAATCGATATATCAATGCACCTCTGTCAGAAAGCGCATTGTAAAAAAGATCGACAGAGACAAGTTCCCCTCTTCGATAAGCAATACCAACCGAAGAAGCAACCAGAAAAATAAATAAGTAGCGCGAAAGCTCTTCCGTCCATACTGGGGGCGTTTCCAGAAATAGCCGCGCAAAGA
Organism: Vibrio sp. NTOU-M3; assembly: GCF_040869035.1. Lineage (NCBI taxonomy): Bacteria > Pseudomonadati > Pseudomonadota > Gammaproteobacteria > Vibrionales > Vibrionaceae > Vibrio > Vibrio sp. NTOU-M3. The sequence continues at coordinate 1,893,417 of NZ_CP162100.1, forward strand.
TTTGTAGCAGTACCACACCACATAATAAAACCAGCGTGGTCACTGAAATGACACTCAGAAACTTTTCAATGCCAATACTCAAGGAAGCAATAATGCCCATTCCTCGAGATTGATTTGGCAATTTTTCGGGCTCAGTTATATTCATTGTTCCATTCCATTGCTGCCTATTAAATAACAAGCAAACAAAATTTAGCATATAGCCCTACGCTAGGACTTGGCTATTTCCCATTAAAAATCAAACAATTATTTATATTTAATTAGATAGAGTTTTTATTATTACGAATAACAAGGGGAGAAAATACTCCCCTTATTTTATTGATTATAGTTTCTGAATTTTCTCAAATAGGTCTAAAACTTCGCCTTTTAGGCTCGCTTTAACCGCCGGTAAGGCTTTTTCACGGAACTTGTCTTGATCCACATCGACAAATGTCATGCCGCTAGCTTGCAGTTCTCCAACCAATTTTGTTTCCGCTTCTGTCGCCAGCTTCTGCTCGTAGCTCTGCATCTCTTTAGCGCTCTGCAATAAAATCTCTTGCAGATCTTTAGGGAGTTTGTTGAGTTGCTGCTGACCGATTAACACGTAAATCCAACTTCTGACATGCTCCGTTTTATTGACGTATTTCTGTACTTCAAAAAACGATGCACTTTTGATCAATGAAAGTGGGTTCTCTTGTGCGTCAACTGTGCCTTGTTGAAGCGCAGTAAACACCTCGCTGAACGCCATTGGGGTCGGTTTCGCACCTAGTTTGCTCCATACTGACACAAAGATTGGCACATTCGGCACACGTACCGTCATCCCTTTAAGATCTTCTGGCGTTTTCACCGGTTTGTTACTGGTTAAATTACGCGCGCCACGCTCAAACCAAGCAATTGGCACTAACCCTGTTCGAGCAGTGATTTCTTTCTCAATACTTTGGCCAATTTCACCATTTGCCACTTTAGCCAGATGCTCGCTGTCTCGTAGTGCGTATGGCACTGCAAGCAATGCCGCCTTAGGCGCCCAGTTTTGCAGAGTTTCACCACTCATGGTCATATCAACGGTACCTAACTGAATACCACTGATCACATCACGCTCAGCGCCAAGCTGAGAGTTCGGGTAAATCTCGATGTTCAAGCGACCTTTCGATTTTTCATCCACGTTTTGAGCAAATTGCTCAAATGCCTTGTGCCATACATGCTCTTCATTTGCTACATGACCAAGCTTTAAGGTGTAGTCCGCTGCAAAAGTGGAAACCGAAAGTATTGACGCAGCAACAAGCGATATAGTCGAAATCAATTTCATAGTTATAATCTCTTAAGTTATAGAGGGTAAGAGGTTCTTCAGAAGCAAATTAATGCCTTCATCGTGCTCTCCGGGCGTTGTTCTATTTGAGCAAACGCTTCGGAAAAGTTTTCAAATTCAAACTCATGACTAATGATTTCTTCTGTATTGAGCTTCCCTTCTTCTAACCACGATATCACTCGGGGAAACATCTTGTTATTCAGCCGTGAGCCAACAATGGTGAGCTCTTTCTTGATTACTTCAATTTGTGCTAGTGCACTTGGTTCACTCGAAAAGCCCAGTAAGCAGACACTGCCAGCAGGCGCAGCGAGCTTGAGAATTTGGGGTAACAAAGATGGTATACACGCAGCATCAGCAATCAATGGAACGCCTTGCCCATCGGTCAGTTTCATCACTTCCTGTTCGACATCTTGACGACTCGCATTAATCACATGAGATGCACCTAACTGGGTGGCTTTAGCAAGTTTCTCATCGACCAAATCCACCACAATTGAAGGAATATTAAGGACTTTCGCAACCTGAACTAAGGTCAGGCCGATTACGCCTGAACCGTAAATAAGAATGGAGTCACCTGAGCTGGGATTGAGCCTTTCAAACACATTTGCGGCAATGGTGTATGGCTCAATAAGGGCGGCTTTGCGCAGCGGTATGTGGCTAGCAACTTTATAAGCGTTACTGGCAGGAACAACCTGATAGTGGCAAAAACCACCATCTCGATGCACACCTATTACTTGAAGGTTAATACAGCAGTTTGCGCGACCGCGACGACATTGAGGGCACTCGTTGCAGTTGATCACCGGATCAATCACAACTTGATCACCTTTCGCTAAGTGGGTCACTTGTTCGCCTGTTTCTACTACCTCACCAGCAAATTCGTGTCCACTGACACGCGGATACACCACAAACGGATTGTCTCCGTGAAGGATATGCATATCAGAGCCACATATCCCGGCATAAGCCACTTTAATGACAACTTCGTCTGCCCCACAATGAGGAAGCTCTCTTTGATGGAAGTTGCTCTGGTTTGGTTTCTCGATAACAAGCGCTTTCATAATTTTCCTATGTAATTTCAGTGATTACATTATTTAGATGGTTTTCCATCGCCTCAAACGCCGCTTTCGGGTCTCTGGCCTTAATCGCCTCGAATATGACGCGATGATCAGTTGTCCAGATACCTCGCTCTGCGGGTTCATCTGCCATGATGTTGAGTCGGTTCCACATGGTTCCACCCATGTGATGCTTCATCAGTTCTTCATGAAACTTAATTAAAAATGGGTTGTTACTTGCCTGTGCGATCAACTTATGAAATTGCATATCCGCATCCACAGAGGCACTTTTCCTAAGCTCAGCGGTGGAAAAACATTTCGCAGATTCCATTAAAACTAAGCAATTTTCTAACTCGCCGATCAATTTGTCTGTTGCGTGCTCAGCCGCTAAAGCTGCTAGCTGAGATTCCAAACTGCGACGTGCAAACGTCACTTCATACGGCGTTACTTCTGGCAAATCACTTGGCAGTTGAATCGGCTTATCATTGACCACGTAGACGCCCGATCCTTTTTTGATCTCCGCAACGCCGATAAGCTCTAAATACACCATCGCTTCGCGAATGACCGTCCGACTCACCCTCAGCTCATCAGAGAGCTTTCTTTCTGGGGGAATTCGTGTACCCACTTCTATTTCTTTTTGTTGAATTTTCGCCAAAATATCTGACGCAACTTTGATGTACAGGCGTTCATTAACCGACACAATTAACCTCTTTCTTCATTACCAAGGGTAGAGCGTTCCATCTTCTAAGCGGTTGACGGGTAAAGCCGCTCGTTTGTATGGATATTGTGCGGCAAGCTCCTCGTTAATGTCTACTCCATGTCCCGCTATTTCTCCCGGTTCAAACGCACCATTTTCAAAACGATACGCATGAGAGAACACCGATTCGGTCAATTCACAATGCGCCATGTGCTCTTGAATGCCGAAGTTATTGATCGCCGTACCTAAATGAAGCGCACATCCCATCGTGACAGGAGAAAGGTCGGTCGCACCGTGGAAACCGGTTTTGATCTGGTACAAGGCTGCCAAATGGGCGATCTGACGAACATGGGTAATGCCGCCACCATGAACAATAGTGGTTCGGATATAGTCGATTAATTGGTTAGTAATGAGATCTTTGACATCATAAATAGAGCTAGTTACCTCACCGACTGCCAATTTAGTCGTGGTGTGTTCGCGTATTAAGCGGAAGCTCTCTTGGTTATCAATTGGCGTTGCATCTTCCATCCAGAAGAGCTGGTAGGGTTCAAGTAACTTACCTAAACGCGCGGCTTCGATTGGCGTTAAGCGGTGATGAACATCCGTTAGTAACTCAATCTCCCAGCCAAATTTTTCTCGTACGGCTTTAAAAGCCTCTTCAACACAATTGAAGTATTTTGTGGTATTCCAGACATGTTCTTCTGGCAAGCTGGCACTGGCGGGTTCATACGCTTCACCTTTCTTCGCCACACCGTAAGTTTTAGCCAGCCCACGCACACCACATTGGATACGAATGTATTGATAACCTTGCGCTATCGCTTTTTCTACGCCATTTAAGACGTCTTCTACCGTTTCACCATTTACGTGAGTATAGGCATTCACATATTCACGACTCTTACCACCGAGTAATTGGTACAACGGCATACCAGCAGCTTTGGCTTTAATGTCCCAAAGTGCCATATCCACCGCCGCAATGGCGCTCATATCGATAACGCCCTTTCTCCAGTAATACCCTCTGAAGAAAAACTGCCAGATATCTTCAATTCGTCCAGCATCTCGGCCAATAAGTGATGGAATCACATACTCTTCCAAATACTTGGCCACCACCAACTCACGCCCATTAACTGTCGCATCACCAATGCCATAAATTCCGGATTCTGTTTCTATTTTCAAGGTGACAAAGTTTCTACCAGGTGAACAGACGATGACCTTCGCATTTGTAATTTTCATTGAGTGGTGTTTCCAAGCATTTAATTGATGAAACTATTAAATACCGATCTCATGGTTTATTTTGTGATCAATATTGTAAAACCAACAATCAAAAATTGGTCTGTACAATTTTAACGATCTTGATCACTAATTTTTATAAATTTGAAATCAAAATGGTCATCAATCTAACAGGTAAAGAGACCACAACATGCAGCCGACAGAATCAGAAACTTATAGAAAGGAAAAACTCACCCCACAGATCGTCCATATTGGATTTGGCGCATTTCACCGCGCTCATCAAGCCCTATATACCGACGAACTGGCGCGACTTGGTAACTCTAATTGGGGAATATGCGAAATCAATTTGCTTGGAGGCCAAGAGCTTATCAAGAACCTGAGAACACAGGATCATCAGTTTCATGTAATAGAAAAAGGCAGCAATGTTCCAGTGATCAAAACGGTGAATAGTGTTTGTGGTTCATTGCATATTGCCCTCGATGGCAGCGAGGCGGTCGTTGAGCAAATTGCGGCACCAACAACCCGTATTGTCTCTATTACCATTACTGAAAAAGGGTATGGGATTAGCCTACAAACAAAGCGGTTAGATCCCACTTGTGACTTCATCAGAATTGACCTAGACAATTTCAATTCTCCTAAGTCAGCAATTGGCTGTATTGTGAAAGGGTTACAACTTAGAAAACAGAGAAACTTGTCTCCTATTAGCGTCTTGTCTTGCGACAACATGCCAGAAAATGGGGTAATTACACGTAATGCAGTGGTCGATTTTGCTCAAACTGTTGACCCCGAGCTTGCGATATGGATTGAGCAATGTGTTACTTTTCCATCAACCATGGTTGACCGAATTGTGCCCGCGCTAACTCCTGAATCACAACAGGAAATTGATACTTTACTTGCCTTTCACGAACCTTGCGGGATCATCTGTGAGCCGTTCAGACAATGGGTCATTGAAGACAACTTCGCCGCAGGTAGACCAGAATGGGAATTGGTCGGCGCAGAATTGGTAGAAAATGTGCTTCCTTATGAAGAGATGAAGTTGCGCATGCTCAATGGGTCACATTCGTTCTTAGCCTATTTGGGGTATTTAGCTGGCTACGAGCACATTGCTGATTGCATGGAAGACGAACAATTTAAACAAGCCGCCTATCGACTGATGATGAGCGAACAAGCTGTCACACTCAACATGCCTGATAACGTTAACTTGAGCGCGTATGCCCACTCTTTAATAGAGCGCTATTGCAACCCAAATATCAAGCATCGAACTTGGCAGATTGCCATGGATGGCAGTCAAAAACTTCCTCAACGTTTGTTGGAATCAGTCCAACAACACCTAAAGGCAGATAGAGCTTATCCTTTTACCGCTCTCGCCATCGCAGCTTGGATAAAATACGTGGGTGGCGTTGATGAACAAGGTAATGTGATTGATGTACGAGATCCTCAGGCCACACAGTTAAAAGCTGATTTTGATCGACACACTCATGTCGACGCACGTGTTACTCATATGCTAAACAATCAAAGTATCTTTCCTTGTGAAATTGGCACCAATGTTTCTTTCATCAAGGCCATTACTGAAAGCTCTTTATTATTGGACCGTGTTGGCGCTAAAAAAGCGGTGGCTTTTTTGGTGCAGCAATAAGCTACAACATAATAAGGCCGCATCATCTAGCGGCCTTATTTCTGGTCCAGTCAGGATTGAGTCACTTTTGCCGCCCGCCCCTTGTATAAACCAATCAGATTCCCTGCCAACATCAAAGCAGCACCGATCAACAGCGACAATTCAAACGGTTCTGAGTAAAGTAGAACACCAACAACCGCTATCAAAGGTAAGCGAAGAAAATCCATCGTAACTACAGTGCTGACTTCCGCAAATTGCATCGCTTTAGTCATGCAGTAGTGAGCCGACATAGCGGTGAGACCAATCACAACAATCCACAACCATTGCGTTTGGTTAGGAAACTGCCAATCAAAAATGGCAAAACTAAAACCAATGGGTAATTGGATAGCACACATGTAAAACAAGATCGTTAATGGATGTTCGGTAGAAGCCAGTGATTTGGTTGAGGCATGAGAAACGGCATAGGCTAACGCTGCCCCTAAAACAATCAACGACGCGACATTCATCACTTCAATACCGGGTTGAACAATGATAATCACGCCCAAAATGCCCATCGCGATGGACAACAGTTTTCGTTTAGTTAACGCTTCATTCAAAAACAGACAGGCAATAAGTAGTGTCCATAAGGGAACCGTAAACTCAAGCGCAAACACTTCCGCAAGCGGCAATAAACCAATCCCCACGAACCAGCCATATTGCCCGGCAAAGTGAAAGATGTTACGGGTGCTATGAAGTTTCATTCGTCGGGAACTAAACAGCGCAAAATTACCAAGGCTAAGAATCACCACACTAACGACGAATAAACCAATCACGCTGCGGAAAAATAGAACCTGGAACGTACTAACCGCTCCACTTAATTCCCTTGCTCCCATAGCCATTAGGCAAAATGACGCGAGTGTGCCCAACATCCAGAATACGGCTTTAATAATAAGGCACCTCCCTGCGCTCTTATGTGATTGCTTTCCACAACGCAGTCTACGGTGTCTTACTCAGCTCTACAATCTCTACCTAAACCCTCATTCACTTCAAAAAAGTTACTTATTTGCCCCAGATGGAACACGAAATTCGCTTTTCTCTTCTGGTTGTAACTCCTCTTCACGCTTTTGTTTTTCGTGCATTGCTTCAATCAGTTCCCTATCTAGCTTTGCAAAGTAAATATCTTCTTCAGCTTTGCCCCGTAGCTTGAGTTTCTCGGTGAAATCCATTTTCAAACCCTCAAATCAATCACCCTTAATAAGTATAGTTTGCGGATATACTCAGGTATGACGGTGGCTCGAAACGGTTATCTGGTATGCACACATTCAACGCTTATGAACCTACTACTTAATTTTACTTAACATCAGTAAGTTCAAGAATCCATTTCACAATGTCATTGATTTTAGTTTGCTTACCATCTAGAAGACGCATAGTCAGTCCACCAAACAATAATGCATAGGCTTTATCTTCATTTACTTCACCAACAACATTACCGAGTTCCGCTTTGAATTGGCGATTTGCCATATTTAACATCTCGTCTTCACTGATTTGCTGGTCGTTTTTGTTCTTGGTGTAGTCAAGCATTAGCGTCATTTCACCTTTAAAACGATCATCTAGGACCGAAATCAATTTCGTCAAAGCTTGCTCTTTGTCTTGCGGAACGCTTTCGCCATCGGCTAGTCCATACAACGAATTGGGCTCTAAAAACACCTCAGTACTTGCTTTGAACAACTCTTCTTTACTTGAGAAGTAGTGATACAGCGCACTTTTAGAAATACCAAGTAACTCTGCGATACCACGCATCCCTATGCCATTCACGCCATATTCAGTAAAAATATCCACAGATTTTATCGCCAGCTCCCGACGGTACGCATCGCGGTCAATAATTTTAGGCATCATATTCCCCTATAAAGTCCGAGTGGACTATATTGCGACTTTCACCTTAAGTCTATTGGTATTTTTATTTTAGAACACATGGTCTAAAAAAGCTTGACAGCACAAGCTTTAAACAAATATCCTTTTTAGACCACGTGGACTTTATAAAATCAAATAACACTGAGTAAGAAAAGAAGAAAGGGGAACAATGATGCCAAAAGATCAAACCACAATTAAAAATGCTCACATTAACTGGGAATGTGCCGGTAAGTTCAACTTCACAACTGGATTCGGAGCAACGAAAGCAGAGCGCATCATTGCCAATTATGCAGCATTGATTGCACCTTTCATCTTGTACATTTTTGCATGGCAAAGCTTAGAATGGAGTTGGGCTCAGCTTATTGTTGCAGCCGCTCTCACCTTAGATATGGTTGGAGGAGTACTGACGAACTCTCTGGGTTCCATGAAACGTTTTTTACATACTGATCAGCGACTTGAACTCTCATGGCTTGGAAAACTTGTCGGCAGTAAATTACTATTCCCAGCCGTCCACTTTCAATTGTTTGCCGTTCCGCTTTTCTTTGATATCGGATGGTCTTATGCCTTCTTTTGGTATGGATTGATGATGCTTTCCGTCATCTTGATTCACTTTTTACCAATGTATTTGCATCGTCCAGTGGCGCTGTTGGCGGTTATGTTATCCATTATGTTGAGCACGTTTATCCCTGCCCCTGTTGGCTTAGAATGGCTTGCGCCAGTCTTCATCATCAAGTTGGTGCTATCGCATGGTGTTAGAGAAGAACCATATCGCCCAACCTTAGCAGACTAACTGAAGATAATAGATTCAAGTGCGAATGAAAACCTATTGAAAAGCGGCCTAGCCTTTTGCTAGGCCGCTTATTATGACAAGTTTTAGCAGCAAAAAAATAGCCGCCAAGTAAGGCTGCTATTTTTAACGACTCACTTGATACTAATAACGATGTTATTTCATCTGAAATAACAGTACTTTATTAGCTGCTGTTACCATTAATAAGTTTTGGTGTTTACCGCCAATTTCAATGTTACTAATATGGCCTGCATCAATTTCGATGTAGTCAAACTGGTTTCCATCTTTATCAAAAACACCAACCCCACCCGGTCCAGCGACATAAACATTACCTAGCAGATCAACTTCAACTCCGTCAGCGCTAGGCTCTGAATCAGAAGGCGATTTAACCTTGGCAAATGGAGTTTTATTAGTAATTTTCTGACCATTAACTTTGAAACGATATACCCAACCATCCGAGGTATCTGCAACGTATAAATATGATTCATCAGGAGAAAATGCTATACCATTGGGCATTTTCAGCGCCCCAGACATCATCTGAAAGGTACCATCTAAGTAACGATAAATACCTCTGACTGGTTGCTCTTCTTTTGCTTTTTTAGGGCCATATCCTTGAATCCCAAATGGAGGATCAGTGAACCAAACGCTACCATCTTTTTTGATAGTTAAATCATTCGGACTATTTAAAGGTTTGCCATTGTATGTTGCAACGACAATTACTTTTTTGCCATCATCTTGCATATATGACACTTTTCTATCATGGCGTGCCGCCCAAAGGTTTCCTTCTGCATCGATAGCAAGGCCATTTGCATAACCAGAGTTGTCATCAAATACACTTAGTGTCCCTTTCAAGTTATATGAATAGGTCTTGTTATTTGGAATGTCATTGAACAGAAAACGTTGGTGTTTCACATCCCATACTGGGCCTTCAGCAAACCCAAAAGAATCACCAACAAGAACTGGGTTGTCTTTTACAACAGAACTAGCCGAAGCGTTATAAGAAAACGCCATTAATGCAGCCACAAACATAGTTTTTTTCATTTTTGTTCCTCTAGCTAACTTAATCATCTGCAAAATCCTTAATTATTTGTCCTACTTCGAAACTGGAGACAAAACAAGTATCGGAGCAAGTAACGAGCTTCAAATCAAAATTGTTAATTGTTCACCCTTTTATTGTTTATTTTTTGCATCTTAATTAGTTGTCATTTTAAGAAAAACAACAGAAAATAAACTCACTGTTTAAAAAATAACGCTAATAATGAATCTGAGCTATTTACAAACTTTTATCGTGGTTGCCAAAGAAAGCAGCTTTACTAAAGCAGCAGAGGTTCTTGACGTATCAAAAGGTCTCGTGTCCCGTCATATACAAAAACTTGAAGAAGAGTTGAATTCAAGGTTATTTCATCGGACGACTCGCTCAATCCGTTTGACTGAAGTAGGCGAAGAGGTATATGAAAAAGCGAAACAAATTCAATTATTGGCCACTGAGGCTGAAATGCGTGTAAAGGATGTAACGCAAGAAGCCACCGGTGATTTGAAAATCACAGCACCAATTGAATTTGGCCGTGCTATTTGTCGAAATGTGATTCCCTCTTTCAGACAACAGTATCCTAAGGTCAATTTGATTCTCGATTTTGGTTCAAAGAAAAAGAAAATTGAATCAGGGGATTTTGATATCGCTTTTAGAGCCTACGATGAATTACCAAACGATGTGATTGCCAAAGAACTAGGCTATATCCGAAACATATTAGTGTGTAATACACGTTATGCAGCGAGAAATAAACTTGATGAGCTTGAAGACATCCATCGATGTACTTTTATTCTCAACAGCCAAAACGATCGTTGGAATCAACTGGAACTTATCAACAACAAACAAAAATATTATGTTGAGGTAACTGGTTCTCTTCGTTCCAATACTTACAATTCAATCTTAGAGTTAGTACTTCAAGGAATGGGGGTCGCAAGCTTACCGTATTATCAAGTTGAAAATCACCTTAAGAGTGGAGAACTGATTCGTGTGTTACCTGAATGGTCAGTGAAGGTTCATAAGCTAAGCCTGATATATGCACAAAGGCGAGTCGCTCCTAAAAAACTGGTTGCTTTTAACCATGCTGTCTCTCTATGGTTGGCATCGAACGACTTATACATGATATAAGGCCCATTACTTATAAAAATGGCGACCATAATGGCAGCCATTTTTGTCTTAATTAATTACAGTGCAGTATCTAAGGTGCAGTCGTAAAGCGCCACATTGTACCTTCATTGCTTCCACCGTCAACTTGGGAGTCCACTCTCCACAAGTAAGTAGTGTTTGGGTTCAACGCCGTCGCGAAATATCGGCCTTCTTGCGGTGTTAACTCCGTCAATCCCCCTAGCTCTGTCCCAAACAAAACAGTGTAACTTGAGTTTTTATCAATGTTGAACAGCAGTTCTACACTAGTCGCAACATTAGCGGAGTTATTAAACGGCACAGGATTAGTCGCAACTTGGGTAACATGACCCGGCACCCAATACGCCTCCCCATCTTCATAAGCGCCAATATCTGGAGCCACGCCTTGATATGTAATGTTGGCAAGCACACTATTGGCGGCTCCTTTATCAATCAACAGATCCGATATAGGTCGGAAATCTCCCCATATTGCTCCACGCAAATACGATTCTACTTGGTTGGGTACTTCTATATTGCTGCTGACGGTTCCTGGAACAACCAGTTGTTCTTGTGTCCCCGATTTGCGTCCTTGGAGCGTTTCGATCAAGTTATTTAACGTTTCTGATTGATGATTCACACCACCAGCCGATTCTTTGTTGAATATGATTAGATCAACAATCTGGTTATTGAACATTGTGTTGTTATAAGTTGCTTGTCTATCACCTTTGATGATTGAGAACTGAGTATTCCACACCACATTATGGTGTACTTGCCCATCCTGCCCCATCTTTGATGCACCTTCGACACCATCAAAACGGATGCCCGCTTTGTCGCTGTCGTGGACCCAGTTATACGCAATCTCTGTCCCTGCTTGTTCTGAAACCCCAACATTGATGGCTGCACCGTCATGCTGGAGTAAGCTTGTATTATAAACATGGTTGCCTGACACAACAGATTCCGCCCCGACCCGGACACCTTCAGAATTCCCTGCGGTGTGGAACGTATTGTTAGTGAAGGCAATCTGTTTACTCTGCGAAGCCATATTAATCGAGCCTTCACCACCAGTTCCTAGGTTAGAATAGTCGATGTTATGGATCAGGTTATTGTCAATGCTATTCCCTGTTTCTTTGATCATCTCCAATGCTGGGCCATCCGTATAGGCTAGATGACTATTGATGATCATATTGTTGGTTTGAGTAATTTCTGGATTGTTGTTGATGAACTTAATGGTATCTGGACGTGTTAAACTGCCAAGCATCCTTTTTGAATATGCGTAGTATTTTGCATCAATGTAATCAAAAGTGATGTTGTTTGAGCTGATAACCGTAAACGCCGTGGCAAAAAAGTTAATATTTTTAAAAGTGACATGCGCAGAGTTACGTACCGTCAGACCATAGGTTTGAACCTTGCCTTTCACGTTAAGTGTGTTCGGGTCTGTGCCATTTGGTGCCCACAGGTATACCGTTTTGGTAGACTTATCAAAAAACCATTCATTTTCACTGTCTAGCAGCTCCAGTTTTCCTTCAAGGTAGTAATGACCCTCTTCATATTTGCCATTCTTATTCTGCCAGAAAGTCCCTGTAGCCAACATCGAGTTGGCCGCTTTACTCATTGCAGTTCCTGAGCCTGAAAAATCAGTACTGTAGCTAAACTGATTGGAGCCCACAGCGTGGCTATCAACCACTTGCGCCCAGTTTAACCATGAACCAATGTTCATAATAGCAATGGCTCCGGTGGCATCGATTCCTGATTCAGCGAGTGATTGTTCATTAACCCCTACTGGTAAATAAACATATTCGTTCCCACTCGATTTGACGGTAATACTTTGATAAGGACGCTCATCAATCATCAGTCCAAACGTGCTTTCAGGAGCTTGATGACGCCAAGTTTTCTTCATGTCCCAAAGAGAACCGTCATCAAACTGTGCATTGGGCCAACGTGCAGACATCACCACTTTGTCGTCGATAAACAGTTGCCAAATGTCTTGGTTGAATTGTGTTTTATAGATATTACCAGCATGCTGCACCCAAGGCGTATTGATGGCGACAGTGCCATCAAACGTGGCGGCATTACCCTGAATCGTGAGCGGCTTGTCGAACGTGCCACGGACTTTATCAATGATCTGTGCAGACTGATACACACCCGGCATCAACTCCACCACGTTACCAGGTTGAGCTTTTGCTAAGGCCTTTTTCAACGTTAACAACGGTGCCGCTTGTGTACCTTCGTTATTGTCATTCCCCAAAGGGCTAACAAAATAAGTGAGCAAGACTCTCAGTTGAGCATAAGTCTAACGAAGGTGCTTCAGAGCCATCATCACACGTAACGGGTGTACTTGGTTCTGACGTCGGACAACTCACTTCTGACCAAAACCAAGAACTATTGCTTGGTGTTTCCCAAACTCCCGGGCTATTTTGTGCCTCGTAGCATTGAGATTGCGCAATAAAAACGGATCGATTGTTTAAGCTGTTATGTCTTGAGACTTACATCACCTCTACTGCATTATTACATAATTTTTAATTATGAGCTGTATTCGAATAAAGCCATTTCGGATAAGAACTCATAGGACAAAGTGAACTGACACTATCAATTCGACAACACTATTCCTAGTTCCCATATGTTGTCGTCAATTACAAATATCAAACCCACTCAATTGAACGTGCCAATGTTGTATTTACTCCACCTTTCTCAAAGTCATACTTTGAAAGGCTAGATGCCAATGAAAAAGCATGTGTCAAACCCTTTTTTGTGAAGAGGACCAACATGGAAAAAGCTTACATTATAAAACCGACAAAATGAATACAACTCACAACCACTCTTTGGATTAAATTCACATTGACTAGTATATCAATTGCATATTTTTTCAAACAAGCACATGAACCATCGAAATTTCCAGTCAAAAATTTCAACTATGCATCAATCTTATTTACATGTTAATTTTTTAAAATACTATTGTTTAAATATTGTAAAGAATACATGCAATAACAATCGCATACAGTAACCACAAATGCTGTATTTTGAATAATTTTCAATTATCAAAATACAAATTGAAATAATCGAGAAAAGACTTATTAAATGCAGTACTTGATTGACATAGAGAATTACAGTTCTCCTTCATTCTACTCAGTAAAAATAAAAAACTCTTTAAAAATAGATGAAGGAAACCACTCTCAATTAGCACAAAATCTATTCAGAGTATCTTTATCTGAAGAAAATATTCTTACACGCTCTTATGATTTCTACCTTAATCAAATTCAGTGTGGATTAGTTAATTTTGCATATATAAACAATATTCTTGTTGGTAGCGTAAACCTGAATATACTTTCTAACTCTAATGCAGAAATCTCTAGTGCTTGGGTAGATAAAAAACATCGTTCTAAAGGTATATATAGTTTACTTAAAAAGTCAATCATTGCTCAAGGCGAGTCATTGGGATATCACGTTTTAGCAACCACTAAAGTTTCGCTATCCAAACCAGCGTCATCAATAATAAGTAGTTTTTCAAAAGGTATTTTTCCCGTTTCATTTTCTGTTCTCGAACAAAATGATTACCAAGGATATAAAAACTGTTGTTGCTGTAGTAGTGAAGAAAATTTCATTAAATGTGCTCAAAGAAATACTAAATGTATTTTGAGCAAAAAAGTAAACAATATTGATCAGATATGGGATGTACTTTCCTTTATATCAAGTGAAATATGGTCCAAGGCAAACTTAGATCAAAATACAAGAAGAGTGTTATTAAAAAACCTTAGTTTCAAAAGACATGAACTATTGACATACACCAAAGAAACTGAAGTAGTAAATAAGAGGAAAGTAAATGAAAAAAATCTGCGGATTTACTGAGAGTGAAATCGGATCTTTTCGTAACACACTTATTCATAAAGGTTATCTTTATATTGATAACTTACCTGAAGGATTTGACCACTTTAGATTTGCCCAAGAGTTTGGAAAGCTAACTCCTCAATATGATGGGAATATTATCTGGTCTATCAAAGCTGATAAAAAATTCGACGATCACTATCATTCGTTAAACACCAAAAAATTGAGCCCACACACTGAATGTTACGAGTTTCCTGGTATACCACCAAATTATTTAGCATTGTGGTGTGACGTTCCAGCTACATGCGGTGGTGGACAAACAACACTACTAGATGTGTTGCCTTTCTTCAATTCTCTCGACAGTAGTGAACAAGAGGCAGCGGAAAATGAGGCTATTAAGTTTGTCTCTAGTTCCGGCATTCAAAGTAGTGCCTTAGGTGTAGAAGCAAAGCATTGCTTGGTGACATCGCGTGATGGCGAAGCACCATTAATTCGATTTAGTCGAAACTGCGTAGAAAATAGCTCCGCAATCATTGACTCAATCGCCAATAAGTTAGTTGAAGAATTTGAGAGCAAGCACGATGCAATTCATTGGAAAAAAAATGCATTTCTGATTTGGGATAACCAACGTGTCGTACACTCGAGAACAGAATTCTCAGATCGTGGCCGAGAATTAAAACGTGTTTGGTTAGTGAAATAAGGGAGGATTTATTTTGAATTTATCTAACGTAGAAATAGAGAAAGTTTCTTCTCAGTTAAGTGAACAAGGGTTTGTTTATTTGGAGTCTCTTGGCGAACAGTTTAATTACATTGAGTTCGTTCAAAACTTTGGCAAGCTTTCCACCCAATATGATGGAGATGCAATCTGGACTATTCAGTCGAATGATAAATTCAAAGATGTATACCACTCCATGAACAACCAAGAATTATTCCCGCACACGGAATATTATGAAAGTCAGGGATTGCCACCACGCTATCTTGCGCTTTGGTGCGTAAACCCTGGCAACACTGGGGAAGGATTCACATACCTCGCAGACACTTATCCCTTTTTCCATTCAATCGAAGATGATGCATTGGTGGAGAAGCTTTCAAGAATACCACTAAGATATTCATCTACCGAAGGCTTAAAACTAGAAAACCACCATTTAGATGCTTACCATTCGATCTTAGAAAAAAGTGATTCTGGCGACCTCATCGTCAGATATTCTTCTCGATGCATGCATACCAGCAAAAATAAAGATGTGCATAATGCAATTGAGGATCTAAAGCAGCATATAGACAATAACATCGAAAAAATACAATGGAAAAAACACTCATTACTTATTTGGGATAATTACCGAATGGTACATTCCCGGAGCGCTTTCATAAACGCGAACCGTGAACTTAAAAGACTTTGGATTAGCAATTAAAAGAAATAGAACTTGTGGAGGCAGTAATGAAAAAACACATAGTATTTTTGTACATTAAAAGTCCGAGTCGCTTAAGTCATATTCGGAAGATAGCCACACTTAAAGAAAAATATACCGTCACTATCATACACGCTAAAGTGTCAAACCCTGACTATATTCAGCATTTTTGTCACCATGCAATTGGTGTTTCATCAGAAAATACCATAGAGAATTTCACTGGAATTCTGGACAAGCTTTCGCACATTCCAGCTCCAGATGGCATAGTAAACCTATCAGAGCCGTTCTTGCCTATCCACAGTCGTCTGTGCCAGCATTTTGGCTTGCTCGGTCCGAGTGAAATGGCTGTTAGCGTGGGACGAAATAAATATAACATGCGCAAATTTGCCAGGGAGTTGGATATACCTATCCCTGGGTTTGTAGAAGTGACTTCAAAGAATTTGTGTGAAGCTCAAAGCCTCGATTTTCCCGTTGTTGTTAAACCTGTTGTCGGCAGTGGTTCTACGTTGGTGAAGCGATTCGAATCTTTCGAAGAGCTTGAACGAGGCTATTCCGAGCTGAGCCATTCAGCTGAACAGATTTTTGCTCAAGATTCTCAAGTTAACGAAGTAGAAATTGAAGATTATCCCTTTATCGTTGAAGAGATCATCGGTGGCGAGGTTCTCTTCAATACGCAGCTCCCAGTGACCATCGGTGAGATCAGTGTCGAAAGTGTCTATGCAAATGGCGAAGTCACTATTTTGGCCATTCATGACAAACCATTACCGAACAATGGCCCCTACTTTGAGGAGGTTGGTTATAGTACGCCGAGTCGGATACCTCAGGATGTACAAGACAAAGCTGAAGCTATCGTCGGAAAAATACACCGAGCTCTGGGTGAAGGCTCTTTCGTTCTTCATACCGAGTTCAGGACTTTTTCAGACGGTCCTGTGCTGCTTGAGTTTGGAATCAGAATGGGCGGAGCGGCAATATACAACTCGTTACTTGCGTCCACAGGTATCGACTTTATTGATGTTCAGGTAGATATCGTACTTGGTTTGCCCATCGATATCGGCCACGCTTACAAAATACCCACGATTACCCAATTTCTATTTCCAGAACGACAAGGAAAGATCTTAGCCATAAAGGGTGAACCCTCCTTGGTCACTGAACCTTCCTATGTAGAGCACCAAATCTACGATGATGTCGGCGACATAGCTTACCGTGCTCCTGCTGCTGCACGAAGTACCATGCATGTGTTGTTTCAGCATTCAGACTTTCCTTACCTTGAGCAACGGGTCATCAACGCTGTCAATGCATTCGACATTTTGACGGAGCCTGAAAATGACTAAAAGAAACGCATCAAAATACGGCGCAATATCAGAAGGCTGGCTGTATCAAAAAGAGCTGATGGCGTTACCAAGAGTACAGCAATCGTCTTCGGAGCTGATCTCTTTCTACAACTATCACGTGAGCAAACACGATTTCTATCATCACCTGTCTGGTGGGGAAGTCGTGAATGCTGTAGAGCAAATTCCTGTCATAGACAAAGCCTGCGTGCTAGATCATTGGGAGCTGTTTCTGAATTCGGCGGCAATGAACCAGAGGGACATCGACCTCTATATTTCAAATTTTAATATCGCCAATACATTCAACAATCACTTGGTTTTTCACTCTTCCGGCAGTTCTGGTCGTAAAAGCATTACGCTCTATAACCAGTTTGAGTTTGGCCGCAGCCTTTATGCGTTGTATGAAAAAACGTTGAAAGCGTTTGGTTCACGTCGAATCGCTTACATTGGGCTAACAGACCGATACAATGGCGGTAACCAATGGATGTACCACCTCAGTGATCCGTTGGATGTCAAACTGATGAACTTTTTTGATAACGATGAACAGCACATTGCAGCACTTACTGAGTTTCAACCTGACGTTATTTTCACCAAACCATCAAAACTATTGGCGTTGGGCCGAAAGATGCGCCAAAAAGGCACAAAATTAAAATCACTTAATCACATTATTTCTGTAGGTGAAAATCTCTCAAGCTATGCTGAAAATGAAATTTATCGCCTGTTTGGTGTACATCCCAAAAATAGTTTTTCAACAACCGAAACTGGTCCTATTGGGTTCCAATCCTCTTATGACAGGGAATTAGAGCTCTACGACAATCTCAATCACGTAGAAATTCTTGATGAAAACGGCCTCCCAATCCATGAGCCGAATATACCCGGTCGTCTGGTCATAACAAACCTTTACAATCTTACCTTCCCGCTTATTCGCTACGATCTTGCTGATTATGTTTCATGGGTTGACGGCAAGGTAGGGAAATCCGTCAGTTTTGTATTGGGCCGCGGCGACAAATCCGTGCTGCTTGGCAAAGAAGAGAGAAAAATCAAAGTTAATGAGCTAGCATTGTGGCAATTTGAAAGCGATCTCCTCCAAGATTGCCAATTTAATATCATCCACAGTACGCAAATCGATATTTACGCAGTCTTAATACGAGACCTGCCATCAGAAAAAGAGACGTTAAAAAAGCAAATCGGCCGCTTCTTTGACGATCTTGCATTACCTGAATCAGTGTTGGTCGACATTCATTTTGTTCATGCGATTGAGCCAGACAGTGATAGCTCCAAAACCAAAAAAGTCGTTATTCATCCACAAAAAACGCCACAAAGCGAGGGAGTGCTATGAAGGAACAACCGGTAACCTTAAGTGAAATGCTTTCGGATAAACAACTTAGTCGATACCTGCTTTCTTCCGCGCTAGCGTTTATCGCTGGCAACATGATTAATTTCTCTATCATTTTTTACTCTCAACAAGTATTGAACTCCACCTCCCTTTCGGGCATTGGTTACTTTCTGGTTTTTGGTCCGCCTGTATTGTTTGGTTGGTATGCAGGCATTCTGTGCGACCGCTCTTCTCCATTAAAGGTCGTTGTCGGATTTCAATGCTTAGCAATTGCGATAGTCGCAACGATGCTGACATTCCATACATTAGAATCAGACGCGACCACACTGCGCATTGTAATTACTGCTTGTGCCTTTTTCATCGGTGTATGCTGGTCATTCCTTGGCCCTGGAAGGTTCTCTTCGGTATCAAAAATTGTTGAACAGCGTATTGCTGTCAAAGCCACCTCCGCAATGAGCTCCTTCGTTTTAATCGCATTTGGTATTGCTCCAGTTATCGTAACGACGTTAAGTGCCTATTTAAGTTGGGAAAGCGTATTTTCTCTCATCATAGGATTACTTTGCATATCTCTGTTGCTGCTCAAAAATATTAAGTTCAACGCTCCTCAATCAAGTTATTCGGGCAAAAAAAGCTGGATTAGAGATATAACAGCCAGCATCAAATATGTTGGAGCATCTTGTCCAACCTTGCACATGCTTTTATTTACCGTTATCACTTATACGTGCATGGGAGTGCTGAACATATATTTACCTGCGCTTGCAGCAAATAAATTAGGCTTAGATGGGTTGAATCTCGGTATTTTCCTTGGGTTGTTATCTGTAGGTTTAATCATAGGCAGCACATTGTCGTTTAGGCTTATCGGAAGAATTTCGGCAGATTTCACCATCCCAGCCTTAATTACAGTAAGTGTTGTCTCTTTGTTGGCGAGTGTACATCAATCCTATTATGTGGTGCTGGTTGCCCTGGTGCTTATCATCTCGATTTGCAATGGCTTTGTGATGAACTTGATTATCGCAACGATCCAGCAGCTCACTGAAGAGTCCTACCGAGGAAGGGTTATCTCTATCTATACGATCCTAACTCAGATTTCGCCCGCTACAGGTGCAATTGTCGCAGGTTTTATTATCGATTATCACAACATAGAAATGCTAAAGTGGTTCATTATTCTGTTGTTCGCTTTAGGTCTTGTTCTTTACTATGCGATAAAGAGCAAACCTGCCATAGTGAAGGATCAAACTACAGCCATTAAATAAAGGATTATTGATGACTAACAACGATACCACCGCGCACTATTTTGAGATGTTGGAAACTATCGGATCTGACGCTAAATCCGCGTCCAAGCTGCTTGCTCAAGCGGACGCTGAAGCAATTAATGCCACATTGCGCTCCATCGCCTCGGGGATTAGAAGCAGAGTTGATGAGATTATTACTGCGAACCAAGTAGATATAGAAGCTGCGAAGGTGAGTGGTATGTCCTCAGCGATACTTGACCGTCTTTTCTTAGACCAAGCAAGGCTTCATGCTCTTGCGGACAGCATTGAGGCCATCGTAGAAATTGAGTCGCCCATTGGCAAAACGCTTTGGCAAAACGAAAGGCCAAATGGGTTAAATATACTGCGCGTTGCCTGCCCTATCGGTGTGCTTGGAATGATTTATGAGTCTCGGCCAAACGTGACTGTTGATGCCGCCGCTCTGTGTTTAAAATCTCACAACGCCGTTGTCTTGCGATGCGGTTCCGACTGCTTCAACAGTTCATTGATACTTAGCAAAGTCATACAAGACGCATTGGTCTCAAATGAATTACCCGCAGCCTGTGTCACTGTTATTCCGACTAAAAGCAGAGATGCCGTCACTGCCATGTTGTCGATGGATAAGTATATCGACATCATTATCCCTCGTGGAGGATACCGCCTCATCGAAAAAGTGGCTAATGAAGCAAAAATGCCAGTGCTAAGCCACTTGGACGGCATCTGTCATACCTATGTCGACAGTGACTGCGATCCGAAAATGGCACTCGATATCGTTCTCAATGCAAAACTCCGCAGAACAGGGATTTGTGGTGCCATGGAAACGCTGTTGTTTGACAAGTCATGCGATAGCACTCTTGTTCAAGGCATTTTATCTGCGCTACTAGAAAATGGTTGCGAACTGGTTGGAGATGAGGATCTCGTTCAACTGAACCCTGCGCTTGGCGAGGCTACCGTTGCGGATTGGACGACGGAATATCTCGACAAAAAGCTGTCGTGTAAGTTCGTTGACGGTGTCAATGGGGCTATTGAGCATATCAACAGATTTGGTTCTGGTCATACTGATTGCGTTTTGACAAACAATGCTGACGTCGCAACTCGTTTCTTAAACCAAGTAGACAGCAGCATTGTCATGCATAACACATCTTCACAGTTTGCAGACGGTGGCGAGTTTGGCATGGGCGCAGAAATTGGTATATCTACAGGAAAAATTCATGCGAGGGGGCCTGTTGGCGTTGACCAATTATGTACATACAAATATCACGTCATTGGGTCCGGACAAATAAGGGCCTAGCCGTTTACTTCTTGACAAAGAAATATAACAATACCTCATTTTAAGTAAGTTGCATCAACGGTACCTACTTACTCTCAATTATAATTTTTAGCAATGTGAACTTATTAGTTTTTTTGGAATACTTTTCTACTACTGATAAAGGAGCAATATATAAGAAAAGGTAGCGCAAAAATAACACCTACTCTATAACAATTAGATAAGGCTCAAAAACGGTGAAACCCCGATGTTGGTAGCATCGGGGTTTCGAATTTTTAGATGTCTCGGTTGGTAAGGCCGATTATCTTATATGCAAAAGGTTTGGATTAAATCCAAATAATTCCTTGGTGGGGAATTAGATACGGATGAAGTCCATGTGCTCAACTTTTGGCTTGTAAGCGTGACGTTGAACGTCTTGTGGCTTAACTTTTACTTCAGCGCCGTCGATCACTAGAACGATACCTTCGTAGAACTCAGGTTTGTCCATTTGGTTAACAACGTTGTCGTGGTTTAGAGCGATTGATACTGGCGCAGCCTCACCACCGTAAACGATAGCAGGGAATTGACCAGCGTGACGTAGGCGGCGGCTCGCACCTTTACCTAGTTCAGTACGTACTACTGCTTCAAATTTCATAGTATTACTCTCAAAAAATAGTAAAAAACTTCACGTCACAATGCGACCTTGTGATGTGGTATGGTTTCAACAAGTAATAAGTTATTACTGTCAAAACGAGCGCGGATACTATCATTCAATCAGCTCCAAAACAAGAGAAACTGGCAAAGGAAATCTCTTTTAACACTGTGTTTTGACTCTTTGTGCTAACAAAGTAATCAAAGAGTCGGTTTTGACTATTTTTAGACCACCTGCTCAGTGTTAAATTTCTCCCACAACCTCGCAGCTCTCAACCTCATATTTATTCAATTCCCCTCTCCTCATGGCCCATTCCACCCAATATTAATCGGGTTCAAATATGAGAAAAACATCATTACTTATATCAAATATTTGAAGCACCCCGTGGAAATGGTTACCTTCCTTCGCGAAAGTAAACGTAACAGTAATCACTATCATTTGCATTATGAAAAACAAAATAAAATTACATTCAGTGGTTGTCACGCAAGCCGTGATAATTAGCTCACTTGCTCTCCTTTCTGGCTGCCATGATCACACCACCTCTTCTCAACCTGTTGACGTAATCCCACCAGAAAAACCAGCCGAAACTCAACATAGTTTCTTGTTTCGCGCACATGTTGATCACAACGAAGCTGCTGGTAGCGACTATGTCATTCAACAACCTCAAACCAACTGGACGCTAAGTGGAACGGTTGACAATTCCGGGGAAATACAAGCGGTGATCCCACCCGGAGTTGCGTTAGACTCCCCTCTTCAAGTTTCGGTAGCGATGAGTGTCGATACCTATAAATACCTTAGTGAGGATGTTGATACCCTAGAAACCATCTCTGAGCGTAAGGAGATGTCTCGCTCGGCAAAGCCCAATGCATATCGCGATAATGAAGTTGGCACTCCCCTTGCTCAAATCACGTTACAATCCACCGCAGAATACGCGCTTGCCGATAAGAACTTCGATCAAGCCTTATCTGACGAAGAAATTGCGCAAATGACATCGGATAGTGCACTTGGTTCCTATCAACTGAATGTGCAAGACCTCATGGTCGCGACGGAGGTTATCCACCAGCACCCGTCCAAGCTCTACTATCCATCGAGCTATGACATGATGGCAGACTTCGTGAAAGATGAAGCTGTAAAACGTGCGTTTTTCGCCACAAACAGTGATGAGATCCATCAGGCGAAACGAGATCTGTTTAACATCGAGGAACCAGAGAACCCTGAGTCAACCAGTTTTCTGCGTTTAGATGAACGCGCATGGCCGATACAAGCGCAAACACAGAGCTATCAGGAAACGCCTTGGACCTGTGTTGACGATATTCGCCGAGTCTCCAGCCGTGATTATGGTACGCGCCTTTGGTATTCGAACAATGATTCTGTGGCGGACATTGATGCTGACACAGCCGCAAACTTAGTGTCTTCCATCAACCAATCGTACCTATGTCAGGTAAACAATTGGAAACTTCCAACTGTTAAAGAGCTAAGTAAGTTGTTTAAAGAAGCAGAGTTTGGTTTTCCCCTAACATTCCCTGCAGTAAACGGTCAGAGTAATTTTTGGGTTGTCGATGAAAATCATGAGATTGCGATTGCTAATGTCAACTCTGGAGCACTTCAAATCTCCCCTGCAACCAGAGAAGATAAAGCTCAAATATTGCTCCACAGCTTCACCCCTTATGAAATGTGGTTCAATATTCCTGCCACGGATACTCCTGTGGATATAGCCAAGTTGCGAGCCGATTACAGCCAAGATCCTTCACAATGGCCCGCTCCTACGGTTGATGACGGTGTCGCATGGCAAGAGCTAGGATTAAAGCCAGCGGTACCTTTTCCTCAAGACAATCCATATTCCAGTGAAAAAGTTGCGTTAGGGAAAAAACTGTTTTTTGACCCACGGCTTTCAAAAGATAATTCACTTTCTTGTGCCAGCTGTCACGATCCTGCTAAAGGATGGGCTGATGGGATAAGACAAGCGGTCGGAATTAACGGGCAGAAAGGACCACGCAATACACCGACGATCATCAATACAGCTTATTATCAAACGCTATTTCTAGATGGCCGAGTCGCGTCCTTGGAAGAACAATCACTCCACCCAATTGCGAACCCGATTGAAATGGGACTTCCTCATAATGAGCTGGTGACGAAGCTGGATGATGCCGCTGAATACGCCCCACTGTTTGAAGCTGCATTCGGCGATAATGTGATCACTTTAGATCGAATTGCGAAAGCAATTGCCACGTTTGAACGTACAATCATTAGCAAAGAAAGCGACTTTGACCGTTTTCTAAAAGGCGACGCTACTGCTTTAAATGATGAGCAGCTACATGGATTGCATTTGTACCGAACAAAAGCACGTTGTATGAACTGTCACAGCGGCCCAATGATGAGTAACCAGCAATTCGAGAACATTGGATTAACTTATTACGGTCGTAGCCTTGAAGACAGAGGTCGCTTCAACGTGACTTATCGCCCTGAAGACATGGGCAAGTTCCGTGTACCTATGCTAAGAGACATCAAAGCCACTGACCCAACTACACACCTTGGTTTGTTTAAGCTTGCCACGGTGATCCCAAAAGCCGACCGTGTCGTTGGTTTATTAGCGATGTATAACAATGGGATGACGCGAAATCGCAGTGGTAACTTCCCTCAATACGCTGGAAAATATGACAAAAACTTCCCTGAAGTGTCACCTTTAATTCAACGTCTGGGTATGACAGACAAGGAGTTAATGGCACTGAATGCTTTCATGTCAGCAGTCTCTAGCGATGTGCGCACAGACAGTGCTTCTGCCGAAGAAATGGGCATCGCTCACTAGTCCAATAGAGAGAGTTCAAAATACAGGGCAACGTGCCACAGACTATCAGACAATAACGGCATATTAAGCGGTAAAGAAAACAGCCATGGATCATCATGGCTGTTTTGATCTTGAGTTAGGCCTACTTATTTGAAACGAACGGCGGTACCGCTGACACTTACCATCATCATGCTGCCACCCTGCCCAACGACCTCATAATCGATATCGATACCAACAATACCATCGGCACCAAGCTCTTTTGCTCTCGCTTCCATTTCATCAAAAGCAATTTGACGTGCTTTCCCCATTTCACGTTCATACGCTCCGGAGCGCCCGCCAACTACATCGCGAATCGCACCAAATAAGTCTTTAAAAATATTGGCACCAAGAATGGCTTCACCCACAACCACATCGAGGTATTGGTCAATTTGTTTTCCGTCCACAGTGGATGTTGTTGTCTTGAGCATTGTGACTCCTTATGTATGGCTGAGAACCATCACTAGTTAAAGATTATCTCTGTTGTTACGTCTGTTTTTACTGAGTTCGCAATAAAACAGTTTTCGTGAGCGACATGGTGCATTTTCTCCAGCTGCTCGTACGTCGGTTTACGCTCGCCAGAAAAACGAATACTTGGACGCAGTGCAACCTTTGTCACTGCGGTTTTTCCATTTTCATCGGGTTCTAATACTCCGACCGCACTATCAACATATTGTTCAACCACATAATTTCTTTTGGCTGCAATCGATAAGAACACCAACATATGACAGCTTGATAAGGCCGCAATAAATGCCTCTTCAGGATCCACATTTTCTTCCACCGACAAGGGTAATGGGACGATATGAGGCGATGCAGAAGCCGGTACAATCACGCCACCATCAAACTCCCATTGGTGTGCTCGACTGTATTTATTATCTGTAAAAGTTTCTGCGGCTTGACGCTGCCAACTGACCACCGCCGTGTATTCTGACATAGTCCTTTCCTTAGACACGTTGTACAAAGACAACAAAGGCAGGTAAAACCTGCCTTTGTGTTAATTATGATTATGCTGCTTGCTGACGAAGTCGAGCGAAATAGGATGGGTATTTCTGACGTATACGGCGCTGCTCTTCTACCATATTTTTGAAGCTTGGCCCTTTTGAAAGCTGAAGGATCACTTCATCTTTGTCAAAACGTAGTATGGCCCCTTCAAAGTGAATGGTCCGATTACCAGATAAACTTAACTTACCAGACAGGCTCAGCCCTCGATAGAGTGCAGGTAAATCCCCCATTAGCACTCTTAGCCCTTTCTCAGAAACTTCCGTTACAGAGAACAAACGCTCTTCAATTCGAACATACGGACGTGCTCGGCGAGGGTATTTCAACCGATAATACTGTCGCTTTTGCTCAAATGACATTTCACTCATGCCTGATGACTCCTTTCCGCACCGCTCCAAACGAACGTTGAAATATAAATGCGTTTAATACTCTTTAATTCTAAACCAGTTAACTATAAGTATCGACAATTGAATTAACAACTTTAAATTCATGTGTAAAATCATGAAGCTTGAACAGCAATCAGAGGTTCAACAGTGCCTTCAGACCAAGCAACAGACCATAAAACTATAAAGTATAATCTTCGTGCTACAATTCACTTTACTTGTGCCAGATTAGCCCTAAAATCGAACATCTTTCCCTCTTATATTTGAACACCATGAACAATCCACGCCTTGGAAACTCAATGGCAGCTTTCTCCTTTGTCTTGTGGGGATTGTTACCATTGTATTACCAGTTTCTTCCTCAAGCAGCGACAGACGAACTGCTAGCGGTAAGATTACTTGCTTCTGTGCCTTTCGGTGCATTGATTGTTTTGTTAATCACAAAAAAACTGCCCGATTTCAAAAAGATTTGGGCCAACAAGCAGGCATTAAAGCTGACATTTCTTGCCAGCTCGCTTATGTCTATTTCTTGGGCTGCATTTACTTGGGCGATGACTCATGACCGAGTGATTGACGCAAGTCTTGGATTTTTCATCAGTCCAATCACTATGATTGCGCTTGGCGTTCTTGTATTAGGTGAACATCTTTCCCTCGGCAAACGTGTCGCTTTGGTTTTAGCGACCGTTGGGCTTGGATATCAGGTTTACCAATACGGTCAAGTACCTGTGATTGCGCTATTAATGGCGGTATTTTTTACGTTATACGGTTGGTATAAGAGGAAAATCACTTACGACTGGAGCACATGTTTATTTGTTGAAGCGCTCGTGCTCGCACCATTTGCACTTGCTTACATGACATACAAGTCATACACCTTTGGCGCAGAATCCCTATCCCAAGGGTGGGAAGTATTTGCACTATATATAGGAGCTGCCCCTGCAACGCTCATTCCTCTGGTGTTTTACTCCATCGCTATACGTATGACGGACATGTCAAATGTTGGCCTGATGCAATATATCGAACCATCAATCCAGTTCTTACTCGCTGTATTTATATTTGGTGAGATTTTCGATGAAGTGAAATTAATCAGTTTTTCAATGATTTGGGCTGGTTTATTTCTGATTGTGATCGAAGCAATTATCCGCCGAGCAAAACGCAACGCACGAAACTCGACCTGACATTTATCGTTACAAATGACAAATATGAACTTTATGTGACAGTGCTGTGGCACATAAAATTAGCTAATTATCTGGATAATATTATCTTTTATCCAGATTTAGTTTCAATAACTGGTCACATTTTAATCTCGAAAAAGAAAATTTATCTAAACCGCCCTCTAAACAGGTTGACGTTTTACCTCTCTAGTCCTAATTTTTCCTATTAGTCATTCCAACTAGGAGGGTCATTACATGAAACGTGCAAGCAACACTTATCGTCTTCAACTCATTAAAGAAGTCGCGGTAAGACAAGAGCGGTTAAGTAGTGGCGATCCGATGGCTAGTTATATTCAAGAGCTGTTGGACTCCAAACCGGAATGCGAGCAAAACATTGAGCAAAATAATCGCTTTGTAGGGAACCATTTCGATGACCATGCTGGTGGCTGGGTTAGCGATAAATGGGGCTTGAAGTAAGCGTTGAAGCTGCTTTAAAAAAGGTCTTGTTGAGGATTTTGTGGCTCTGGAGACATTTCTGGAGCCGATTTGCCTTGCGCGATTTTTCGGCGATAACGCTGACGGCATAGCTTTATCACATGTAGCTGCTGAGCTGGCGTCATCTCCAACCATTGGAAACGTTCTTCACGCTTGCGCATGCAGCCCTGACAGTAGCCTTTTTCGTCTACTGTACAAACACCTACACAAGGGTTAGGGACAGTAAAAAACTCGAGCTGCTCCATGCTTGCCTCTTACTATTTAAACCGTATAGCTAAGTTATACAATACCCATAAATTAAATGTAATCAATACTTTGAATATTTCCATAGTCATAAACTATGACTTTACGCTGACAAAAACACTGTTTTATTAACTATATAATGCGCCCATTAACAGCCAAACTATCGATTTGGCAGTGGTTTCCAAATACTGGAGTTTATTAATATGAAGCTTAGTTCAAAAACATTACTTGCAGCAATCACACTACCTGTACTGATGACAGCGTGCGCAAGCAATGGAGGCGATGTGAAACAAATTACAGCTCAAGATCTACAACACCATAACTGGGAACTCGTCAGCATTGATGGCAAAGCAATCGAAACTAGCGAACGCCAAAAAGCACCTCGCCTTGAAGTTGGCGAAAAGATGACGGCAAACGGCAACGCAGGTTGTAACAACTTCTTTGGCCAAGCAGAGCTTAAAAACAACCAATTCCGCATTGAAAAAATGGGCATGACCATGAAGATGTGTATTGGTGACATCATGGACGTAGAGCAAACTGTGGCAAACACTCTAATGGAATGGAGTGACATGACCCTAACTAAAGACGGGTTGGTGCTTAAGAATGATGCACACACATTGACATTTAAACTGAACGACTGGAAAAACTAAGTCGCTCATTCCTCTTAAAAAAGCAGCCAATGGCTGCTTTTTTTGTGCCCGCATGCCGGACTTTTAAACAAACAGATAACAAATAGACCTATTAGTTAAAAAAAAGCAAAAATTTACGTCATAATGAATAGATTACGGACGAAGTCCGGTCTACAACAAAAGTTACCGAATTTATTCATGGAAAGGATCATTATGATAAGGTTGATTACCTCATTTTTCGCGCTCATTTTTTCGTTTCAAGCCTTCTCACAAGCCTCTGCCGAGTGGCCACAGATCACTGATAAAGCACAAGGACAAACCGTTTACTTCCATGCATGGGGCGGCAGTCAGGAGATTAACAACTACATTCGCTGGGCAGGCAACGAGCTGCAAAAGCAATACGGTATTAAACTCGTTCACGTAAAAGTCACGGATATCGCAGAAACAACAACACGCCTTATCGCTGAAAAAGCCGCGGGGAAAAATAGTGGTGGCAGCGTTGATATGGTTTGGATCAATGGTGAAAACTTTAAATCGATGAAAGCTAACCAGCTGCTTCACGGCCCATTTGTCGCTGATTTACCGAGCTGGAAATACGTTGATAAATCCCTTCCTGTTGATAGCGATTTTTCTGAGCCGACAGAAGGGTTAGAAGCCCCTTGGGGTGTAGGACAACTTGTCTTTATTTATGATGAGAAGAAGCTAAATAACCCACCCGCTTCCTTTGCTGAAATGCTGAGCTACGCACAGGCGTTTCCAAACCGCCTTAGCTACCCTCGCCCTCCTGAGTTCCATGGCACCAGTTTCCTTAAAGCACTATTGATTGAACTCACAGGTAACGATCCTGTACTTCAGAAACCGGCTAGTGATGTCGATTTCGCGATGATCACCAAACCACTTTGGCAATACTTAGATGCTTTCCATAAGGTAGCTTGGCGTCAAGGCAAACAGTTCCCTGCGGGCAGCTCAGAAATGGTTCAACTGCTTGATGATGGCCAAGTTGACCTTGCCGTAACTTTTAATCCAAATGCGGTATTTTCAGCTCAAGCCAATGGCACTCTAGCAGAAACCACGCGTGCCTACGCCATGGAAAAAGGCGCACTGTCTAACATCCATTTCCTCGCCATACCTTGGAATGCAAAGGCAAAAGAAGGAGCACTCGTTGCGATTAACTTCCTGCTAAGCCCTGACGCTCAATCACGTAAAGGCGATTTGTCTATCTGGGGTGACCCTGCAGTGTTAGAAAACCAATACGTCACTGGCAGCGCAAAAAATACCAAGCTGTTTAAATCGGTTGCAGAGCCACATCCAAGCTGGCAAACCGCGTTAGAGACCGAGTGGCAAAAGCGCTACGGCAATTAATTAGAATAACTAAGAGAGACAAAGCCAGATGTTTCGAGCGGCGTACTTATTTTTGATCATCCTCTGCATTACACCAACCATTCCTGGGTTAGTTGGTGTACTGGCGTCTTCTCTTAGTTATATTCCCCCAATTGGATTAGATCAGCTTTCATTAGCAGGCTATTTACAAGTGTTCAATTGGGTTGGGTATGAGCAATCTCTCTTACTCACTATCGCCAGCGCATTTTTTAGTACCTATTTATCCTGTCTGTTTTGCTTTGCGATATTGCAGCAGCTATGGCTCAATCGTCACTGGCGAAAAGTAGAAAACCTTTTGTCCCCTTTATTAGCGATGCCTCACGTGGCTTTTGCTATCGGTTTTGCTTTTCTATTCGCTCCAACAGGCATGCTTGCACGCCTGATCAGCCAAAGCTTTGGCATTGAATTGAACACTCAAGATACCGCGTGGTTAGTCAATGACCCTTATGCGCTTGGATTAACCATCGCACTCTCCTTTAAGGAAGTGCCCTTTTTGCTTTTGATGAGCATTCCAGTATTGCAACAGCTGAAAATAGAGAACGTTGCCAAAGTCAGCGCCTCTTTGGGTTACACACCGAACCAAATGTGGTGGAAAGCGGTATTCCCACAATGGTTGGTTAAAATGCGCTTTGCCTTGTTTGCCGTGATGGCTTATGGCGTTTCCGTGGTCGACCTCAGCCTCATCTTAGGGCCTAATAATCCACCAACCTTTGCCGTCTTGGTTTGGCAATGGTTTAACGACCCAGATCTATCACTATTACCTCGCGCAGCGGCTGGTGCGGTCATCCTTTTTATCACTGCTAGCCTGCTTATGCTTGTGATTATTGTGCTCGAAAAGCTCATTACAGGTCATTGGGGAAAATGGCAGTTTTCTGGGCGCTATGGTTTTGCATTACCGGGGAAAAGCTTATTTGCATTTTCCGCCCTAATGGCTGCGATGATGTTCCCGTTGATGGCTATCTGGAGTTTTGCTCATCGCTGGCGATTCCCTGATCTATTGCCATCGAAATACAGTGAACACTTCTGGATGAATGAATGGGTAAATATTATTCCAACGATTCATCAGAGCTTACTTTTAGCACTGGTGACGGCAACCGCCGCTCTTATGCTTGGTATTTTGGCTCAAGAGTACAAGGCCAAATACAAACTGCATTTGCCTAATTACATCATTGCCCTACCAATGTTGATCCCGCAGCTGTCGATACTATTTGGGTTGCAAATCAGCACCCTCTATCTCTCTAGTGACTCGTTTTTCCTCTGGGTAAGCTGGTCGCATATTTTCTTTGCTTTCCCCTTTGTCTACCTTGCATTAGATGGCCCATGGCGCAGCTACGACAATAACTACACTCGAGCCGCATTAAGCCTAGGTAAAACGCCACTCTATACGTTTATTCATGTAAAAGCGCCTCTACTCTTACCCGCCATCTTGTACGCTTGGGCGGTTGGTGCCAGCGTAAGCTTGGCGCAATATTTACCGACGCTTATCTTAGGTGGTGGCCGCATCGCCACCATCACCACAGAGGCGGTTGCTTTATCCAGTGGGTTCGACCGCCGTGTCACCGCAATTTATGCCATTTGGCAAGCTATACTGCCATTTGTTTTCTTCTCTCTCGCTGTTGTATTAGGCCGACTGCAACATCGTCGTCGCTTATTTAGTAAGGAACCTGTTACGCATGACACTATGTCTCGAAAGCCTCACCATCCGTAAAAAAGGTGGAGAAGCACTGTTTTCTGATCTCAATGTCACCGTGCAGCCCGCAGACGTGCTCTGCTTAATGGGGCCAAGTGGGTGTGGCAAATCCACATTGTTAAGCCTAATTGCAGGCCATTTAAGTGATGAGTTTGAATATCAAGGTACGGTAAA
Organism: Vibrio sp. NTOU-M3; assembly: GCF_040869035.1. Taxonomy (NCBI): domain Bacteria; kingdom Pseudomonadati; phylum Pseudomonadota; class Gammaproteobacteria; order Vibrionales; family Vibrionaceae; genus Vibrio; species Vibrio sp. NTOU-M3. The sequence goes on from NZ_CP162100.1 coordinate 1,925,109, forward strand.
ACTTAACGACGCCACACTCATGGATAAAGAACCACACCTGCGAGAGGTCGGCATACTCTTTCAAGATGACATGCTCTTCCCTCACTTGAATGTTTGGCAGAACCTTGCGTTTGCTCTGCCAAACGCTATTAAGGGTGAAGAAAGAAAACTGCGCGCTTTGCATGCTCTTAGCAACATCTCTTTAGAACACCTTGCAGAGTCATACCCTGACCAAATTTCTGGTGGACAACGTGCGCGAGTCAGTCTTTCTCGTATGCTGTTAGCAAAACCTAAACTGGCGTTGTTGGATGAACCTTTTAGTAAACTTGATAAAGAACTACGCGGTCAGTTCAGAGATTGGGTGATCGAACAGCTGCGTAAAGCAAACATACCAGCGTTAATGGTGACCCATGATATTGAAGATGTGCCTGCTAACGGGCATGTATTGAACTGGCCATGGGAGACGCAACATGCTCGATAAATTTAGTATTCAAGTGATCCGTTGGCCACTGACCCACTCTGCAACTTTACTCGATAAATGGGGAGTGACAGCCAATCAAACGACATTTATTGGTTTTTTAATTGGTTGCTTAGCGTTTCCGGCTCTTGCGATGGAAAACTATGGACTTGCCCTTTTATTCATTGTGATGAATCGAATCGCGGACGGCCTCGATGGTGCTTTGGCACGCATTCAAGGCATTACCGATGCAGGTGGCTTTCTCGACATCAGCCTCGACTTTCTATTCTATTCTCTCATCCCATTTGGTTTTGTTGTCGCGAACCCTGAAGCTAATGCCGTTGCCGGTGCCTTTTTGATTTTCTCCTTTATCGGAACGGGGTGTAGTTTCTTAGCATTTGCTGTCATGGCAGGTAAACGTGGTATCGATAATCCGGTTTACAAACATAAGTCACTTTACTATATGAGCGGTTTAACTGAAGGGACTGAGACTATCGCTTGCTTTGTCTTATTTTGTCTCCTTCCTCAGCATTTTGCTCTGATCGCCTATATATTTGGTTCGGCTTGCTGGTTTACTACCTTTACCCGTATTTACTCAGGTTTCCATACACTCAAACAGCCAGATTCATGTGAAAAATCTGAATAGTCTAAGGACTTGATCGTCGTCAAAGCGACATCAAATAATGGTATCGAGGTGATGTATAAAACACATCATCACGTTACCATGTAGCTACTCGAATTCAGCTAAGTAGCACAATAACGTCATGGCAGATACCACTGAACGCGTTCTTCTCAACATCGCACTCAATTTAAGCTCAAATCTTTCCAGCAAACATCAATATCAAAAACTGATCGACGGAATCGGTCAGGTCTTTCCATGCGATGCCAGCGCTCTGTTTGTGTTTGATGAAGACGGTTTTCTAACACCCGTCGCGGTGAAAGGTCTCTCCACCAGCGTATTAGGGCGTCGTTTTTTCCCAAGTGCTCACCCAAGGCTCCAAGCGATTATCGAAAGCAAAACTCCCGTTAGATTTGATGCCGACAGTTCACTTCCCGACCCCTTTGATGGCATGATGCTTTCAGAAGAACATAACATTGATGTTCACGATTGCATGGGAGCAAGTCTTTATGTTGATGGACAACTCGTGGGCGTGCTAACCCTTGATGCTCTGGCCGTCGGTGCGTTCGACCATGTTGATAGCTTAGCGATTGAAACCTTTGCGGCTTTAGCTGCGGCAACGCTACGTAATATCGCTCAGTTCAAAGCGCTAAAAGCTCAAAACCAAAAGCAAAAACACGTCACCCAAATGCTCATCCAACAAGCACGGTCGTTGCATGGTGAAATGGTGGGACTCAGCCCTCAAATGCGCCAGCTTAAAAACAATATCGACACGGTTGCCAAATCTGACTATGCGGTATTAATCACCGGAGAAACGGGTACAGGTAAAGAACTGGTTGCTCACCATCTGCATGCCAATTCGTTACGAGCAGATAAACCCATGGTTTACGTTAACTGCGCCGCTTTACCTGAAGGATTGGCAGAGAGTGAGCTCTTTGGCCATGTCAAAGGTGCTTTCACAGGTGCCAATAGCCATCGAGCAGGAAAATTTGAACTGGCTGATGGCGGTACCATTTTCCTTGATGAGCTTGGTGAATTGCCATTAGTGCTGCAAGCGAAGCTGCTTCGCGTGATCCAACAGGGCGAGCTGCAACGTGTCGGTAGTGATAAGCATCTTTTAGTCAACGTTCGCATCATTGCTGCGACCAACCGACAACTTGAACAAGAAGTGGAACAAGGGCAATTTCGTGCAGACTTATATCATCGCCTAAATGTGTTTCCGATCCATGTCCCGGCCCTTCGTAAACGCGAGGGTGATATCCCAGTACTTGCTGGCTATTTATTAGAGAAAGTACGCCAACAATTTAACGTGCCCAACCTTCACCTCCATCCCAAAGCATTAAGTGCTTTGGAGCAACAACATTGGGCAGGGAATGTGCGAGAGCTTGAGCACACCTTAACCCGGGCGGCGCTACGTGCAATACAAGAGGAAAAACAAACCATTTTACTCAGCCACTTTGAGGGGAATATCGCGACTAAAGATGTAAAAATGACAACGCATTTTTTTCCCGCAGAAAGCAGCCCTATGCGTTCACTCGTGGAAGGCTATCAAAAAGATCTCATTCGCCATGCACTTGATAAATCGGACGGAACTTGGGCAAAAGCCGCACAATTTTTACAAATGGATCGCGGGAACCTGTACCGCATGGGCAAAAAGCTCGGTGTCGATTCCTAACGATTAAACTCTACCGATGTGTATTTGACATCATTTGCGTTGTTAAATACACATCAAGTTAAACTGAAAAATCAAAGTAAATCCTTAAAATTCAAACAGATACAAAGTGGCACGTTCCATGCTCTATTAGGTCATATGTGAATTTCACAATTTGATGAATAATAATAAGCACTGGAGACCCAAGATGTTCTGTATTCAATGTGAACAGACAATTCAAACCCCTACTACAACTGGCTGCTCATTTGCTCAAGGCATGTGCGGAAAAACGGCGGAGGTGTCCGACCTACAAGACGTTTTGGTTTATACCCTGCAAGGGGTGTCTTTCTGGGCAACGCAAGCCCGTCAATTTGATATTATCGAAGACGCTGTTGATCAGTGGGCACCAAAAGCCTTCTTCTCTACCTTAACTAACGTTAACTTCGATCCTCAACGTATTCTGGATTTAACATCGCAAGCTGCCATTTTCAAAGCCGAACTAAAACAAAAAGTACTAGCGGCAGCAGCCATTTCAAATCATGAGCTCTCAGTTCCTGAAGTTGCAAACTTTGAACTGCCAGCAACAGCCGAAGAAATCCTAGCCATCGCACCGCAAGTTGCGGTAAACCGTGGAAAAGAGTCCGTCCATGAAGACGTTATTGGTTTGCGTTTGTTATGTTTATATGGCCTGAAAGGCGCAGCGGCATACATGGAGCACGCACGCGTGTTACACCAAACAGATAACGATATCTACGCGGAGTACCACGAAATCATGGCGTGGTTAGGCACCGACCCTGAAGATCTAAATGCGCTACTTGATTGCTCTATGCGCATCGGCTTAATGAACTACAAAGTGATGGCGATGCTGGATGAAGGTGAAACCATCACATTTGGTCACCCAGAACCAACCGCCGTCAATGTGAAACCAGTTAAAGGGAAATGCATATTGGTTTCTGGTCATGACTTACATGATCTAGAAAAAATCTTGCAACAAACCGAAGGTCTTGGCATCAACGTTTATACCAATGGTGAAATGTTGCCTGCACACGGCTACCCAGAGCTGAAAAAGTACCCTCACCTTGTAGGTAACTACGGTAGCGCTTGGCAAAATCAGCAAAAAGAATTTGCTAACTTCCCGGGTGCCATCGTGATGACATCGAACTGTCTTCTAAATCCAAATGTGGGTCAATATGCTGACCGCTTGTTTACTCGTAGCATTGTAGGTTGGCCGGGTGTTGAACATATTGAAGGGGAAGATTTCAGTAAGGTTATCCGCTGTGCCTTGTCACAACCAGGTTTCCAGCATGATGAAATCGAACACATGATCACTGTTGGCTTTGGCCGAAACGCGCTTATGAATGCAGCACCAGCCGTTATTGACCAAGTAAAACAAGGCAACATTAAACACTTCTTCCTTGTTGGGGGCTGTGATGGTGACAAAAAAGAACGCAGCTATTACACCGATTTCACTACCGCTGCGCCAGAAGATACGCTGATTCTAACGTTGGCATGTGGTAAGTTCCGCTTTAACAAAAACACCTTTGGTGATATCAACGGCATACCACGTTTGCTAGATGTAGGTCAGTGTAACGATGCTTATTCGGCGATTCAGCTGGCACTAGCTCTGTCTAAAGAGTTCGATTGTGACATCAATGAACTCCCTCTAACGTTGGTTCTTTCTTGGTTCGAACAGAAAGCAATTGTCATTTTGCTAACGCTATTCGCACTCGGTGTGAAAGGCATCTACACCGGGCCAACAGCTCCTGCATTTCTAACTGAGAACCTGATTAACATCATTCAAGAGAAGTTCGACATGCGAATGATTTCGAATGTTGAAGATGATCTAAAAACCATTCTTGCAGCATAAACAAGTCCATCGTCAATTCGCAGCCTCATTTTTCAATGAGGCTGCGTGTATTTTCCCGATATGAGAGCGCTATATGTATTCCCAATGGCAACAAAATCAAGCTGTTTCACTTCGTTGTATTGATAAATGGCAGGAAACACCTGACTGCGTTAGTTTCCGTCTTCAGCATCCGGAAAAGCCTCAATCTCACTCATTCAAACCCGGGCAATTCATCAGTCTTGGCATCGATTTAGATGGTAAAACTGAATATCGAGCCTATTCCATCAGCTCTTTACCGAGTGACCCTTTCTTACAACTGACTGTTAAGCGTGTTGAAGGCGGAAAAGTCTCTAACCACCTCGTCGATCACCTTAAAATTGGTGACGACCTTCAAGTGCTGCGCCCTGCTGGTGAGTTCAATTGTATCGACCATCCACCAGCAAAAAGAAAAGCGCTACTTATTAGTGCCGGCTGTGGTATCACACCGGTTTTCTCAATGGCGAACTATTGGCTAAGTCAAAACCAAGCGATCGACATTCAGTTTCTGCATATCGCCAGAAATAAACAACTGACGATTTATTTTGATCAACTGGAAACCATGCAAGCCGTGCATAGTGATTTCTCTCTAAGTCTGTTGTTAAAAGACGCTCAAGGCACTAGACACCCACAAGGACGATTGAATAAAGAATGGTTAAGTGAATTGGTTGTAGATTTGTACGAAAGAACCGTTTTTCTCTGCGGACCGAAGCAATTTATGCTGGATGTAAAACAGTACTTATCGGAACTCAACTTCGATATGAATCACTTCTTTGAAGAGAGTTTTACGCCCAACGAATCAGAAGCAGTGTCCCAAGCGGAAGAACAGCAAAGTGTCACGCTCTCCGTTCCGGCATTTGGCCAGAGTTTTACCGTCAATTCAGGTGAAGTATTGGCGGATGCGCTTGAAAATGCAGGCTTGCCATTAATCGTCGCTTGCCGTAGTGGTATTTGCGGTTCTTGTAAATGTAAAGTCACCAAAGGCAGCGTTACTTCAACCAGTCAAGAAACCCTGACTGATGAAGAAATTGAACAAGGTTACGTGCTGGCCTGTTCGTCGACTATCAAAGGTGATATAGAAGCTGAACTGAACTAATCAAAGATTCATGCATTTTGATATAGCAAGCCCCTAAAGCGAAAGTTGTTGCATATATAGTAGCTACGCACGATAGACGCTTATGTGGTTCCGCGGCTAGCATGAACTCAACATATTTCTAAATGGAGTTCATGTATGTCGACAACAAATATCAAGCAAAGTTTTTTTACGCTACAAGATTTAATTAATTGCACATCTCTATCAGAGGGTGACGTGGCAGAAACACTAGGCTATCACGATCTAAATGATGGAGGTGGTGCAACTTACGCAATAATAAAAGGCAGTGTTGAACACAAAGGAGCTGATATTGAGCTTGGCCGTGAATTGATTGCACAATTAGTTTGCTCAGGCCCGGTGAACCCTAAACAGTTTGGGGCGATTGGCGATGGAGAAACGGATGATACTGACGCGGTTCAATCAGCATTTGATTATGCTGTGGATCGCTCAATAATCATTGATGACAATCCCAATGATGGCGATCCCAAGCGCTCAATATACTTTCTTACAATGCATATCCCTTCGGGAATATATTTAATTAAGCCGTTAACGATTGCCAATGTAAACGGACTTAGTATTGTGGGAGATGGAAACCGGGCAACCATATTTAAATCCGCTCTATCTGGCGCTGGTAATTTAGAGCCATTGTTTAAGTTTTTGCCAGGCACGTATGAGGGCGCCGCAGTCAGTGGCTTTACTCTGTCTAATATCGGATTTAAGGCGCCAGGGTATTTAGGGCCTATTGTTCAAATCTCAAGCATTTGGGATAGTTGTCGATTGCAAGAACTCAGCTTCGACGGTTTTTCAGGCAATGCTCTGAGATTTTTAAAACGAGCTGATGAGACTCCGAATGCATACCGATATGTAGAAGGTGTAGTTATTGAACAATGTTATTTTCTAGGTGATAACAAAAAACAAGGTTTTCTTGCTAGTGCACCTTTAGTTGAGTTTCCAGAAGGTGGGAATGAAGTTTCTATCCTGAATAGTAAACTCTATATTCAAACCACAGCAACTACAGAGATGAATACACCAGAAGCACTTAATGAATACAATTCTCGCTCAGCAATTAAAGCTGGTCCTTTCAATAAAGGATGGGAAATTAATGGGTGTTCGTTTGCTTGCACCATAAACGCAAAAGTTATCGATATAGAAGATGGTAATAGCCATCGAATCTATGGAAACATGTTTGAACGGATCGGTGAGTACACGGAAGGGCAAGAATTAGGATTCAACCCTTGCTTAATTCATTGGTCTAACTGTGCTAATGGTGGTTTGATAGAAAATAACCGTCGAGAACATCCGGTTTCTCTTAAAAAACACTATATTTTAAATGCGTGCAACCATATTGTAGTTAACGAATTCAATATGGACCCATCAAAAGTGGATTTAAGTACAGCTCACCAATGCCCTTGTACATTTGCCTCAGACCAAACCATAGGATACCAATCTGTAAACAACCTACCGGGAAATGTTATAGCGAGCAATAGTGGTTCATGGTCCAACATATCGAATGCTTTACGGATAACTCAACGCGATACAACAGGAAGCGCCCAAGAAGATAAAAATTATCCAACACTCCAATTTAGCACTGTTGCGCATGTTATCAATCCGGGAGAAGAACACCTAACTGCTAAAGCGGATGCTACTGCCTCATTAAAGCTTAAGCATTCGTCTAATAGAGGCGAACTCCATATTTCGAGTAAAGGACATAAAGACGAGCAAGATAAGCTAGCTGCGGTTATCTCTAATGGCTACCTTCGATTGGCACATAACAATGGCTTACCTGAAAACCCAGCAGATGATGCAGTTCGAGGCTCATTTCGATACGATGCTGAAAAAGACCGTCTACTCTTCAAAACATCATCAGGTTGGAAAGTTGTTAACCTTTTAGATCTCTGATCTAATATTTGATTTGTTCCCTCTGTAACACGGAGGGGACAATTTTCAAAAACTGCTTTCTTTCAACCATGGTAAAAACGCATCCATCGTATCTTGTAGTGCGTCCCCTGCTCCTTTTTGATACCCGTATATACGAATGCCAAAGATCACCATCATCAGTTGATGAGCATAGTGTTTTGCTTGTTCATCACTAAAGATACTTCGTAAGTGTTCCGCGTATGTTTTCTCGATCTCTTGTAGTTTTTCTGTCGCTAAAAACTGTAAGTCATCATCTAACGCTGACAGCTCTAATTGCGCTTTAACTAAAAAACAACCGCAATATTGACTCTGCTCAGTCTGTTGAACCAAATCGTTCAAAATGAAAGTAATGGCGGATTGGATACCACCTTGCGTCGCAACCGCCTCATGAATATCCACCACTGATTGCGCGGCATAATTCTCTAGAGCTAAGCGAAACAAACCTTCCTTGCTGCCAAATTCATTGTACAAACTACCGGGCTTCAACCCAGTTGCCTTAGAGATGTGTTGGATACTGGTTGCCGAGTAACCATTTTTCCAAAACAAATCAGTAACCTGTGCAATTACTTCATCAATTGAATACTTCTTTTTTGCCATAACTCATCCCTCATTCAACTCTGAAAGCGATAATAACATTTTTGAACGATCATTCAAAAAGTATTTGACAGTCACTTTTATTGATCATATTTTGAATGGGCATTCAAAATGAAATTCAAAAGGAAACAACATGAAAAAACATGCACTAGCAACTCTGGGCGCACTTGCTTTAGCTATCTCTACCAACGTATTCGCTGCCGACCTAAACATTGTTCATCAGTTTGATAAACAAAACCCTCCAGGTAACATTGGCGTTTCAGAATCTGGTCGTCTTTTTATGAGCAATCACCATTTTTATGGTGCCGACAACAAAATCGTAGAAATCAAAAATAACGGCAAAGTGGTGGCATACCCAAATGAAGCATTCAGCCAAAGTCTAAACCCGGTATTAGGCGTTATCGTTGACAAAGAAGGCGTACTTTGGATGCTAGAAACGGCTGACGAAACGACTCACAACGGCCGTTTAATTGGTTGGGATACAAAGAAAAACCAACTACATCAAATCGTTTACCTGGCAGCACCAGTCATTCCAGCAGACTCTTTCCTTAACGATTTAGTCGTCGATCGTGATAACGAAATGGTTTACATCACAGATACTGGCGCAGGTTACAACTCTGCACTGGTAGTGATTGACTTAAAAACTGGTATGGCGAAACGCGTATTGGAAGGCACTCAGTTTACTCAACCTGAAGACACCGATATTGTTATCAATGGCAAAACTGTCATGATGGGTGACGCACCTGCACGCATTGGCGTTAACCCAATCACACTAGATAGCAAAAACAAGTGGTTATACTTTGGTGCGATGAATGGTACTAAGCTATATCGCGTGAAAACTGATGATCTACGTAACGCGAAACTATCGAGTAAAGACCTAGAAAAACGTGTTGAAGTTTATGCAGATAAGCCGATGAGTGACGGTATCACTATCGATGAAAATGACAACGTTTACGTGACAGATCTAGAAAATAATGCGGTTGGTTATATCGGCAAAGATCGCCAGTACAAAATCTTGCACAACAGCTCTGAATTACTAAGCTGGAGCGATGGTTTTGCAACAACAGCGAATGGCAAGATCTTTGTAACAGTAAACAAACTGCATAAATCGCCAGTACTGAACCAAAACAAAGACGAAAGCGGCAATCGCTACTACATTGTTGAATTCGATGCGCTAGCTGAAACAAAAGTTGGCCACTAAGTTCTACCAAATACACTGTCCATAACGAAAAGGGGCTGCTTACGCAGCCCCTTTTGTTGGTTGATTAACTAAATATCAACGCCTTAAGCGATGCTTCAGGATCAACATCGGTAAACTCCGGCGGATTCTCTAACCGCTCACGGAAGGTTAGCTCTGGCGCTTCTTCTTTCATGCCTTCAATCAAAAACTCACTGCTTACCGCTGGCGAATTAACGCATGCCAATACTTGTCCCTCTGAAGACAATAGATCCGGTAGGCGACGTAAAATCTTTTTATAATCTTTCGTTAACGCAAAGCTTCCTTTTTGGAATGAAGGAGGATCAATGATCACCATGTCATAAGGCCCAGCCTTTTTGATTTTGCCCCATGATTTAAAAATATCATGTGCTAAAAAGCTAACCTGATTGAGATTATGCTCATTAAGGCGATGATTCTCTCGTCCTTTTGCCAAAGAGGCTTTTGCCATATCAACGTTCACCACGTTGTCTGCTCCACCAGCAATAGCAGCCACTGAGAAACCACAGGTGTATGAAAATAAGTTGAGTACGTTTTTGTGTTTGGCGTTCGCTTTCACCCAATCTCGGCCAAATCGCATATCCAAAAACAAACCAAAGTTTTGGTTTCGACCAATATCGAGCTGATATTTTAGGTCACTTTCTACCACAACAGGTCGACTATTGAGCTCACCCCAAATCACTTCGGAAGGTGCGCCATCGGTATAGCGATGTTGCAATACCATGCTGATGCCTTGCTTTTGCTTCCAAACATCACTCTGAGCAAGGTATTCCAACCCTTGTTTAAGCACAGCGATAAAAGTGTCATCCACTTCTTTAAACAAGTTAACAACCAGTTGCCCTTGCAACCAGTCACAAGTCAGTTGCTCAAGACCTGGCCATTGACGGCCTCTCCCATGAAATAAGCGACGCACTTCATCTGGAGCATTGACCAATTCATTGATCAAGTGTTGAAAAAAAACAGGCAACTTCTCTGCCTGCATTTGAGATTCAGTTATTTTTTGAGATTCGGCCATGATAATTCCCATGGTTTAAGCCAATCAGAAATCCCCTGACTGACGGTTTCGTGATGCCATTTTTCGCCCAATGAGGCAAATTCACGTGGATCACAAACAAATTGATAAGACTGATTTAAGTAGGTAAAACCCAAAGCAAAAGCATGAAGATAACCGCGATCCGCGCTACTTGCTGCGTTATAAATTGCATCACCAACAATTGGTGAACCTACCGACTTTAACGCAACACGAATTTGGTGTGTTTTACCTGTATGAGGTTTACATAAAAACAGCCGCTCGCCCGGCTCAGCTGCGGCTGAGAAAAATTGCGTGATAGCAGGGTTATTCTGGCTATTGACTAACTTCCATGATGATCTGCGCGAGCGTTCCATATCTCCACTCACTAAACCCTGCTTCTTCTTGGGCTTTTTACTCCCCAATGCCAAATAAAACTTCGAGACATATCGCTGTGCAAAAGCCTGAGACAGAGCACTCGCAGCCGTAGAGTGACGTGCAAGCAGCAAGATCCCAGAAGTCATTTTGTCTAAGCGGTGGACCAGATAAAGTTGTGAGTCCCCTGTTTTACACGCGACTTCTTGTAGCAGCATGGTATCGCCATCATCTTTATGGACAGATACATTAGGGTGTTTATTGATGATGAGAAAATCATCATGAGTGAATAGAATATCAAACATATCGCTGGCTCCGCTTTGGAGGCAGAAGTATACCTGTTCCAAACGCGAAAGCCAGCTTAGGGAGAAGGTTAGCTCAGTTTGAACTTACCAATGAGCTGTTCAAGCTCTGCTACTTTATTATTTAGGCCATCAACACTCTCAGAGCTGCTGTTTGCCAATTGCAGTGAACGAACTGAAATGTCACTGATGGCGGTAATATCCGACGCAATCTCTTTGGTTACAGCGGTTTGTTCTTCCGCAGCTGTCGCAATTGAATTCACCATTGCCTGAACATTTGCTGCACCAGACACAATTTCATCCAACGCATTGACGGCGCCTGTACTTTGACTAACACCAACTTCTACCAAACGGCAGTTTTCATCGGTATAAGTGACCGCTTCCTGCGTACCAGACTGGATAGACTGGATAATGCCACCGACTTCTTGCGTCGCTTTGGTTGTTCGCTCAGCAAGAGCACGCACTTCATCCGCAACCACAGCGAAGCCTCGGCCGGCTTCCCCTGCACGAGCCGCTTCAATTGCAGCATTCAGGGCCAGCAAGTTTGTTTGCTCAGCAATCTCTTCAATGACCTTGATGACGCTGCCAATCTGCTCACCATGAGCACCAAGTTCATTCATCTGCCCGGACATTTCGCCCATTTGAATGGAAACTTGTTGAATACTTCCAACCATATCTGAGATGACGGTACGCCCTTGAGTCGCTGACTCTTCAGAACGGCGCGCTTCTTCAAATGTGGAGTTACCTTGTTGTGCAACTTCTGAGATGGTTAGGCTTAGTTCTTCGGCTGCGGTTGCAATGAGGCTGGCTTTATCCGCTTGTGAAGAGGCACCTGAAACAATATCTTGGCTAACAGTTGATAGTTCATTGGTGACCACTTTAACTTCAGAGGTGACATTGGACATTGAACTGATAAGGCTAACCAGAGAGCTTTGCATGCGATTCACTGATGAAGCAAGGTTTGCCAATTCATCACCAGACTTATCATCGATATCTTCTGCCGTTAAATCTCCTTCAGCCACACGTTGAGCAACAGAATCTAAGTGACTTAAGCGGTTAGTAATTGACTTTGATAACGCTAGCGCAATACCGACTGACAGCGCAATTGCGATTGCAGTCATCACATAAATTGAGTTTTCAATCGAGTTAAAAGATGTCATTAAGGTATCAAATGCTTCATCTGTATCTTGACGTTCAGATGCAGAGGTTTTATCAAGCATGTCTTCAATTGAAACTAAGTAAACCTCATATAAGTCGCGCAGATTTTGCACGCTAAGCGACATATCGTAATCCCCTTTTAGCTTCGGCACGATATCTCGCTCAAACTCTGACGCAAAGTTCGCCATCAGCTTTTCAATTTCAAGCAGGTTTCGATAATCTTCTTTTCCTGGAGTTTCAAGCTTTTTCACATTCTCCAAGGTGTTAGCAAATTCTGCTTTGCTCGATTGGTAATCTGAAGCCGCCCCCGGCACGCCATTCACCATACCCATCGCATCACGGAAAACATCACCTGTGTCATCAATCAAAAATAGGTAATACATGCTCTCAGGAACATCATCAGAACGAAGCTCTTCTGCAACTCGATAGGAACCCATGACTTCTAACCAGATCATCGTCACCATTGCTCCCATGATCAACACAATACCGCCAAAACCGGCATACAACTTTTTACGTACCGATAACTTCATTCAAATACCTGCTTCTTTTTTTTAGATTGTTGTTACAAAACATGTATCGGCCATACTGTAAAAACATTTAATATAATTTAATGTTAATTAACGACTTGCATAAAAAAACCTCCCATTTGGGAGGTTTTGTTTCATGTAATCTTTCTAAATGATTGAGAAAATGAAGACGGCCATAATAGCTACCGGACATATCACTCGAACATACCATGGCCAAATTTTCCAGAATAGGCCTTGTTCGATTTCAGGGTTGCCTTCTTTAAGCTCATTAAGCAGTTTATTGCGATTCCAGATCCAGCCAACGACAATCGCCCAAATCACACCTAGCAATGGCTGCATGTACACGGTTGAGATGTCAGCAATCAAACCGAATAGCGCGCCAAAATTGAGCGAGATTACGATACTCAGAACTAAGATAACCCCACCAATCACCCATGTTGCTTTGGTACGCTCCATCTTTAGCTCATCTTGAGCACAAGAAACAGGAACTTCTAACAATGAAATGGAAGATGTCAGTGCCGCAATGACCATCAGAACAAAGAAACCTGTGCCAATGATGACACCAACGCCACCCATGGTGTGGAACATGGAAGGTAAAACAGCAAATACCAAATCACCAGAGCTCATCAGCTGGCCTGCGTCATTAAAGATTTCTACACCATTGTTTTTCGCAACAAACATCGCAGGCAAAATAAGAAGACCTGCCGCTAATGCAACACCGGTATCAATCGCAGCAACTTGTCCTGCCGTCTTTGGAAGATTGACGTCTTTTTTAAGGTAAGAGCCATAAACCATCATCGAGCCCACACCAAGAGAGAGTGAGAAGAAGGCCTGCCCCATCGCGTCCACAAGTAGCGACGGTGTCACCTGAGAAAAATCAGGGACAAGGTACATTTTCAAGCCTTCCATTGCGCCATCTTGGGTGAAGATATAAATGATCATCACTCCAAATAGCACAAACAGCATTGGCATCAGGCGACTCGACCATTTCTCGATACCATCAGCTACGCCATTTTTAACCACGTAGATAGTGAGCACAGAAAACAGAGTCGCGAGTAGCACATTTCGTGCACCACTAAAATTTACCAACCAGTCAGCCGCGCTTTGCAGGCCAACCACTTCTAATGTTGGCGCTGCGGCAAAACCCATTAACCAGCCTGCTAAAATAGAGTAGAAACTTAGGATTAATGACGCAGCAACCATTGCGATTACCCCAAAAAATCCAGCCGCAGCACGATTTTTTGTCCATACGGATTTGAGAGATGCGATAGGGTTTGATTGACCATGACGACCGATAGTCAGTTCAGCAACCAGCATTGGGAATGCTAATAAAAATACCATTGCAAGGTAGATAACCAAAAATGCCGCACCACCATTGCTCGCGGCTTTCGTTGGAAATCCCCAAACGTTTCCTAATCCGACAGCAGATCCCGCTGCCGCCATAATAAAACCGATTCTCGATGAGAAATGGCCTCTTGCATTACTTGCCATAATTATTATTACCGATGTTGAGTTTTTAGGTAGGCGTCAGAAGGCTTAGGTGTACATAATTATGTACACTATAAAAAAGTTTAAGTGACACCGCACAGGTAGCAAGTAAAACAGTTTGAAATTACAATTGGAACCCCAAATAGTGTATTTTTCTAATATTGGTGTTATCGCACAGTTTAAATGGTCAAACCTTAACCAAACAAACAACTTTTACACCACCCCTTCACACTCAGGCAACATTTAGACCTGTTTCATTCGCCACTTTTTTCACATTCATTTCATTTGTGTATTCCGCTCGTCATGGATTGGCAGTACTATCTAAGCGATTAAGTTCATACAGGATTATGCATGGAAAAGTTCTACCAATTTCTTACATTAGCAAGCATCGTGCTTTACTGGCTGCTGGTTGCAGGTGTAACTTTACGTGTAGTTCTAAAGCGTCGAGCCGTTAGCGTTTCACTCGCTTGGTTGATGATCATCTATATCATCCCGATTGTCGGCGTAGCCTGCTATTTTCTGTTTGGAGAGCTGAATTTAGGTAGGAAGCGGGCAGAACGGGCGAAAGAGATGTTTACGCCTTTTGAAAAATGGTTTTCGCAACTGAATGATTGCCATGCCCACTCACCTGAAACTTTTGGCCAGCACATTTCTCGCATCGACGAGCTGTGTAACAACCGCTTAGGGTTACCTGCATTAAGTGGTAATACGCTGTCATTACAAAGCTCACCACAAGATATCCTCCATTCAGTGATCGAAGACATCGAAGCCGCCCAATCAAGCATTCGGATGGTGTTTTATATCTGGCATCCCGGAGGCCTAGCCGATTCCGTTGCATCCGCACTTATCCGTGCCTCTAAACGCGGTGTTGATGTAAAACTCTTGTTAGACTCCGCAGGCAGCCCACGCTTTTTCCGCAGCCATTGGCACCAAATGATGAAAAGCGCAGGTATAGAAGTACTGCAAGCATTAGAGGTGAGCCCATGGCGTATCTTTCTACGCCGGTTGGATCTTCGCCAGCACCGAAAAATCATCGTAATCGATGATAAAGTCGCCTATACGGGTTCGATGAATATGGTCGACCCTGCATTCTTCAAACAAGAGTCTGGTGTTGGTCAGTGGATTGATATCATGGTTCGTGTTACTGGCCCAACGGTCAACGTGCTTTCTGCGATTCATTGCTGGGACTGGGAGGTCGAAACAGGCTCTCGTACCATGCCTCAGTTGCCTGAATGTCAAATTGACCCGAATGAACCACAACACCCTATTCAAGTTGTCCCATCCGGACCGGGCATGCCTGAGCATTTGATTTCTCAAGTGCTGACGTTGGCGATCAACCAAGCGAATCAATCGGTCAGGATCACTACCCCTTACTTCGTACCCAGTGCTGATCTGCTAGAAACATTAAAGCTAACTGCTCAAAGAGGCATCACCGTAGAGCTTATCATCCCCCAGAAAAATGATTCGATGATGGTGCAATGGGCATCACGAGCATTTTATACCGAACTTATGGAAGCTGGCGTTAAGATCTTTGAATTTTACGGTGGTCTACTGCATACCAAATCTGTCGTGATTGATGAGCAATTCTGCTTAGTCGGTACCGTGAATATGGACATGCGGAGTTTGTGGCTCAACTTTGAACTTACGCTCGCCGTCGACGACGAAGCATTTACTAAAGAAATGTACTGGCTCCAACAGAGCTATATTGAACAATCCATCGAGATCCAGTTGAGTAACTGGCAGCAACGCTCACTGTATTCACGCTTTCTTGAACGAGTTTTCTACTTGTTCAACCCGCTACTCTAAACGCTTTAGGCATCATCAAGAATTTGAGGCTTTTTGTCCTTGAATTTGTCCCTATAGCATGTTTTAAATAGATCAAAATGTTATCAGACAAGGATTTCTTATGTCGGAAGGCAAAAAAACCAAGTTAGTTACTGCTGGCCGCTCTAAAAAATGGACGAACGGGGTGGTTAATCCACCCGTGCAACGCGCATCAACCGTGGTTTTTGAAACGGTTGCAGAAAAAAATCATGCGACAATCAATCGTGCAAATAAAACCCTGTTTTATGGACGCCGTGGCACCAATACCCATTTTGCATTCCAAGATGCGATGGTAGAAATCGAAGGTGGCGTAGGCTGTGCCTTATACCCATGTGGTACTGCCGCCATTTCTAACGCGCTTCTCTCGTTTGTAGAGTCAGGTGATCACATTTTAATGGTTGATACTTGCTACGAACCTACTCGTGATTTTTGCGACAAAATTTTGAAAAAAATGGGCGTAGAGACGACTTACTACAACCCTATTCTTGGTGAAGAGATTCGCGACTTAATCCAACCCAATACAAAAGTGTTGTTTCTCGAATCACCAGGCTCCATCACCATGGAAGTACAAGATGTGCCAACACTTTCACGAATTGCTCACGAGCACGACATGATAGTCATATTGGACAATACGTGGGGAGCGGGTGTTAATTTTTCTCCATTTGAGTTCGGCGTTGATATCTCTATCCAAGCTGCGACCAAGTATATTGTTGGTCATTCTGATGTCATGTTGGGTACCGCTGTCGCAAATGATAAGTGCTGGGATCAACTGCGAGAGCAGAGCTATTTGATGGGGCAATGCGTCTCTCCAGACGATGCTTATCAAGGTTTGCGCGGCCTTCGCACGATGGATGTAAGACTCAGACAACATGCAGAAAATAGCCTAAAGGTTGCACAATGGCTGCAGTCTCGCCCCGAAGTCGATCACGTTCGACATCCTGCATTAGAAACTTGCCCTGGTCATGAATTCTTCAAGCGTGATTTTACAGGCGGAAACGGGTTGTTCTCATTCGTACTAAAAACAAGCTACCCTCGCGCGACTACAGCCTTACTCGATGGTATGAAACACTTCAGTATGGGGTACTCGTGGGGCGGTTTTGAAAGTCTTATTCTCGCCAATGAACCAAAGAGCTTTAACAGCTTAAGAACCGTAGCAAACCCAAACTTTGACGGAACGCTTATCCGCTTACACATCGGTTTAGAAGATATTGACGACCTGATTCAAGATCTCGAAGCAGGCTTTAAGCGTTACAACTCAATGCTTCAAGAGCAATAATACAAAAATAGGAGCTTTCATCAGCTCCTATTTTTTATTCCACTTTATACATCGTCTTAAACTTTAGCTCTTCATCATCAAGTGACTCTACCTGATAAATGTATGGGCTAACGATTTTATCTCTTCTAAAGATGAGATAGACGACAAACAGGAGTGCGGTAAAAGGGACAGTAAACGTGAGTAACCACACTAGTTTGGTTCCATCTGTCATGACTTTATAAAAAGACAATAAGAACATTAGGCAATATGTCGTTGCAACTGAAAAAAAGGCATATTCCTCACCTCTTTCGTTGATGTACCAGTACACTGAAAAGATAAAGAAAATGACAAACAGCGCCATTATCCCTTTAAACATGTAATAAGAAAGGGGTTGCTTCATACTCTGCCTCCTTATATCACTAGACACAACACATTCGCTGTTGTGTTTCCATCAGCATCGGCCTTTTGAATGCCTCCCTTATTAAAAAATATGGTTGTTTGATCATCTAACCAATAGCGAACATCTAGGCCAAATTGACGGTGGAAAAACTGCTCTCCAAGTACTTTCTTATAATTTGCTTCATCCAATACTTTGGAGTTTTTTGGGGAAATTGATTGGCATAGTTGAGATGCTTTGGGATATGACCAACGTTTATAAACATAGTTTCCAGCTTCACTGAACATGCTTCCCTGAATTTCATTAAAGGTCGGCATAACAATCATTGTGGTATCAGTGTTTGTATTCGCGTTGATATCGCGAACGGATGTTAAGTTGTAACCACTATGTGCACTCTTTTGGTTTGTTGAGCGGCTGTTTTCTAGTTCTGGAACATGGGAAAAGTTATAAGTCAGCTCTACATCCTTGGTAAGTTGCTCAATCGTCGACTCTCGCTGCTCACCACTTCTGGCTTCAATCACATATTTTCCATATGGGATCCGAGTTGTTACCTTGCTTCCCTTTCCAACAAAACTACTGTCGATGTAAAAATTCGTGGATGAAAGATTACTTCGCAGTATAACTTCAACTTCGTCCAAGCCTAGTTGTTGCTTTAACTTAGCGTCAGTGTCCCTTGTATAAGGAGAAATATATGTTAGGTTGACTTGGTAACTCGCTTCACCGTGATAATTAACCACCATATCTTCAACGTGAGACTGGATTAGCCGAGCGCCCTCACCTAATGTCTTTTGAACGATCTGAGGTTCGTATTTTTTAAAGCATGAACGAGCACCCATATCACTACAATCGAGCTTTCCACGTTTTGTCGTCGTTTTCTCTTCCCCTGACTCCGATAAAAGCCTAACTCTTACCTCTTTGTAGAGCGCTTTTCTTTGCTCAAACAAACTACGACGCTGATTCGCTAACAAATCGTTATTCTTTTCGATTTTTGATGTGAGCTCAACAAGCTCAGCTTCAGCGTTCTCAAGGTTTACCACTGCTTGTTTTCTATTCGTTGAAATTTCTTGAAGCTGTGCGATTAACTGCTCGTTATCAATGGAATTGATCAGATCTTTAGTAAGACGTGAGAACTCTGAGTCTAGCCCAGCGATCTCGTTCGAAAATATCCATTTATCGGTTTCGATTGCAACAGAGCTCTCATTAAGCTCCTGCTTATAAGTTAAGAAACGCTTTAATTCATTAGAGTCATTAATCTCTAATAAGGATGATTGTTCCATATCTGTTAGCAGGATTTCTGAAGACACTGTAGAAAAGCTAACTAAAACAATGGATGCAAAAAGTGCACTTTTTACTGACTGCATTTATATGGTCATTGTATTCTCATTCTACTTATCTTCGATTTTATAGTAACTTCTAACTCCAACTTAATTAATTTTCATTATATTAATTTATTAACGATGCAACCCTATCAATAAAAATAGGCTTCTCAATTCGATCATATGTGATGGATAACCCTCCGCCTCTTAAGTGCGATTGATTTTCTTCATATTTGACATAGTCGACAGTTTTAAAACCACCCAAGGGATGATTAAAATCAATTGTTCTTTTTTTCTTAATAACAAACTTGCCATCAATTATATTAAACCTAACTCTAGGGAAGTAGATATAGGATGAGCGATTGATCATAAAATAATATCCTTCAACCGCCCTATCTGTAACACCATCTTTTGTTAGAATTGTTATATATGAACCATGATTATGAATTACTTCATAACCATTTTTTAAATCTGAATCATAGTATGCTCCAATATTTTCACTGTCAATTGTAATAAACATAGAATAGATAACAAGAATCGAAAATATGGTGACATTAATAAAAAATATTTTCCTTAACAAAACAACCTCTCATATAATGTCACTAAGAGCAATTCAAATGAAAAAAACACGATGTTGTAATAGAAAAATTTATTATGAAAAAGGTCTGACTTTACAATATATGTATATATGGTGTTTAGATAATTTGAATGCAATTCTGTACTTTTTTTATCAACTGGTAAATCAGAAGCAATCTCTATTTCCTCAATCGGATAAATAGGTTTATCTAGATAATACCCTACGCTACGTTTAGTCTTTATCAATTCAATATCACAAATTTTTGACAAATGACTACGAAGGCCATTAATTAATACCCTCAATGAGTTGTTCGAAACAATTCGTCCTGCCCAGCAATCAAGTAACTCGTCTTGACTGCATGGTTCTGGATAAGACTTCATTAGCTGCTCAACAACGGCAAACTCAATATCTGTCAAAGGTGCTGTTTTAGAAAAGCTCGATTCCTCAGCACCTTGAAAAGCAATAACTTTTTCACTGTAGATTAACTGGTACATCACTACTTTAACTTTATTGTACTAAAAACGTTCGGACGTGAGGATATATTCCGAAGAATGAACAACGCAAGATGCACCAGTCACATTAACAAGCTTATGACAATTTTTGAGAACTTTCTTACAAACCCGACTTATTTAAGATGGAATGATACTTCCACGATGAAAATAATATCCTTGAAAGTATGTCAAATTTAAGGACTTTAATAAGTTTAGCTGTTGATAAGTCTCAACTTTTTCTACAATAATCTCTAGTCCTTTTTGTTTACATATTTCCACTTGCTTAATAAATTTATCAAGTGACATTCTTGAACTTAATGATGGTGCCTCTACCTTGGCATACGTATAACAATCAACTTCTTTAGTGATTAATCTAGGATCATCAATTCCTACTACATCATCAATTGCAAAAATAATGCCCCACTCCGTCATCTTTCTCATTTCTGCTTCAACGGCACCACATCCCATACATTCATTTCTTTCTGTAATTTCAACAACCAGTATGTGACCATTGTTTTCAAGAAACTTATGCATATCGAAAAGACAGTTTCTAATATTAAAGTCACAGAGATTATGTCTTTCAACATTAATAAATATCTTCTTAGGGAATTTTTCAAGTGAACTTTTTAAGATATCAAAAATTGAATAAATAACTTTTCCACTTCTGATTACTTCATAAAAATCACAATACTCTCTTTTATAGCTTTTGAAATCTATGAGAATCTCACAAGCAAAATTTTCTTTATTTGAATTAAAAAGATTTTGATAATAAAAGTTATCACCAAAACTATAACTAATGTTCCTTAATTCATTAACCTTCTCACATGTCATATTTAAATCCTTATAATAATACGTATAAATAGTTAGTGGATGTATGATGTAATTTTTAAACCGTGTGGAGAGACGAAGAAAAGACCATATAAATACGCTCTATATGGCCTTTCGCTATATTTATTGCGTTATATTACTCAACCCATGAGCTTTCAATATTAACGCGTCTATTTAAGCTACGACCTTGTTGATTATCATTTGATGCAATTGGTGAAGACTCACCAAGTCCTATTGCTTCAACCAAATCTGGATTCAAACCTAATGAAGTCAAATACGCTTTGGCCGAATCAGCCCTACGTTGTGATAGACGTTGGTTATACTCATCTGAACCCGTTGCGTCTGTATGACCGTAGATTTTTACGTGATAGTCCGACTTAGATAACACCTTCTCAGCAAGAGTTTGGAGTTCGCGCTTACCATTCTCACCAAGAACCGAGCTGTCAGACTTAAAAAAGTCCACGACTGAGTTGCTGTTGAAGTTTTCAACGACAATGGTTTTTTCTTCAGTAGCCGGAATAACATCAACCTTTGTTTCAAGGTCTATGATGCGCTCTTCAATCGTGTCTAGCTGTTGCTCAACTTTAGATTTTGGTTGCTCTTTATCACCACCAAAATATCGGCCTATCAGTAAGGAGGTATTAAGCGCATCAGAGTCATATGAAATACCCTCTAACTTGAAGAACCAAGCTGAATTCGTTGGACGATATTCAACACCACCACCAAAATTTACCTGAACTTTGTTTTTTTGTTCGAAAGTAATACGGTCATCAGAAGTCGAGTTAAACATCGAGCTTGCGCCAATTTTTCCATATACATTCCATTTTCGGTCTGTTGTATACGGATAAAAATAGGAGCCCAATGCAATTGATGGCACGTAATACGAAATAGATTCCTCTCCTTCAAACGCCGCGACTCCAGATTGACTATATTTGTTCACAAGTTTCGCATCACCTAGTCCTGCATATCTTGCCTCAGCGAACCAACGTGGTGACAGTTGATACCCAACAGCGACCTGCCAGCTTGGCTTATAGCTCGCAGATTCGTTATACCAGCCTTGAGATTCCCCTTCAGGCGCTAATCGAGAAATACCAATACCACTCTCTAGTTTCCAACAACCTTCAAATTCACCATCTTCATACAGGTATCCACAAGTTGTCGCGTGGACCATTGGTGTTAAGAGAGCCAAGCCTGCTCCAAGTAGGATATAAACCTTATTTTTCATGCTAGAAACACTTCTCACTATTAAAGTCATTAATACAAATAATCCCGTAAGTAAATTCAGGCTGCCGCCACCTCCTGCACCGTGACCGGACACTGCCGTCTCCATCGATGTCACTTCATATGGACGGTTATTGCCCAAATTAGGATCCGTCAGATATTCATCCTTATCGCTGTACCCATCGTTATCGCTGTCTTTATCTTGGAAATCTCTCAGCCCATCTGAGTCGGTATCAGCCAGAATCAAGGCATGCGCAAAGTAGTTATTACTTCCCAACCCAAAGCCATCACGGTCAATTGAGTCAACAATGCCATCGTTATCTGAGTCAGCTTTCTCATCCAGTTGTCCGTTCAAAAGACGGTTAATGTTCGTAATCAAGGTCACTTCATTAATGCCTACTGCTTCAAACAGATCTGGAATACCATCGTTGTCACTGTCTATCTCCTGACTGTCGATAACTCCATCGTTATCGCTATCCATAAGAGGTTTTCCAACCAACCTGTCGTCCATTCCGTCACCGTTCAAGTCGATCATGTCAACGATGTAACCTGCTTTAGCGGTATCAAATGAAGGGAAGTGCTCTAGCAAATCAGGAATACCATCATTGTCTGAGTCCAAATCCATCGCATCGATCAGTCCATCACCATCTGTGTCCATATTTCCTTCGATGTCATTTGGAATACCATCGTTATCCATATCCAAGTCGAATGAATCAGGGATACCATCGTTGTCAAAGTCGTCTGTATTGGCACGGTCAATCGGTGCTGAACCATAACCGGTAGGGAAACCATCGACGATATCTGGTAAACCATCGCTATCTGAATCGACATGTGTATCATCGATCATGCCATCGCGATTTAGGTCCAGCTCTTGATCAACAACTTCTTCGGTCATGCCTTTGGACTCATAGATGTCAAAGATGCCATCGTCATTACTATCAAGATCTAGGTAGTCATATTCACCATCACCATCCGTGTCGAGTGGCTGTGTGATCACAGGGCTATCAAAGTCTGCAATTGCATTGTTGTCCTCATCTTTGCCGCCAGATTCGATAACGTCTGGAATACCATCATTGTCACTATCCAAATCGGTATAATCAGGTAGCGCATCGTTGTCTGAATTGACCGGTGTTGTAATGAAGTTCGCAAATGCTAGGAAGCTTCTTGAGGTTGTCGAGGTAAAGCTATTACCTTGCGCCTCTATCTGGTCACTAATTCCATCATTATCCGAATCGGTATCGATGTAGTTTGCCAGTCCATCTAAATCGAAGTCCGCCGTACCTTCAACTTCATCTGGAATCAAATCGCCATCGCTATCGAGGTCGACATAATCAGGCGTACCATCGCCGTCGGTATCTCGTGGTTGATAGCGGTCATCAATACCGTCACCATTGGCATCGACACCTCCGGTGAAATCAACATCTAATGCGTCATCGATTCCATCTCTGTCTTGATCGACACCTTTCATTTCAGGAGCTGGGGTAATACCTGCGCTCTCAACGCTGTCTGGAATACCGTCATTGTCAGAGTCCGTGTTTATGTAGTTACTTCCCTGCTCCAGCACTGATGGAATACCATCGCCATCATCATCTTGGTCTAGGTAATTCGGAATACCATCACCATCGGTATCGATACAAGGAACACCTGTGTTGTTGCAATCCCACTCCTCAAGGTCCGTACGGCCATCAAAGTCACTGTCGCGAATTGTTCCACCTACAACAACAGGCGTACTCAAACCTGAAGACTGAAGTTTTTGCGCCATGCTGTAGAAGCTAAAGGCAAGCTTAGTGCTATCAACTGACTGACTAGCATTACAGCTGAAGTGGTTAACTAACTCAGAGTTGTTGTATCCCTTGCTGATCGTGCTTTCACAGATTTTCTCGCCATTGACGATAGTGACCGAGCCATTCTCATAATCACTTTCACCCTCAAACAAACTCGAACGTACATCGTACATCGTAGGTGGAACCCACTCATTGTCAGGGTCAATCACATGAGTAAACACGTTCATCGCAACTTGATCAGCAAACTGTAAAACGTTCACTTTTGAATTAGGTGCTAGGTTGGCACTCAACACACATTGCCATGTCCCTAATGGATTCACGGTCGTCTTACAGAGTGTCGTATTGGCATCATCATAGACGGTGATATCGGCAGCAAACGCACCTGTACCACTGACCTCTTTTCCAAGCGTGTTAAACAACATTGCAGGCGTCGTCTTCATGCTATATGCACCAGATACGACTTGCGTTCCAGCCACCAAAGATGTGTTTCCAGCACTATCAGTAACTGTTGCTTCCACCACTTGTGAGTCACTCAACATGACCGTTGGATTACATTGCCAGAAACCAAATTCGTCGATCGTTTGCTGTGCACAAACTGCCGCACCATTTGCCAATTTCACAGATACTTTGGTTTGTGGCTCACCCAATCCTTTAATCACTTGTTGTACAGTAACCGGATAAAAGATCGGCGGATTAGGTCTGTGAGTATCAATGGTCACTTCATCAAGCGTTGCATCCTCATCAGATACATTGCCAAATGAATCAACTGCATACAGTTCCACATCGTAACGGTTGTCTTCCAAGGAGTTAAAGTCAACCGGACTGCCTGAACTATCGATTCCATTAGCGGTATCAACTGTCCATTTACCCGCAGTCGAACGCGTTGTCGCAGTTGCTGTTGTCACAAACTGCACGTTGTTGATAGTTACAAATACTTGGTTTCCTGCATCCGACGTTCCCGTCAGCACCGGCGTATTAATGTTCGTTGTTGATTTATCAATTGTTGGCGTCGTAGGTTTCTTCGTGTTGACATCAAAAGTCACCGTATTTGATACCACATTGTTATTCCCAGCCGCATCAGTGAATTTACCTTCGGCTACAGATAGAGAAACTGAACCAGCAAACTCATCTTTTGGCACAACGACTGCTTCATAATTTTTCCCTGAACCCGTGAAACTGGTAATGCTACCCACCGTAATCACCAAATCATCTACGGTGAAATCAGTCGCCGCTTCACTTAACACAATGGTGATGGTCGACGTATCGCCTTTTTTCAGCTTGCTCTTATCAGCAGTGATAGCAATGGTGGGTTTTACTGTGTCGATTGTTAACGTTAGCTTGGTTTCCGCGCCGTTGGTGTTACCTGCAGCATCTGAGAATTTGCTCGCTGCAACGGTGATCACACCATTTGCTATACTGCCTGACGTCGGGGTAAATACAGCGGTATATGCATCTCCGGAGCCATCGAAATCAGTTAATGTACCGCCACTTACGGTGACATCATTTGCAACGAAGTCTTGAGAGGCTTCGCTAAGCTTAAAGGTAATATCCGCTGTTTCATTGGCTTTTAGTTGCGTCTTGTTGGACGTAATCGAAATTGTGGGAGCTACCGTATCCACTGCTAGCGTCAAGCTTGCACCAGCTAGGTTAGTATTTCCTGCTGCATCAGTGAATTTGCTTGCCGCAACGGTGATTACGCCAGATTTATTGCTGTTAGTCGTTGGGGTAAATTCCGCCGAATAGGTTGTACCTGAACCCGTTAACGTCCCTAGTGTACCGCCTGAAACTGTAATATCTGCAGATTCAAAGTCCGTTGAAGCCTCGCTTAAGGTAAAGGTAACTTGAGCTGTTTCACCACCCTTCAACGCTGAAACATCAGCAGTAATCGCTATCGTTGGTACAACGCTATCAATGCTCAAAGTTAGGCTGTCACCTGCACCATTTAAGTTGCCCGCCGCATCACTAAACTTACTCTTGGCAACACTAATCACACCATCGCTTGTGCTGTTCGCTGTTGGTGTAAATTCAGCGGAGTAACTTGTGCCACTGCCTGTTAACGTACCTAACGAGCCACCTGTAACCGTAATGTCTCCCGACGCAAAATCTGTCGCGGCTTCACTGAGAGTAAATGTAATTTGTGCCTTTTCTCCCGCTTTCAGCGCAGTTTTGTCAGAGCTAATATCAATCGTTGGCAGCACACTATCGACAGTCAGAGTAATACTCGCTCCTGACGTATTGAGGTTGCCCGCTGCATCAGAGAACTTATTCGTACCGACGCTGATCACGCCATCGGTTGTGCTATCAGCCGTTGGGGTAAAGGTAATACTGTAGCTCTTACCACTACCACTTAGCGTGCTCAATGTACCACCAGTTACACTGATATCATTAGCTTCGAAATCTGCTGATGCCTCACTTAACGTAAAGGTAATCTGTGCCGTTTCACCATTTTTAACGCTTGATTTATCAGCGGAAACACTAATAGTTGGAGGCAGTGTATCAATGCTTAAGGTCAAGCTTGCACCCACCGCATTCGCATTACCCGCACTATCGGTAAACTTGCTTGTACCGACACTAATTACACCATCTTTAGTGCTACTTGCTGTTGGGGTAAAGATTGCGGTGTAGCTCTTACCACTGCCCGTCAGCGTACCTAAGGTACCCCCTTCAACTTCAATATCTTCTGCCTTAAAGTCCGAAGCACTCTTAGTCAACGTAAAGGTAATTTCAGCAGTCTCACTGTTTTTTAGTGACAAGCTATCTGAAGTAATGGTGATGCCAGGTAATACACTGTCAATCGTCAGCGTCACACTTGCACCTGTCGTATTAAGGTTACCAGCCGCATCACTGAATTTACTTCCTACAACACTCACCACACCATCATCTGTGCTGTTCGCTTTCGGAGTGAAAGTAGCAGTGTACGATTTTCCTGTACCAGTAAAGCCGCTTAATGCACCTCCTGTCACCGTTACATCGTTAGCAACAAAATCTGTCGACGATTCACTCAACGTGAAAGTAATCGTCGCGGTCTCACCATTTTTCAAGGTCGATTTATCGGAGGTAATGCTGATGGTTGGCACCACAGTATCCACCGTCAACGTCAAGCTATCACCAGTGCTGTTAGCATTACCGGCTGCATCACTGAACTTGTTTGCAATAACGCTGATAACACCAGCTGTGGTGCTGTCATCACTCGGCGTGAACTCGGCACTGTAGCTTGTACCACTACCAGTAAGGGCACCCAAGGTACCGCCACTGACCGTGATGTCATTAGCCACAAAGTCGGTTGCAGACTCACTTAACGTGAAGGTAATTTGAGCAGTTTCTCCTGCTTTCAGTGCAGATTTATCTGACGTAATGGCAATGGTTGGCACAACACTGTCCACCGTGAGTGTCAGTGTGTCCCCTTTACTATTTGAGTTACCTGCCGCATCGGTAAATGTGCCCGCAGCAACGGTAATAACACCGTTCTTAGTGCTTGATGCTGTCGGGGTAAAGGTTGCGCTATAGCTGGTACCACTTCCTGTAACCGCACCCAAGGTGCCTCCGGTTGTGGTCACATCTTCAGCTTTAAAATCATCTGCCGCTTCACTTAAGGTAAAAGTAATTTGAGCAGACTCACCCGCTTTTAACGCTGACTTATCTGAGGTTATCGCAATGGTAGGTGCCACCGTATCGACACTGATGGTCAATGTATGACCCGTTGCGTTTTGGTTGCCTGATGCATCGGTAAAGGTATTTGCAGCAACGGTAATCACACCATTCGCGACACTATCGACTTTCGGCGTGAATTCGGCGGTGTATGTCGTCCCTGTCCCTGTAAGGGTACCCAACGAACCACCGGTTACCGTGATATCACTGGCGATAAAGTCAGATGCACTCTTACTTAACGTAAAGGTAATCGTTGCCTTTTCACCACGCTTTAGCGCTGACTTATCTGACGTGATCTCAATGGTCGGAACCACGGTATCAATCGTCAGTGTAAAGCTTGCCCCTGTCGCATTCGGGTTTCCGGCTGCATCCGTAAACTTGCTCGCCGCAACACTAATCACACCATCCGCATCGCTGTTGGTTTTTGGCGTAAACTCTGCTGTGTAGGTTGTTCCAGAGCCTGTTAAGGTCCCAAGCGTACCACCAGTCACTGTAATGTCTGTGGAAGTAAAATCTGTCGACGCTTCACTTAATGTAAAGGTCACTTCAGCGGTTTCACCACCTTTCAAGTTTGATGCATCTGCCGTGATAGTAATCGTCGGTACTACGGTGTCAATCGTCAAGGTTAAACTGGCGCCATCCGCATTCAGGTTTCCAGCTGCATCGCTGAAGCTGTCAGACGCCACGGTAATAACGGCATCCTTTGTGCTGTTGGCTGTTGGAGTAAACTCAGCGGTATAGACTTTTTTCGCCGTATCGGCACTTAGGGCGCCTAAGGTTCCTCCCGTTACCGTAATATCGTCTTTTTGAACAAAGTCTGTCGCTGCTTCACTTAAGGTGAAGGTTACTGTGGTTTTCTCACCCGCTTTCAATGCCGTTTTTTCAGCTGTGATCGCAACCGTTGGAACCACGGTATCAATGGTCAGCGTAAGGCTCGCACCCGCTGCGTTCGGGTTGCCCGCTGCATCGGTAAAGCTGTCAGACGCAACCGTGATCACGGCATCCGCTGTACTGCCTGCTTTTGGTGTGAATTCAGCGGTGTACACTTTTTTCGCCGTATCAGCGCTTAATGTCCCTAAGCTACCGCCAGTTACCGTAATGTCATCATTGAGCGTAAAGTCCGTTGCCGCTTCACTTAAAGTGAAGGTGACCGTGGTTTTCTCGCCCGCTTTTAGCGCAGTTTTTCCTGCGGAGATAGCAACGGTTGGCACTACGGTATCAATGCTTAAAGTTAAGCTTGCCCCCACCGCATTCGCGTTACCTGCACTGTCGGTAAACTTGCTTGTACCAACACTAATCACACCATCTTTGATACTGCTTGCTGTTGGGGTAAAGGTTGCGGTGTAGCTCTTACCACTGCCTGTTAGCGTACCTAAGGTACCCCCTTCAACTTCAATATCTTCTGCCTTAAAGTCCGAAGCACTCTTAGTCAACGTAAAGGTAATTTCAGCAGTCTCACTGTTTTTTAGTGACAAGCTATCTGAAGTAATGGTGATGCCAGGTAATACACTGTCAATCGTCAGCGTCACACTTGCACCTGTCGTATTAAGGTTACCAGCCGCATCACTGAATTTACTTCCTACAACACTCACCACACCATCATCTGTGCTGTTCGCTTTCGGAGTGAAAGTAGCAGTGTACGATTTTCCTGTACCAGTAAAGCCGCTTAATGCACCTCCTGTCACCGTTACATCGTTAGCAACAAAATCTGTCGACGATTCACTCAACGTGAAAGTAATCGTCGCGGTCTCACCATTTTTCAAGGTCGATTTATCGGAGGTAATGCTGATGGTTGGCACCACAGTATCCACCGTCAACGTCAAGCTATCACCAGTGCTGTTAGCATTACCGGCTACATCACTGAACTTGTTTGCAATAACGCTGATAACACCAGCCGTAGTGCTGTCATCACTCGGTGTGAACTCGGCACTGTAGCTTGTACCGCTGCCAGTAAGGACACCCAAGGTACCACCACTGACCGTGATGTCGTTAGCCACAAAGTCGGTTGCAGACTCACTTAACGTGAAGGTAATTTGTGCAGTTTCTCCTGCTTTCAGTGCTGATTTATCTGACGTAATGGCAATGGTCGGCACAACACTGTCCACAGTAAGTGTCAGTGTGTCACCTTTAATATTTGAGTTACCCGCCGCATCGGTAAATGTGCTTGCAGCAACGGTAATAACACCGTTCTTAGTGCTTGATGCTGTCGGGGTAAAGGTTGCGCTATAGCTGGTACCACTTCCTGTAACCGCACCCAAGGTGCCTCCAGTTGTGGTTACATCTTCAGCTTTAAAATCATCTGCCGCTTCACTTAGGGTAAAGGTAATTTGAGCGGACTCACCCGCTTTTAACGCTAACTTATCTGAGGTTATCGCAATGGTAGGTGCCACCGTATCGACGCTGATGGTCAATGTATGACCCGTTGCGTTTTGGTTGCCTGATGCATCGGTAAAGGTATTTGCAGCAACGGTAATCACACCATTCGCGACACTATCGACTTTCGGCGTGAATTCGGCGGTGTATGTCGTCCCTGTCCCTGTAAGGGTACCCAGCGAGCCACCAGTTACCGTGATATCACTGGCGATAAAGTCAGATGCACTCTTACTTAACGTAAAGGTAATCGTTGCCTTTTCACCTCGCTTTAGCGCTGACTTATCTGACGTGATCTCAATGGTCGGAACCACGGTATCAATCGTCAGTGTAAGGCTTGCCCCTGTCGCATTCGGGTTTCCGGCTGCATCCGTAAACTTGCTCGCCGCAACACCAATCACACCATCAGCATCACTGTTGGTCTTTGGTGTAAACTCTGCTGTGTAGGTTGTTCCAGAGCCTGTTAAGGTCCCAAGCGTACCACCAGTCACTGTAATGTCTGTGGAGGTAAAATCTGTCGACGCT
This sequence comes from Vibrio sp. NTOU-M3, assembly GCF_040869035.1. NCBI lineage: Bacteria > Pseudomonadati > Pseudomonadota > Gammaproteobacteria > Vibrionales > Vibrionaceae > Vibrio > Vibrio sp. NTOU-M3. Next base: position 1,955,612 of record NZ_CP162100.1, read on the forward strand.
TCACTTAATGTAAAGGTCACTTCAGCGGTTTCACCACCTTTCAAGCTTGATGCATCTGCCGTGATAGCAATCGTCGGTACCACGGTGTCAATCGTCAGGGTTAAACTGGCACCAGCCGCATTCAAGTTTCCAGCGGCATCGCTGAAACTGTCGGACGCAACAGTGATAACAGCATCCTTTGTGCTGTTAGCTGTTGGAGTAAACTCAGCGGTATAGACTTTTTTCGCCGTATCGGCACTTAGGGCACCTAAGGTTCCTCCCGTTACCGTAATATCGTCTTTTTGAACAAAGTCTGTCGCTGCTTCACTTAAGGTGAAGGTTACTGTGGTTTTCTCACCTGCTTTCAATGCTGTTTTGCCAGCTGTGATGGCAACCGTTGGAACCACGGTATCAATGGTCAGCGTAAGGCTCGCACCCGCTGCGTTCGGGTTGCCCGCCGCATCGGTAAAGCTGTCGGAAGCAACCGTGATCACGGCATCCGCTGTACTGCCCGCTTTTGGTGTAAATTCAGCGGTGTACACTTTTTTCGCCGTATCTGCGCTTAATGTCCCTAAGCTACCGCCAGTTACCGTAATGTCATCATTGAGCGTAAAGTCCGTTGCCGCTTCACTTAAAGTGAAGGTGACCGTGGTTTTCTCGCCTGCTTTTAGCGCAGTTTTTCCTGCGGAGATAGCAACGGTTGGCACTACGGTATCGATACTTAAAGTTAAGCTCGCACCCACAATATTTGGGTTGCCTGCGGGGTCATTGAAGCTATCGGCTGCAACACTAATGACCGCATCTGTCGTGCTGTTGGCTTTTGGCGTAAATTCTGCGGTATAGACTTTGTTTGCAGCGTCAGCGCTAAGTGTACCTAATGTACCACCAGTAACCGTAATATCGTCTTTTTGAACAAAATCTGTCGCTGCTTCACTTAAGGTGAAAGTAACGGTGGTTTTTTCACCAGCTTTGAGAGCCGTTTTCCCTGCTGTGATCGCAATGGTTGGCGAGAGTGCATCAATCGTAAATGCTACCGACGGTTGATTGGCATTGTTGTTACCGGCAGCGTCAGTGAACGAATCTGCTTTGATTGCAACACTACCATTGCCTGAGAAGTTGTCTGTAGCTGTAAAGGTGGCACTGTAGTTTTTATCAGAGCCAGAAAAACCTGAGATCACCCCACCAACAGCTGATAGATCAGCCAATGCAAAGTTCGTTGAACTTTCACTCAAAACCATGGTTAACGTCGTTGATTCACCTTTCTTCAGTGTTGTTTTACCTGCAGACAGTTGAATCGTCGGTTTGGTGACGTCTTCAAATGTCACCTCTAACTGGTAAGGAGACGACGTATTGTTTTGGATCGCTTCTCCATTAACGGTTGCACTGATCTTTGTTTTTGTTTCTAGGGTTTCACTGGTCGATAACGTGACCGAGTAAGTACCGTCTTTATTGTCCGTAACCGAGGTGACAGAGACTAAATTATTATCAACAGAAAACGTTACCTCGTCACCACTCTTCCCGACATATTTATCGTCTTCAGTAATGCTCGTTACCGTTGCAACAATCTGTCCTGTGGTCGGTGTTTTTGATTTATCGACAGTAAGTTTGGTTTTGACTGGGTCGGTAGGATATCGGTTTAGGGAATAACGAGTATTTTTCTCTAATGTTCCTGATGGTAATGTCGATAAGTCTGGCGCAGTTGTATCTTTTGCTCCTCCGAAAATACTATCAACTTGATAACTTTCAATACTATCGACTGTCATCAAACCGGTAAGGTCTTTCGCTTCCTCCCTTACGGTATACGTCCCTTTGAGGCGATTAAAGCGCATACGAATAATGCCACGTTCATCGTTGGTTTGAGAGTTGTAACCAGCAAATGTTCCCCCAACCATTAAACTGCCGTCTTTCATCAACGTCAGCGCGTGGACGTCTGTACCACCACCAACAAACTTTCCGCTACCAAGTGTTTTCATGAACGGCTGGTTAACCGTTCCGTCTTCCATATTGAATACCAGTAAGCCACCATTACCTTGTGCAGCTGGCCATCTATTATGCGCACCAACAAATAACTTACCTTCTACAATTGCAAATGCTTCTGCTGAATAGCCAGCACGAATCGACGTTGTTGCCCAGTTATCTTTGTTGTGTGTTCCATCTTTCTTTAACGCATAAACATTACTTGTACTAACGCCAGGGATCGACATATTGTAGCCAGAAACCACAATACCTTCCTGAGCACTTTTCGGCAGGACCAAAACATCGGAAACAAAGGCCGAAGTTACCGCTGAGAGAAAAGTCTCATCAACCGTTCCATCCATATTGAGGCGCCAAATCGGGCGTGCGGTATTTCTACCTTTATAGACTACATAGGGGTTATAACCGGTTATATAAAGCTTATCATCAGTCGTTGTTGCCGTTTCATTGTCATCGACTCTGACTGTTTTTACTGCTTGGGCATTAGAGTTTGTTGAAACTGGTGAGGTAAAACCCGTATTGATCGTGCCATCAAGATTTAGGCTCACAATTTTATTGTGGTTTTCCCCAGAAACTTGTGTGAAGTTACCTGTCACATAGAGCTTTGAGTCATGCTCCAACACTGGTGAGTTTGGTGAATAGACTGCATAGTTTTTCTCACCAATAGCAGCATTAAAAGTTCGACTAGAGCCATTCTTAGTAAGCTTATCCATAAAGGTCGTATCAATGGAAAAATCACTATTGAATTGAACTAAGTAGTCGTAATTACCATTACCGTTATAGTTATAGAATTCACCGGCAACAATTATTTTTCCTTCACTTGTTTCCGTCAGGCTGGTGACTTCACCATTAAATGTTGGGCTGTTTGTAGAGAATGAGCCACCAAAGGTTCTTTTTACCGTCCCATCTGGATTAACCAATACCAAATGACGAGTGGCAACGCCTTCATATGACGTAAAATATCCACCAATCAGAATATCACCATTTGAAAGCTCTAATATATCCCAAACACCAGTATTATCATTAACACCATTTAGATTTGGTGTATTCGGAACACCAAAACTCTCGTCTAATAATAGACTCGCTGAACTGGTTAAATTTATTGTTGTTTTATGAGCATCAGGGCCTGTATCCAGTTTAAGCGTAACTTTAGATGGTGATGTTGCATCATCTGATGGTGATATAAATGAGCTAAAGTCGGCGTATATATCAATTTTATCGCCTTCATTATACATTCCACTATCATTTCCCCCTGAAATTGATTCTAACTTAGGCTTATTTGCAGCATAAACATCAAATGTGCTCATCATTAAAAACAACACAAAGAAAAGTACTATATTTTTATTATACATATTATTTATACCAGTGGGTTTCATATGCAGCCTCACGAAACATCCCCTCAATACGCGCATAGTACAGAATTCGAAAAGACACTAGAATAGACATTCCACCAAAATAAAAAGATATAAACCGTTTTAACAATAAATAACATTAACGATGATTAATTAATTTAAAAACACAAGATTAATAATCAATTAATAAAGATAATCACAAAACATAACTAACTGATATTTAAGAAAAATAATCAAATTAATGGTATTTAACAAATAATAACTAACACTAAAGAAAAAAAACCATAAAATGAATTAAAAACACAATTAAGCAATCACAATCATTTATGTGCCACAATAAAGAAAATTAAGTAAAAAAATCAAATTATAAACGGATTACTATAAAATATTAACTATATAGATGTTGCTAAAATGGATATAAGCATCTGGATAATAAAGGAGATAAACATCTGGACAATGATGTTAGTCTAGTCAGGAGACAAATATGAGAAATGCAGACAATCTAAACAACTGTAAAAATAAAACTTGCTTAATGTGTAAGAACATAAAAGATCTTGAGGTTTCCCTAGGTATCAAAATTTCATTTAATAATCTAGGGAAAATATCTGTCATTGGTAATAATGCAGAACAACCTATTTATTGCAGTACAAACTGTATTAAATGTTTGTGCTTTATGACAAAAAGCATGAATCAATTAATAAGCCGAGAAGAGCTTGAAGAGCATGTTTGGGATGGTACTCACATAGGCATAAATAGTTTACCAGTCTTACTCCATGAAGTAAGAAAAGTACTTGGTTATACAGAGTTTACATTGTTAACAATTCGAAATAGAGGTTATGTATTACGCTCAACGGATGCATCTGATATTGTCAATGCCAGCTAAATAACTTCAGCCCTCAACTCTTGAGGGCTTCAAATAGGCAGGATATCTATAACCGTTATTTCATTTAATCGCTTCCCTGTTCAACGCTTTGCTCCTCTGTAAACGTTGCCCTTAACTATTCAAGTCAAACAACGTAAATCACCAAGCAAGATAAATTACATCCAAGCAAATTGAGAAGCTTTCCTCTCCATAATGCTGGCTCAGAAATCCAACCCTGCATAACAATCATTCAAAGAGGGATAAAACAGCGATTAATGTGGTTTATGCGGACACCCAACGACATGATCATCCACCATCCCTACTGCCTGCATAAAAGCATAACAGATGGTTTCACCAACAAACTTGAATCCTTTCTTCTTTAAGAATTTACTCATTTGCTTGGATTGCTCCGTCACCGCAGGCACTTCAGACATTGATGTCCAGTGATTCACGATAGGCTTGCCTTCGACAAACTGCCACAGCGCATTGGATAATGAACCATACTCTTTCTGAAGTTCGATAGTCGCGCGGGCATTAGAATAAACCGACGCTATCTTCGCTTTGTTTTTGACAACATCGTATTGCTCAATAATCAATGGAACGCGTTGTTCATCATATTGAGCGAGTTTGTTGATATCATAACCCTCAAAGGCTTTACTATACCCTTCTCGTTTTTTTAAAATCGTAATCCAGCTAAGTCCTGCTTGAGCACCTTCTAGCGTAATAAACTCAAACAGTTTCGTATCATCATAAACAGGCACGCCCCACTCTTCATCGTGATAGTTTTTTTCTAACGGATGATTTAAGGCCCAAGCACAAGTTGTATCAGTCATTTTTGTATCCTTACAAAAACGCCCCTGAAGGTTCAGAGGCGTTTTTTATGTTTTGTTAACCAAACCTTAGTTTGGCACCTTAACCTTATGGAATAGACGATACAAGACTGGTACGACAATAAGTGTCAGTACCGTAGCAAAACCTAAACCAAACATGATCGTTACCGCCATTGGTTTAAAGAAAATATCCGGTAACAGAGGAATCATGCCTAAAATCGTAGTAATCGCGGCCATACAAACAGGACGAACACGACTTAGCGCCGCATCAACCACAGCAATATAGGGATCTTTGCCCGATTGCATTTCTATCTCAATCTGATCCAAGAGCACGATACCATTTTTCAGCAGCATACCGGACAAACTTAAGAAGCCAAGCAACGCCATAAAGCCAAATGGCGTATTTAGCGCCAGCAGACCTGTTGTCACACCAATAATAGCCAATGGCACTGTTAGCCAAACAATCAGCGGCTCTTTCACTGAGTTGAATAAGAACACCGTGATCAAGAACATGAACAAGTAACCCATTGGCATCGTTGTAAACAGCGAGGCTTGTGCATCACTTGATGATTCATACTCCCCACCCCATTCCAAAGAATAACCCGGTGGCAATTCAATCGCTTCAATTTGCGGTTGAAGACGTTTTTGCAATGTCGCTGCCGTTTCTTCGCCAAGAATATCTGGGTCAGCCATTACAGTGAGCATACGCTTACGATTCTTGCGCACAATAATTGGGTCTTCCCAACGCATCTCATAACCCATAGTCACTTGCTGGAGCGGAATGTATTCGCTCAGTACTGGGCTCCAGATCTTCATTCCTTCGATATTTCGGATATCAATACGCTCATCTTCCGGTAATCGGGCAACGATTGGCATCAAGGTTGTACCATCTCGGTATACACCAATCGCCATACCAGAGAATGACATTGACAAGAAATCATCGACATCTGACTTGGTGATCCCATAACGACGCGCCTGACTCTCATTAAACTGAGGCTCTAAAACCTTAGTGCGCTCTCTCCAATCGTGACGCACGTTTGTTGCACCTGGATCGTTATGCATAATCTCGCTGATCTGTGCAGCAAGCAAGCGTAAGACAGTAGGATCAGAGCCAATCACACGCGCTTCAATTTTGGCACCGCCACCTGGGCCAAGCTCAATCTGTTTAAGCTTGTAATTGACTTCAGGGAACGTCGCTTCAACATGTGCTCGGAATTTCGCCATGAGCGGTTGAAGTGCTTCATAGTTATCGACTCGAGTGGTGATTTCACCATATGCGGCGTAGCTCTTCTCAGGTGCATACGTCAGCATAAAACGCTGTAACCCTTTGCCTGCCGTCGTTGTTATATGCTCAACGTGGTCCTGCTCTGCCAGCCAAGATTCCAATGCTTTCAGCTTTGTATTTGTCGCTCGAATGTCTGTCCCTTCAGGTAACCAAATGTCTGCTTGGAACATCGGTGTCGTTGACGATGGGAAAAACGACTGCTTAACAAAACCGAAACCATAGATACTCGCAACAAGGCCGACAATAAGCACTGCAACGGTCAGCCAAGCTCGCTTCATACAGAACTCAAGGAAGTTCTTGTAAATGACGAAAATCATGCCGTTGTATGGATCGGAGTTTTCTCCATCTTGTTTCACCTTTTGCCCTTTAAAGAATATATCGGCAAAAAATGGCGTCAGAGATATCGCCGTAAACCAACTCAGCATGAGTGAGATAAGAAGAACGGTAAACAAAGTGCCACAATATTCACCAGTCGCATCTTCTGACAGGCCAATCGGAGCAAATGCCGTGACAGCAATCACCGTTGCACCCAGCAATGGCCATTTAGTTTGGGTCACGATATCGGTCGCAGCTTGTAGCCGCGTTCGCCCTTTCTGGGTACCTATCAGTATCCCCTCAACGACCACAATGGCGTTATCCACCAGCATCCCTAGTGCAATAACCAATGCACCTAAAGAGATACGTTGCAGATCAATCTGGAAATATTTCATGAAAATGAATGTTCCCAAAACCGTCAGCAGCAGTATCAAACCAATTAATAGACCAGAGCGTAACCCCATGAAAAACAGTAGAACAATGATCACTATCGCGACAGCTTGGCCAAGGCTCACCACAAAGCCACTAACCGATTTATCGACTTCTTTTGGTTGACTGTAAATTTCGGAAATACCGACACCAACCGGTTGTTGATACTTTAACTCTGCAAGTCGACGATCAAAGCTTTTACCGACTTCAACAACATTGACGCCCTGTGCAAAAGAAACCCCGACATTCAAAGCAACCTGACCGTTAAAGTTAATGATATTGCTAGGAACTTCGACATAACCGCGTTTAATCTCAGCAACGTCTTTGAGATAAATAAGTCCCTGAGCACCTGCTTCTGTCAGGATCAGGTCACCTAATTGATCAACATTTTCAAATTCGCCAGTCGGTTGAATACGAATGTATTCGCTACCAATGCGGATAGCACCAGCATCAGAGACAACATTCTGTGTCGACAATAGATTGAAGACGGTATCCGGCGATAACCCAAGGCTACTGAGGCGTTTCATCGATATCTCAATGAACACTTGCTCTTGCTGTTGCCCAGTTACCGATACCTTGCTGACACCATCAACTAATTCGAGCTCACGCCTTAAGTAGTCAACATAGTCCAGCAGCTCTTTATAACTGTACCCTTCCCCTGTTACTGCCAACAAAATACCGTAAACATCACCGAAATCATCAATGACTTGTGGGTCATTCACCCCGGGAGGAAGTTGACCTTTTAGATCATTAACTTTTCGGCGCAATTCATCCCAGATCTGCGGTAAATCATCAGGACCATAATTGTTCTTCATGGAAACCGTGATTT